>DAIOGM010000055.1:0-12479 GCA_036745215.1 Gemmataceae bacterium
GGAACGGCAAGGCAGAGCCTTGAGGGCAGTGCGTTCCCAGGCAGAGCCTGGGAACGAGGCAAAGGGACCTTCGTTTATGGTAGCAAGACGTTTACGGGAACGCAAAAGTCGAGTTTTCGATTGCTCAAATTTCCGCGCCGCATTTTTCCGCCCAAGCCGGTAGAATAAGATAGGCCGACGATGTCGATTTCGCGAAACTCGCCCGGACCGCGAACTTGAGCTCGTCGCCACGTGTCTGGAATGTGCATCGTGCCCGACTCGCGCCGCCGCCATTCGCCCGCCGGCGGAAGGTGAGGCATCCCTTTGGAGGTCCTTTGAACAACGACGCCAACGCAACCGCCACCACCACCCGCGCACCCATTTCCCTCGAACGGGCCATGCAATGTGCCCGTATCGGCGATGATAACAAAGCCAAGGATATCGTCATCTTGGACCTACGCGGCATCACGCCCATCTTCGATTTCTTCATCCTCATGACGGGAGCGAGCCGGCGGCAAATCCACACCCTCGCCGAAGAGGTCGATGATTACATGCGCAGCGAGGGGGAGAAACGCTTGTCGATCCAGGGCTATCAAGCGAGCCGCTGGGTCGTGCAGGACTACGGCGACATCGTGGTGCACGTGTTCGACGCGAACTCGCGCGAATACTATGCCCTCGAAGAACTGTGGGCTGACGCACCGCACATTGAATGGAAGCGCGATTGAACCTGCCCGCTTGCCGTTTAGCGCTCGCGCCGCAGCGCCGGTTGCCCGTCGCCGCAGCGCCATCGTTGCGCCTCATATATTGATGCCATGAACCTCCTCCATTTCATCCAGGACCAGTTCCGCGCCGCGCTCACAGGCCTCGTCCCCGACGTGGAACCCTACGTCGCCATGATCAAGGCGACGCAAGACCCCAAGCACGGCGATTACCAGGCGAACTGCGCCATGTCGCTCGCCAAGACGCTCGGCAAGAAGCCGCGCGACATCGCCGAGGACATCGTCAAACGCCTCCATCTCGGCAACCTTTTGGAAAAGCCCGAAATTGCCGGCCCTGGCTTCATCAACCTTCGGCTGCAACCAAACTTGCTCGCCAAGCAAGTGCAATCCATCGCCGCAGACGATCGCCTGGGCGTGGCGAAGGCAGCAAGCGCGAAGACGTACGTCATCGATTACAGCTCGCCCAACGTCGCCAAGCCGCTGCACGTCGGCCACTTGCGCAGCACCATTATCGGCGACGCGATCACACGCGTATTGCGATTCTTGGGCCACACCGTCGTCACCGACAATCACCTCGGCGACTGGGGCACGCAGTTCGGCATCTTGCTGTATGGCTACAAAAATCTGCTCGATAAGGACGCCTATCAAAAGGATCCCGTTCGCGAGCTGACACGCATTTACATCGAAGTCCGCAAGTTCATCGGCAGCGAAGACGAGGACGAAGCCGTCAACTCCGTCGCGGAGGCATGCCGCGCCGAGACCGCCAAACTGCATCACGGCGATCCGGAGAACAACAAGCTTTGGCAAGAATTCATGCCGCACTGTCTGGCGGAGATTCACGCGATCTACGACAAGCTCGGCATATTGCCTTTCAATCACGAACATGGCGAAAGCTTCTACAATCCGATGCTGCCGGGCGTCGTCGAGAACTTGCTCGCAAAAAAAGTCGCGGAACCCGGCGAGGGCGGCGCGATCATCATTCGTTTCACGAAAGACAACGTTGCGCTCATTCGCAAGCGCGATGAGGCTTTTACCTATACGACGTCCGATTTGGCAACGATTCAGTATCGCCTGGATCATTTCAAGCCAAACGCGATTCTCTACGTCGTGGATTTCCGCCAATCGCAGCATTTCTCGAACCTGTTCGACGCCGCGAAACGCTCCGGTGTCACCGATGTCGAATTGACGCACATCAGCTTCGGCTCCGTGCTCGGCCCCGACAAGCGGCCGATCAAGACGCGCGAGGGTGGCGCCGTCGAACTCGGAGCGCTGCTTGACGAGGCAATGGAGCAAGGCAAGCAGATCGTCGATGCCAACAGTCCCGAGATTCCCGACGCCGAACGCGCCGAGATCGCGAAGACCGTCGGCATCGGCGCCGTCAAGTACGCGGACCTGAGTCAGAATCGCACGTCCGATTACATCTTCAGCTTCGACAAGATGATGGCGATGGAAGGCAACACGGCAACGTACATGCAATATGCGTTCGCGCGCAATCGCAGCATCTTTCGTAAGGCCGGTGTCGAACCGGCGTCGCTCCGCACCAATCCGCCCGCCGTCCTGCTCGACACGCCGCACGAGCGCGCCCTTGCGTTGCAATTGCTCAAGCTCGAGGAATCGCTGCTCGCCGCCGTGGACGAATATCAGCCGAGCGCCGTGACCGCGTATCTGTGGGATGTCGCAAAGACGTACAGCGGCTTCTTCCAGAATTGCCCGGTGCTCAAAGCGGAGACCGATTCGCTTAAGTCGAGCCGGCTCCTTTTGTGCGATCTGACGGCCCGTGTACTCGAACGGTGTTTGGATTTGCTCGGCATCAAGACGGTAGAGCGAATGTAATCAGAGCCTGAAGCGTAAGCGAAGTGGTTCGACGTCACTTCGCTTACGATTCAGTTCGGAAGGAAACCCAATGCGCGTCGGCATCATCGCATTGCTTCAGGAATCGAACACGTTCATCGCCGGGGCGACGACGTTCGCGCACTTCGAAGCCGACATGCTGCTCGAAGGCGACGCCGTCCGCGCTCGCTTTGACGGCGCCCATCACGAAGTCGGCGGCTTTTTCGCAGGCCTGGCAGAAGAAAAAATTGACGCCGTGCCGATCTTTGCGGCGCGTGCCCTGCCCTACGGCATCGTCGCGGCCGACGCATTCGATGCGCTTTTAGCGCGGATGGACGCCGCCATCGACCGCGCCGGTCCGTTCGATGGTTTGCTCGTCGCGCCGCATGGAGCGACAGTGGCGGCCAATCATCCCGACGCCGACGGACATTGGTTGTCGCGCTTGCGATCGCGCTTTGGCCGGGCGTTGCCGATCATCGGCACGCTCGATTTGCACGCGAACGTGTCGCCGAAGATGGTCGCCGCGTGCGATGCCTTGATCGGCTATCGCACCAATCCACACCTGGATCAACGGGCTCGCGGCATCGATGCGGCACGTCTGATGGCGCGAACGTTGCGCGGCGAGGTGAAGCCGACGATGGCCGCCGCGTTTCCGCCGCTGGCGATCAACATCGAACGCCAGCTCACCGCGGAAAAGCCGTGCCGAACGCTGTATGAATACGCCGACATCATGCTCGCGGAGCCGGGCGTGTTGTCGAACAGCTTGATATTGAGTTTTCCCTATGCCGACGTGGCGGAGATGGGGACATGCGCGATCGTCGTGACGGACGGTGATTTCGCGAAGGCCGAATCGTTGGTGACTGGTCTCGAAAAATTCTGGTGGGACCGGCGCGAGGAGTTTGTGGGTCAATTGATAACCATTGAAGAGGCACTCGCGCAAGCCGCGAAGCTCGAAGGCCCGATCACGCTGCTCGACATGGGCGACAACGTTGGCGGCGGCTCGCCTGGCGATGGCACACTGCTGGCACACGCGCTCGACCAACGTCGCGACTTGATGCCTGCGTATGTCTGTTTCAACGATGCCGACGCGGTAATTGCCGCGAGCACCGCGGGGGTCGGTTCACCCATTCATTTGCGCGTCGGCGGCAAAACGGACGATAAACATGGCAAACCGTTCGAAGCCGATTTCATCGTGAAGGGTTTGTTTGACGGCAAGTTCCAGGAGACGCAGCCGCGCCACGGCGGTTTCTTGAACTTCGATCAAGGCCCGACCGCCGTCGTCGAAACGCCGCGCGGGCTAACCATCATGCTGACGACGCGGCGCATGGTGCCGTTCAGCATCAAGCAGTTGACCAGTTGCGGCCTCGATCCCGCGGCGTTTCGCATTCTCGTCGCCAAGGGGGTGCATGCGCCGGTCGCCGCTTATGCACCCGTGTCGAATCATCTGATTCGCGTCGATACGCCGGGCGTGACGACGGCGGATTTGTCGCGATTGGAGTATCGCCATCGCCGCCGGCCGATGTTTCCATTTGAAAAAGACGCTTGCGTTTAGCTCTTGCGCGGCGCTTTGCGAGCAATTAGCCAATTCAGCTAGATGCCATACAACGGCGCGTACTTGCCTCGCAAATACGCGACGAGCGGCCTGTGGCTCAGCGCCTGCCCCGTGACGCGCTTGCACAACTCGCCCGCGCGATGGCGCTGTCCGGGGCGATGAATCATTTCGTTCAGCCAACTTTTCAAGCGGCCGAATTCGCCGCGCCGAAAATCGCCGTCGAGATCGCCGAGATCTTGTCGGGCTTTTTGCATGAATTGGGCGGCGTAAAGGTTGCCGAGCGTATAAGTAGGGAAATATCCCAATCCGCCCATGCTCCAGTGGATATCTTGCAAGCAACCTTGCGCGTCATTCGGCGGTGTCAGATCGAGCATCGCCTTGAACTTCTCGTTCCACGCGCCCGGCACGTCGTTCGGCTTCAAGTCTCCGGTCATCAACGCCTGCTCCAACTCGAAGCGCAGGATGATGTGCATGTTGTAGGTCGCCTCGTCCGCCTCGACGCGGATGAACGATTTCTCGACATTGTTGACGGCAAACACAAAATCGTCGAGCGGCACATCGTCGAGCGTGCCGGGGAAGGTCTGCTTCAGACGCGGCAAGAAATGCTCCCAGAACGCGCGGCCGCGGCCGACCTGATTCTCCCAGAGCCGCGATTGCGATTCGTGGATGCCGAGCGATGCGAAGCTGCCCGTGGGAACGCCGAAGTGTGCGGGGTCGAGGCCTTGTTCGTAGATGCCGTGGCCCGCTTCGTGGAGGATGCCGAAGAGGCCCTGATTGAGTTCGCGCGGATGATAGCGCGTCGTCAATCGGCAATCGCCGGGGCCGATGCCAGAGCAAAACGGATGCACGGTCGTATCGAGCCGGCCCGCCTGAAAATCGAAGCCGATCGCCGCCGCGGCCGACTGGCCGAAGATGTGCTGGCGATCGACGGCGAATTCGCGATTGAGTACGTCCTTGCGCGGCTTCTTGCCCGAAGCCGTGATGGTCGCAACCAGCGGCACCAGATCGGCGCGTAGTTCGGCGAAGACGCGCGTGATCTCCGCCGCCGTCGCGCCGGGTTCGTATTCGTCCAGGAGCGCGTCGTAAGGTGAATCCTTGTAGCCGACGGCTTTCGCCTCTTCGCGCTTGAGAGTAACGATCTTGTCAAGCCACGGAGCGAAGGACGGAAAGTCGTTCTTCTTGCGTGCCTCGGCCCAGACGTTTTGCGCGGCCGACACCGTCTTTGCGATTTCCTCGACGAGCTTGGCGGGCATCTTGACGGCGCGATCGTAGACGCGTTTGATTTCGCGCACGTTGACGGTTTGCGTCTCGTCGAGGTTGGCGCCATTGAGTTGATTGAGCAATTCGCCGATTTTGGGGGCTGTCAACTGCGCGTGCCCAAGTTTGGCGAGCAATCCCATTTGTTCGGCGCGATGGCCGGCGCCGTGCGGCGGCATGTACGTATGCTGGTCCCAGCCGACGATGGCGCCGACCGATTCGAGGAGGCGGTATTCGCGGAATCGTTGCGTGAGGTCGTCGTAGATCTTGTTGTTGTCCATATTGAACCTGGTCATCGCCGCTGGCGGTTTCGCGCTCGCGCGGGCCACGTGAGCGCGAAACCGCAAGCGGCGTTCATGTTGACGTATGATCGTGAATGATGCGCCATCCCGCCGGCGTCTTGCGCATCACCAGCGTGAAGATGCCGGTCGGATTGTCGGACTTCAATTGCAAACGAAATCGGCCGCGCACGAGAGCGTGATCGTTGCCGAGCATCTCGATCGAAAGTTCGTCGAAGGTGAGCTTGCCCATCTCCTTGCCGTCGCCTTGGTATTTTTTCTGATAACGCTCGAGCGTCGCCTTCCAGCCCTTGGTATTGGCGTTGCCGGAGAAGAAGCTCAAGTCGTCGGATTCGAGATAGCCTTTCATGAAGCCGGGCAGGTCACCCTTGTTCCATGCGGCGGCTTGATCGTCGAGGACGCGCTGGATGGCGGTGCGGTCGGCGTCGCCCGTCGTGACGATGGCGAGGGCAAGCGTAACAATCATCGGTGGCATTTGGGTTCCTCCGGTTTACGTTTAGCGCTCGCAGGGGCTAAGCGAGCGCTAAACGTAAACCAGCCTTCATTGCGGCGTCAACAGGTCACGGAGTTTTCGCACCGCCCGCAGATAGCGCATCGACGCGGCCGCCTCGGTCAGGCCCAGCGACTCGGCGACTTCCTGATTGGCGAGCATCTCGTAGTGGCGCATCAAAATCACTTCGCGATCGTCGTCGTCAAGCTGCGCGATCGCGTCACGCAAACGTCGTTGCATCTCTTCTTGAATCGCGGCCGACGCCGGCGTCAAATCTTGATCGAGCAGTTGCCCGGCGAGATCGAGCGACGAGCGATCCGACCACGCGGGCCGTTGCATTGGCTGCTCACGGTTGACGCCACGCTTTTGCGCTTGATGATGGCGGCGATGCGCGTCGATGATGTGGTCCTTCGCGATGTGCCGCAGCCAGAGATGGAACGGCATCGACGGCGCCTTCAGGTAATCCTTCAGGCGGCGATTGGCTTCGATCAAGACTTCCTGCACGACATCGCTGGCGTCGAGCCGTTGCACGATCGCGGGGTCCAGACGCAGGTCAATCATGCGGCGCACGGCTTCGCGGTGCCGCGCCAGGAGTTGATCGACGGCATCCGCGTCGCCCTTCTTGGCGCTCGCGAGCAATTCTTGCGTATTTGTTGCGTCGGGCCACATAAGGGTTCATCCACGGTGGATAGGATTGATCCTGCACCTATTCTGTCAAATTGCACTGCCGATGAAAACCCACATTCGGTCGCGGCCTTCAATTGCTCGGCTTGAGCGGCTTTTGGCCGAAGCGTTGCCGCAACTGGTTGGCTTGCTCCCAGACTTTGGGTTCGTTCTCAAGAAAGTCGATGAGATGTCCTGTGGATATGCCGAGTGCCGCCGCTGTTTCGCTGACGCGCGCTTCGGTCGCTTCGAGGACGTCGAGCGCCAGGCCGACGATTTGCCAGTAGCGCGGGTCCTTACGGCCGAGTTCGATTTTGCCGTCGAGAGAACGCACCGAGGCGAGTTCCGCGCGTTGGGATACGGAACTCAGCTCCTCGGTGCTGATCGACTCACGCAGCTTGAGGAAAAACGCCTGGCGTAAACGCTTGAGTGCTTTGGCGCGATTCTCGTGCTGCGACCGGCTTTCCTCCGCGATGACGATGAGGCCGCTTGGCAGATGACGGATGCGCACGGCCGAGCTGGTCTTGTTGCGTTTCTGTCCGCCGGGGCCTGAGGCGCGGTACGTATCGACTTCACATTGGGCGAGCAACTGTGCGTCATTGAGTGCCGACCATTTTGAGCGCGACATGAATCATGCTTCCAATCGCCACGGCGCCCGCAGCGCGCGCGATAGATGCCGATTGGCGGCTTCCGCGTTTTCGCCAGTGAATCGTTCCTCACGCGGGTCCCAGCGCAGTGTCGTGTTCGCGAAGAAGCGCGTCGCGATCACGCCGAGATGGCACACCGACACCGAACGATGCCCGATGCCCGCGTGGCAGATCGGCTGCTCGCGCGAACGCACGCAGCTCAGGAAGTTCGCCATGTGGTTCGTCGCGCGCGGCAACCGTGTTGCGCTGGCCGGCAACTCTTCACTCAACAACGTGCGGTCGCTCGCCTGGATGCTCGATCGGCTCACCCAGATCCACTTGTTGTCCTCGCCTTCAAAGAGGATGCCGTTGTCGGCCACGACTTGACGATCGCCGCGCGTTTCGCGGATCGGCCAGTTCTCCGCCGGGCCGTTGCGACAAATCAGCCGCGTGCCTTCGCCGCCGGCGCGGCCATTGCCGTAGACGTACGTCACTTCAAAAGTCGGATGGCAATTGTAGCTGTTAGGGCGATCTGACGGCGCGGCGCCGGTGCCGCGAATGCTGATGGGGCCGCTCTCGTCCATGCCGAGTGCCCATTGGGCGATGTCATTGTGGTGGGCGCCCCAGTCGGTCATCTTGCCGCCGGAGTATTCGTACCACCAGCGGAACTCATAGTGGCATCGTTCCGCCACATAATCGACCTGCGCCGTCGGGCCGAGCCAGAAGTTCCAGTCGAGGCCTTCGGGAACCGGCGTCACCTTGAATGGGCCGCCTACAGGATTATTGCCGATCAACGTTGTCACTCGACTGACGCGCCCAATGCGGCCATTGCGCACCAGCTCGGCGGCGAGGCGAAATCGCCCCGCGTACTCCGTGCGTTGTTGCGTGCCGACCTGGAAGACCTTGCGCGTCTCGCGCGCCACGCGTGCCACGAGTTTGCTCTCTTCAATGGTAAGCGTCATCGGCTTTTCGCAATAAACGTCCTTGCCCGCTCGCATCGCCGCGATCGCGACCAGAGCATGCCAGTGGTCCGGCGTGCCGATGGTGACGGCGGTGATGTCGCGATTTTCCAGGAGGCGGCGGTAATCGCTAAAAACGGTGCAATCCCGGCTGCCGCCGCGCTCGGCGTCGCGCACCACGCCTTGCGCGAATTCGGCGTTGGGGCGATCGACGTCGCAAACGGCGATCATCTGCACGCCGTTCTCGTTCATGGCGTTTTGCATGATGTGAATGCCGCGCTCGCCGCGAATCGGGGCATCGCCGGTGCGGCGAGTGCGATTGGTGCCGGTGCCGATGGCGCCCATGACGATGCGGCCATTGGCGCCTGTGGTGGCGGCTTTCTTGGTTTCCTGAGCGTCGAGCAGCAGTTCATTCGCGAACCAGATCGGCAATCCGGCCGCGCTGAGAGCGCCGAGCGACTTGGCCAGGAAGCCGCGGCGAGAGAGGTTTCCACGATTCATGATGCGTATCTCCCGGAGTGATCTGCAAGGATGGGACGATGCTACGGTGGATTGTATCGCAGGGCAAGCAAGAACTCGCCACATTTTGCGGACGCGATGACGCGTGCGCTAAGATATGCCGGTTTGCGTCGCCAAACTGCCCTCCCATTTTTCCGCCGACGGCGTTATCATCTCCGCCTCAATAAGGAATCGCTTTCCATCAACGCACGGAGGTTGATCATGTTGTCACGACAGGCGCTTTGGCAAACGCTGGCAAGCACGGCAATCCTCGCCGCCGCCGGGCTCGGTTCGTCTCAGCCTGCCAAGACGGCATCCACCACCGGCACCGCGTCGATCGTGCCGGTCAGCCTCACCAACGAGCAAGTCGCGGCCACCGTCAACGGCGAGAAAATCCTCGTCGGCGATGTGCGCAAAATCCTCGACGCCCGGCCCTACCCGTTGCCGTTGACCGAAGAGCAAAAGAAAGAGATGCGCAAAGCCGCGATCGATGCCCTTGTCGATGACGCGCTGATGCGGCATTTCCTGACCAAACATGTGCCGCAAGTCAATCAAGCGGAGTTCAACAAGGAAGTCCAAGAACTCGTCGAGGCGCTCAAGAAGCAAAACAAGACGCTCGACATGTTCTACAAGGAGACGGGCCAATCCGAAGAAATCCTGCGCCGCGACATCGTGGCCAAGCTGCAATGGCGCACGTTGCTGCAGCGCTATTTGCCCGACGCTGACGCCAAGAAATACTACGATGAGAACAAGCCGTTCTTCGACAAGGTTTTCGTTCGTGCCAGCCATATCCTGATCAAGCTGCCGCCCAAACCGTCGGTCGAGCAACGCAACAAGGCGATGCAGCAGTTGCAGGTCTGGCGTCAGGAAATCGTCACGGGCAAGGCGCGCTTTGAAGACATTGCCAAGCAATATTCGCAATGCGTCTCCAAGGATAAGAAGGATAAGGACAACAAGGAGACGCCGGGCGACATCGGGCAGTTCCCTTACAAGTTTGTCGTCGTCCCGGAGCTCAGCAAGGCGGCGTTTTCGATGAAAGTCGGCGAGGTCAGCGACGTCGTGCAGACGGTCTTTGGCGTGCACCTCATCAAGGTGACCGAACGCACCAAGGGCGAGCCGTCCACGTTTGAGCCGCTCAAGGACACCGTTCGCGAGGTGTGGGCTCAAGACAGAGAATTGTTCGTCACCGTCCTCGCGGACGAACGCGAGAAGGGAAAGAAGTCGGGACAGATCAAGATTGATCTGCAATGACGTAGCGAGCCACGGGGCTTATCCCCGTGGGATGACGCCAATTCCACGGGGATGAACCCCGTGGCTCGCTAGAACAATTCTTCCATCACCTGATAACCCGTCATCGCCATTCCCATTTTCCGATAGGTTGCCTCCGCAATTGCATTGTCGTGCTCCACATATAGCCGCACGCCGATGACGTTCGGTTCCTTGCGTGCCTGTTCGAGAACTTGTTCATACAACTTGCGAAAAACACCGTGCCTCCGGGCGTCCTTCTGCACGTAGACGCTTTGAATCCACCAGAAACTGCCGTTGCGCCAGTCGCTCCATTCGAGCGTGACGCCGAGCTGGCCAACAATTGCCCCCATCGTTTCGGCCACGAAGTAGCGCCCCTTGTGCGGATCGCTGAGCATCGCGACGACGCCAGGCATTAGGATCGCCGTGTCAAGGACCTTGTTCTCGGTCTCGATCGCCATCATGCGATTGAATTCGCAAATCACCTCCGCGTCGCTCAAGCGCGCCGGTCGGATCGTCACGTTCATTTGCGGCCTCGATTCATACAATTTCAAAAGCCGATTGCGGGATTGCAATCAGCAGGAAGGGGACACGATGGACCTGGCCAAGTTTATCCGCAACATCCCGAATTTTCCGAAACCGGGCATTTTGTTCAAGGATATTACGCCCTTATTGGCCGACCCCGCGGCGTTTCAGGAAGCCGTGGGATTGATGATCAAGCATTATGAAAAGGCTCCGATCGACGCCATCTCAGCGGCGGAGGCACGCGGCTTCCTCTTCGCCGCCCCGATGGCGTTCCTGATGAACAAGCCGCTCGTGCCGCTGCGGAAGCCAGGTAAACTTCCCTATCAGACACACAAGTTGCAATACGACCTCGAATACGGCCAGGCCGAGTTGCACGTCCACATTGACGGCTTCAATCCCGGCGCCCGCGTGCTGCTCGTCGATGACTTGCTCGCGACCGGCGGCACGCTCGAAGCGGCGTGCAAGTTGATTGTGCAAGCGGGCGCACAGGTTGTCGGCTGCTGCGTGCTGGTGGAGTTGACGTTTCTGTTGGGCCGTGAGAAGTTGCGGCCGCATGATGTGTTTAGTTTGATTGAGTATTGAATTGTCTTGTTTACGTTCGCGTGGCGCCATGCGAACGCTAAACGAAGAATCCAGGGCCTAATATGCTGGTCGATTTCGAAAAATCCGCGGGCCTCGTTCCCGCGATCGCGCAAGATCACGAAACCGGCGAAGTCCTCATGATGGCGTGGATGAATCGCGACGCCTTCGAGGAAACCGTCCGCACGAAACGCGCCGTCTACTTCAGCCGCAGCCGCAACAGGCTTTGGCGTAAAGGCGAGGAATCCGGCAACGTGCAGGAAGTGAAGGAAATCCTCGTCGATTGCGACAACGACACCATTCTTCTGAAGGTCCACCAGATCGGCGGCGCCGCATGCCACGAGGGTTTCAAGAGCTGCTTTTTCCGTCGCCTTGAGAACAATGAATTGAAAACCATCGGCGAGCGCGTGTTCGATCCGAAACAAGTCTACAAAAAGTAGTGGAGAGTGGTGAGTGGAGAGTGGTGAGAGTTTGAAGTGGCGATTATTACTCTCCACTCTCCACTTCCACGAATGACAAGATGACCGCACAGTTAAGATTGGGCATCCCGGCCGGCTCCTTGCAGGAAGCGACCGCCGAATTGTTTCGCAGCGCCGGCTTCAAGATCACGTTTCAGAGCCGCAGCTATTATCCGTCCATTGACGATCCGGAAATCCACTGCACCTTGATCCGCGCCCAGGAAATGCCGCGCTACGTCGAGGCCGGCTCGCTCGATTGCGGCTTGACCGGGCACGACTGGGTGCTCGAAAACGACGCCAAGGTTACGCAGCTCGCGGAGCTTGTCTTTTCCAAGGTGAGCCGGCGGCCCGTGCGCTGGGTGCTTGCGGTGCCGAATGATTCTCCGATCCAGTCCGTCAAGGATTTGCAAGGCAAGCGCATCGCGACCGAGCTGGTCGGCGTGACGAAGCGTTACCTCGCGCAGCATGGCGTCAGCGCTCACGTCGAATTTAGCTGGGGCGCGACGGAAGTGAAGCCGCCGCGCTTTGTTGACGCGATCGTTGATGTGACCGAGACCGGCAGCTCGCTCAAGGCGAACAATCTGCGCATCGTCGCGGAACTGTTGACGAGCACGACGCGCTTCATCGCCAATGAACAAGCGTGCGGCGACGCGTGGAAGAAACAGAAGATGGACGACATCATCTTGATGCTCAAAGGCGCGATGGCCGCGGAGGGCATGGCGGGCCTGAAGATGAACGTCCGCGTCGCCGACAAGGACAAGGTGCTCGCGTTTTTGAAAGCGCATCCGCGCACCGCGCTC
>DAIOGM010000055.1:12489-24980 GCA_036745215.1 Gemmataceae bacterium
AATAGCCCGACGCTGTCGCCGCTGGCCGACGCGGAATGGCTGGCGATGGAGATCATCATCGACGAGGACATCGTTCGCCACATCATGCCGCAGCTTTACGCGGTCGGCGCCCGCGGCATCGTCGAGTATCCGATCAGCAAGATCATTCTCTGACGTTTGGTCAAACAATGCCCTGGCAAGACCTCGGCGAAGCGCTCATCTGGTTCATCATCAGCTCCGTCGTCGCGGGGCTCGGCTTGCTGTTCGCCCTGATCGGCTTATCGCTCAGCCATTTTCGCGGCACGCGCAGCGGTCGCACGCCGTTGGTGCTCGCGTTTTTCACGACGATCACGGCAGTTCTTTTGTGGCTCATCGTGGTGTTTCTTGACACGCCGTGCTCGATGATTTACGGCGTCACGAACACGCTGCTGGCGTTCATGGGCTTCACGTTTTATTTGAGCCGATATGATCGCAGCTAGAGGCCGTGGAATACGATTCCAATCGTGTATTCGCCCCGGGGGCTGACACCAATAGAATAGCGTTCCACGGCCTACTGATCCAAATCAACGCCACGTCAGTTTTTGCAATTCCGTCCGCAGCAGCCCATCCCAAATCTGAACCGGCTGATTGCTACGAGACCTTTCCAACCGGTCTTCAACGGCCTCAATCGTCATTCGACCACGCGTCGGCGGCCGCAGCGCCTTCGACGTCACCAATAGCGCCGCCTGAAAGGTTCCTTCGACATCGTATTCCTTTTCTGGCCGCGTGCGCCAGTTCGACGGCAGCTCCATTTCGATGCTATACGGCGTGACGCACGTTGACGTGCGTGAAATGTCGGCCGCCTTTTCGCCGCCGGGGCAATTTCCCGGCACATCGGCAATCACATAAACATGCAGCGAGTCGAGCCGCACGCGCACCTTGGGATCCATCGACGTAAACTGCAACTTGACTCGATCCGTGTATTTGCCGAGCGTCCAATCGGCGACGACGCGAACGAGGGCGTCGCTCGCCGGCAGGCGTTCCAGGTCGGTCACGTAGCGTTCGCCGACGCCGCTGCCCAGTGCCGCCGAAAATTCCCCCTGCCACCATGGCCACATGCGAACGAGGCCTGCCGGTTCCTGATCCGCTTCTCCCTTGGCGACGCCTTGCATCCGGCGGCGATCCAGTTCCCATAACGTCCAATGGGGCTGCTTCCGCGCGACGGATTCCTTTTCGTGGCCGGCCAGCACGGTGAATTTGACGGTGTTCGAGA
The DNA here is from genome assembly GCA_036745215.1 of Gemmataceae bacterium. Taxonomy (GTDB): domain Bacteria; phylum Planctomycetota; class Planctomycetia; order Gemmatales; family Gemmataceae; genus SIAQ01. Next base: position 13,721 of record DAIOGM010000055.1, read on the forward strand.
TCGCTTTGCCATGACTCCAGGAGAGCTCGTAATCCCCCGGCCGCAGGTTGCCCCACGCCGTCAGATCGATGCCGGCCACGTAGTAGCCCTGCGGCGCGACATCGATAAGCGAGCCGCTGCCGCATTCCCAGGTGTGCGAACGCATCATTACGCCAAGCTTCAAACCCTCGGTCAACGGCTTGACGGCAAAGGAGCAAGCGTTGGTTGTATTGTGCAATCGGCCGGTCACGAAATCGAAACGCATGTCGAGGCCGAGTGGTTGCTTGCCTTGGTTCTTGGCGATGAAATACGCCCAGAGCGGTTCGCCGACCGGCGTTCGCGGCGTCGGCACATGAGTCAAGAGCGCCAGGTCCTTGTCCGCGGCGGCGAACTTCAACGCCGCCAGGTCATCGCGCGTGACGTAGCCGCGATGGCCGAACGACGTCGGCACATCGGCGTCCTGGGCCAACGCGGAAATGGGGCATGCAAACACGAATGCCAACCCAAACATCATCGCACGCACGGAACACCTCCTGACGCGATTAAAGACGAACCAACGCTCAGAATCTAGCAAATGGCAAAAAAATGGGTGGCAGAAAAATGAAGACAGTAGAGTTGATGCTCTGACTCGAATGCTTCATTTTTCTGCCGATCATTTTTCTGCCATTCTTTTTTGTGTCCGTTGCGTTTTCTCGCGTCCATAATGAACCCATCGCTCCATTCTCCTCGCCGAGTTGATGCCATGCGCCGATTCCTCCTCACATTGGTTTTTGTGTTCGTTGGCAGCTCCTTCCACGCTCAACAGCCGCCGGAGTTGCCGCAAAAGGGTGCGGGGCCCGGCAAGGCGCTCGATCCGAAAGAAGCGCAGAAGTTGTTCAAGATCGACGACGGCCTGCGCATCGAACTCGTCGCGTGTGAGCCGCAGATCGAGAGTCCCGTCGCGATGCAGTTCGATCCCGATGGCCGACTGTGGGTTGTCGAGATGCGCGATTATCCGAACGGCCCAGCCAATGGTGAGAAACCGGCGGGGCGCATCAAGATCCTCGAAGACAAGGACGGCGACGGCTTTTTCGAGACGTCCACCATCTGGGCCGATAATCTGCTGTTCGCCAACGGCTTGCTCCTGTGGAAGGACGGCGCCATCGTCACCATGGCGCCGGAGATCGTCCATCTGCGCGACACGACCGGCGGCGGCAAGGCCGACAAGAAAGAACGCTGGTACGCCGGCTTCGCGGAGCAGAATCCGCAACTGCGCGTCAGTCATCCGATCCTCGGCCTCGACGGCTGGATCTATTGCGCCAACGGACTGCGCGGCGGCAAGGTCACCTGGGCGGGCCTCGGCAGTAAGCGGAATGTCGTCGTCGATCTATCCGGCATGGATTTTCGTTTCGACCCCGTAACCAACGACTACGAAGCCATCACCGGCCTCGGCCAGTTCGGCAACACTTTCGACGAATGGGGCAATCGTTTCGTGTGCGATAATCGCCATCATCTGCGGCACGTCGTGATGGAGAACCGGTACATCAAGAGAAATCCCTATCTCGCGGCGCCGTCGCTGTTGCAAGACGTCTCCGTCCTCGAAGACGGCCCGCTGTCGTCGGGCGGCAAGGTTTATCCGTTGTCGAAGAACTGGACCACGTCGAGCCTGCACGAGGGCCGCTTCACCGCGGCGTGCGGCGTGTTCATTTATCACGGGCAATTACTGGGCAAGCCCCGGGGTGACGTACCCGGAACCCCGGGGTTCGGAGTACCTCACCCCGGGGCTTCCCAGATTTATCACGGGGCCGCCTTCACCTGCGAACCCACGGGCAACCTGGTGCACATGGAAATCCTCACGCCGAAGGGGGCGACGTTTGAAGCGAAGCCGCACAAGAAGGGCGTCGAGTTTTTGGCGACGACGGACGACTGGTTCCGCCCCGTGTTTCTGACGCACGGACCGGAAGGGGCGATGTACGTCGTCGATATGTATCGCGCCGTGATTGAGCATCCGGAGTTCATGCCGCCGGAGTTGAAGAATCGGCCCGACTTGATTGCGGGCAAGGACAAGGGCCGCATCTGGCGCATCGTGCCGAAGGATCACCCGGCGAAAACGCCGCGGCCAAACTTGAGCAAGGCGTCGCTCGCGGAGCTGGTGAAGTCGCTGGAGCACGCGGAGCCGTGGTGGCGGCAGACGGCGCAGCGGTTGTTGCTGGAGAAGAATGACAAGGCGATGATTGAGCCGTTGACGAAGCTGTTCGAGGGGACGAAGAGTCCGCATGCGAAGATCTTCTCGGCGTGGATGCTGGAGCGGAACAAATCGTTAGGTGATAAACAGATCATCGAGATGTTAGAAAATCACCATCCACGTGTACGGGAAGTCGGAATTCGGATAGCCGAGAGCCGCGGTCAAGAATTAAGTCGTCAAATTCTAGAACACGTTTGGGCGCGATTTGGAGACAAGGATAGTCGCGTTCTTTTCCAGATGACACTGTTTCTTGGTGGCCTCGAACTGAGTCCAATTGATAATCTCACGCGAACAAGATTGCTGGTAAAATTTGTCGCGCAGAAACATCATGACGACAAATGGGTACGGTTGGCGATTCAAACGGCTCTGCCGAAGGTCGCAATAGGAGTTCTTGAGAACTGGGTCCAATTCTCGACGCCTGAACTTGAGAGCAAATCAACTGCAACGATGATGGTTCAGGAGATGGCGGCATTAGTCGGCGCCATTGAACGTTTCGAAGATTTGCCGAAGGTGTTTAGCATGCTAAACAACAAGGACAAGGAGACACTTCGATGGGCAGGCCTTTCGGGTTTGTCAACCGGCCTTGAACGACGTGGTAAGAGCTTATTGGTAATCGCGGCTAACCTTCCCGACGATAAACGAAAGCAGTACACGACGGACGTCGAAAACATGTTTTCGGAGGCGGCGAAGCGCGCGAGCGAAAAAAGTGGTCCGCTCGATCGGCGACTGCTCTGTGCACGTTTATTGGCTCAGGCGTCATGGTCCACTGCCAAGGAAGCGCTCGTCCCACTCGTCGAAAAGGAAGCCAGCACCGAGCTGCGCATTGCCGCCCTGCGTGCGCTCGCTGCACAGACGGACAAAGAAGTCCCCGATCTGCTGATCAAACTCTGGCCCGGCGCCGAACCGAGCCTGCGTCGCGAAATCCTCGAAGCCATGCTGCGCCAGCCGGCGCGCGTTCATGTGCTGCTCGACGAAATCGAAGCCAAGCGCATGAAAGCGAGCGAACTCGATCCGCTGCGCACCAAGCAGCTCAGCAATCACAAGGACGCCAAGATTCGTGAGCGGGCCAAGACGCTGCTCGCCGCCAATTTGCCGGCGGATCGGAAAAAGGTGATCGCGGAGTATCAGGCGGCCCTCGACATGAAAGGCGACGCCAAGAATGGCCGCGAGATCTTCAAGAAGAACTGCTCCACCTGCCATCGCGTCGCCGGCGTCGGCGTCGATGTCGGGCCCGATATTGCGGACACGCGCACCAAGAAGCTCGATGCGCTCCTGTTCGACATCCTCGTGCCGAATGCGGCCATCGATGCCAACTTCGTCAATTACGTCGTCTCAACCAAAGACGGCAAGATCATGACCGGCCTGTTGACCGCGGAGTCGGCGTCGAGCATCACGCTGGTGCGGGCGGACAAGCAATTGGACGTCGTGCTCCGAAAAGACGTGGACGAAATCGCCTCGACGGGCATTTCGCTCATGCCGGATGGGCTGGAGAAGAACATCAATGTGCGGGAGATGGCGGATTTGCTACGATTTTTGAAGGACTGGCGCTATTTGGATGGCTCGGTTCCAGTCAAGTAGCCGTTTCATACGCCGCGTTCGCCGACACACATCTCAAACCGAATACTGGCGAAAACGGCCGAAAGCGGCGAATACAGCCGAATACCGCCGAATGATAATACAATGTAATACACTCAATGGAGTTCACGTGGCCCGAAAACGACAGATTGTTTATACCGATGGCACAATGCTTTGGATTGCGTTGGAAGGAGTCCAAAAATGCGCAAGTGGGCTGGCTTGGTTGTCGTCGGCATCATCGGCATATCCATCGGTGTTTATTGGGGTTTCGTCAAGAATTCGAATGGACCGGATCCCGGACCCAGGAACGACGACCGCTTGACCCGGCAACAACCGTTTGATGACGGCGACGCGGAGGCGAGCGAAGTGATTGAGCCGTTGATCGTCGATCGTGGCGTCGCGGCGAGCATTCCGCCGCCGGTTGTGAACACCATTCCGATGGAACGCGCGACATGGACGCACGAGAGCCCGCCAACGCCGCGGCCCGACGGGCAGGTTCGGCGCATGCCGTATGCGGATGAAGTCGAAATCCCGGCGTTGCTTTTCGATCCGGTTCGCTGGATTCTGGAAACGGGATTTCCGCGGCTCAATCGCGTTGACGATCCGTCGGAACAAGCGGAGCCGATGGGTACGACGCCCCGCGAATAGGTCGGTTTGAGGAAATCCCGGCGAGCCGAGCCCCGTAAGGGGCCGGTTGAGTCGCATGCTCAACCGGCCCCTTACGGGGCTCGGCTCGCCGATACTACTTCTTGCCGCTTTGTACAAACTTGTTCGGCGTCCCCTCCAGCGGGCCGCCTTTTTCCGGTCGCCACAGGACCGACTCCTCGATCTTCCTGGCGAGCGCGAAGTCCTTGTCGGTGATGCCGCCGGCGGAGTGCGTTTTCAATTTCACCCACAGCTTGCCCCAGGTGATCGCGAGGTCGGCGTGATGGTACGCGGCTTCGCATAAATAGCCGATCGCGTTGGTCAACATCAACGTGGTCGGCCAGCCGTCGGTGTTGTACTTGCGCCGCAGCCAGCCGTCTTCGAGATACCAGTCGGTCAAATTCAGCTCGCGCAGCTTGGCGTCGATTTCCGTGTCGGAATAGGTTTTTTCCGCCATGATATGTCTCCTTGTATTGGCGCGTGGTTCATTATAGAAATGGAACCACGGGGAGCACGGGGGACACGGGGGAAGACCGAGTTAACGTAGCCACAAGCTGCCAGCTTGTGAGCTGAGGCGAAAGCAGACAAGCTGGCAGCTTGTCGCTACGAAAATGCGGCACAAGCCTCGATTTGAATTTCCCCGTGCCCCCCGTGTCCCCCGTGGTTCATTCCCCAAGGTGAGAAGTGGAATTCAAGGTCGAGAACTATTGCGGCTTCCTGATCCGCAGCAAGCTGATGGCGGCCGACGAAATGCAGGCCATGCGCCAGCGCTGGCAAAGCGAGGCGAAGGACGCCACTTCGGCTTCGGCTTTTTTGAAATGGCTCATCGCGAAAGAATACGTCACCGAATACCAGGCGTCGCTATTGTCCAAGGGGCACGTCGATGACTTTTACCTGGGACAATATCGCATCATGGAACGCGTCGGCAGGGGACGCATGGCCGGCGTCTATCGGGCCATGCATCCGGCGGGCCAGATCGTCGCGATCAAGGTGCTGCCGCCGTCGCGGGCCAAGAATGGGCAGACGCTCGCTCGCTTTCAACGCGAAGCGCGGCTGTCCGTCAAGCTCAAGCATGCCAATGTCGTGCGATCGTTTCAAGTCGGCGAGGCGCGCGGCGTCCATTATCTGGTGATGGAGTATCTCGAAGGAGAAACCCTCGAAGACGTGCTGGAACGCCGCAAGAAATTGCCGCCGCAAGAAGCGGTGCGGCTTATTCATCAGGCGCTCCTGGGCTTGCAGCACATTCACGAGCAAGGCCTGGTGCACCGCGATTTGAAGCCGGCCAATCTGATGCTCGTGCCGCCGCCGGGCGCGAATGAGACGACGCTCAAAGCCAACGTCAAGATTCTCGACATCGGCCTGGCTCGCGAATTCTTTGACGAGAACAGCACGGAGCCGAGCGAGAGGATGGAGCTGACCGGCGAAGGCGTGTTGCTCGGCACGCCAGACTATCTGGCGCCGGAGCAGGCGCGCGACCCGCGCACGATCGACGTTCGCGCCGACATTTATAGCCTCGGCTGCACGCTGTATCACTTGCTGACGGGGCAACCGCCGTTTCCGGAGAAGAACATTCTCACGCAGATGATTCGGCATGCGACGGAGATGCCGAAACCGTTGCAGCAATTCAATGCGGCGATTCCGGAGGGGTTGTCGCAAATCGTCAACTGGATGATGGCGAAGAAGCCGGAGGAGCGTTATCCGACGCCGGGACGGGCGGCGCAGGCGCTCGACGCGTATTTGATGGTGACGAGCGAGGCGCCGAAGCCGGCGGAAGAGTCGCCTGAGATGAAGAGCTATTTGACCTGGCTGGAGACTTCGGAGAGTGGACCCGACGCCACTCGACCACCGTCTCCGGTGCCGGCGCCGTCGCCCGCGCGGCCCGCGTCGAATCCGAACATTCCGGTGGCCAAGCCGAAGCCGGCGACGAATCCCAGCATCCAGATATCGGATCCCAAGCCGGCAACGGAAAAGAAACGCAAGAAACGCACGGGGGTATTGATGCCGGACGCCCCGGTCGCCGCTCCCGTTGCGCCGGCCGCCAAAGCGATGCCCGCGCCGGTCGCCGTGCCGCAGGGCGATCAATTCGACGTCGAACTCGTCGCGATTCCGCCGCCGTCCGCCGCCAGGAGCACTCGCTCGCCGGTGCGCGACGTCGTCATGATGGTCGTCGGCGCCGGCATCATGTTCTTGTTCTGCATGGTCGGCTGGCTCATCACGTTTTTCCTCACCAGTTTTCGCGGCGAATGACTGCATGCACGAAGTTAGGCAACGTACCCTGATCCTTCCGGCCCGCGCGCTTCAATATTAGTTTTTTTGATAATCATTCACCTTGCTATTAGCAATACAGATAATATAATTTGGCTCTATGCAACTGGAGTCCCTCAAAATCTTCTGCGACGTCGTCCGCCACCGCAGCTTCTCGCTGGCGGCCGAAAAGCATGACGTCACGCAATCGGCGGTCAGCCAGATTGTGTCGCAGCTCGAAAAACGCATGAAGGTGCAGCTCATCGACCGCTCGACGCGGCCGTTGCAGCTGACGCCGCCGGGCGTCGAGTATTTCGAGGGCTGCAAGAATCTTCTGGAGCAGTACGACGAACTCGAAGGCCGCATTCGCAGCGCTCGCGCGGAGATCAGCGGGTCCGTTGTGGTCGCGGCGATTTACTCGGTAAGCTTGAGCGACATGGGCCAGCTCGTGCAGCGATTTTCGAGCGAATGGCCCAAGGCGACAGTGCATATCGATTACACGCATCCGGATCGCGTTTACGATCGCGTCAAGGATGGTACCGCGGACCTGGGGCTTGTTTCATATCCGAAGAAAACGCCGAATCTCGTCGCCGTCGCCTGGCGCGAGGAGGAAATGGTGCTCGCGTGCACGCCGAAGCATCCGCTCGCCAGCCGGCTCGCGGTGCCGATGAAGGAGCTGAATGGGCAGGCGTACGTTCATTTTGACAGGAACCTCGTGATCCGCCGGCGTGTCGATAAGTTTCTGCGTTCGCAGGACGTGCAAGTGGAAGTGGCGGCGGAGTTCGATTCGATCGAGAACATCAAGCAAGCCGTGTCGATCGGCGCCGGCGTCGCGCTTTTGCCGGAGCCGACGGTTCGCCGCGAGGTCAGGGCGCGCACGCTGGTGGCGTTGCCGCTTTATGACGCGCGTTTCACTCGGCCGCTGGCGATCATTCATCGCCGCGATCGGCGTCAGAGTGCGGCGGCGCGACGGTTCATGGATTTGCTGCTCGCCACGGACGGCGAAACTCATCGCCTGAACGGCACGCATCGGATTAATGGAAAGCCAACGAACGGCAAATGACGCCGCGCTCTTCCTCCCCTCTCCTCCGGTACTCCGGGGGAGAGGGGTCGGGGGTGAGGGGGTCGTCGTCCCACGCGGATGGCGGTTGCACAAGCGCGTGATACTAAGCCCCCTCACCCCTGCCCCTCTCCCCCGGAGTACCGGGGGAGAGGGAAACGGGCGCTACGATTCCGAAAGAAGTTGCTCATGAATACGATTCAACCCGGCCCGCAAGGTCTCTATGACCCCGCTCACGAACACGACGCGTGCGGCGTCGGCTTCGTTGTCGATTTGAAGAATCGCAAATCGCACGACATCGTCCACAAGGCGCTGACCATTCTCTGCAACCTCGAACATCGCGGCGCCTGCGGCTGCGAGGAAAACACCGGCGACGGCGCCGGCATCCTCGTGCAGATGCCGCAGCGCTTCTTCGAAAAGCTGGCCGACGACCTCGGCTTCACGCTGCCGCCGGCCGGCGATTACGGCGTCGGCGTCGTCTATTTGCCGCGCGACGAGGCGCCGCGCGCTCGCTGTGAAAAAATGATCGAGAAGATCGTGCGCGACGAGGGCCAAAAAGTCCTCGGCTGGCGCACGGTGCCGACCAACAATCAAATGATCGGCGACTCCGCCAAGGCCGGCGAACCGGTGATTCGCCAGATCTTCATCAAGAAAGTCAGCGGCATCCCCGCGGCCAATCCCGCTTCGTCCTGGCAGGATTTCGATCTCGCGGTGATGACGTCGGCGCGGCCGCAAGCGAATGGCAACGATGAACTCGCGTTCGAACGCAAGCTCTACGTCATTCGCAAGCTGATCGAGAACGCCATCAAGCATTCGAGCATCCCGCAAAAAGACATGGTGTACCTGCCGAGCCTGTCGTCGCGCACGATCATCTACAAGGGCATGCTCAACGCGGTCCAGGTCGAGCCGTACTTCCCCGATCTCGTCGATCCCGATCTCGAATCGGCGCTCGCCCTGGTGCACTCGCGCTTCAGCACGAACACGTTTCCAAGCTGGCCGCGGGCGCATCCGTATCGCTACATCTCGCACAACGGCGAGATCAACACGCTTCGCGGCAACATCAACTGGATGCACGCGCGCGAAAGCATGCTCGCGTCCGAACTGTTCGGGCCGGAACTCAAGAAAATTCTGCCGATCATCGACGAAACCGGCAGCGACTCGGCCATGTTCGACAACGTCCTTGAGATGCTGGTGATGACGGGCCGTTCGTTGCCGCACGCGATCATGATGATGATCCCGGAGCCGTGGTCGGGCGATCCGCTCATGAGCGAGGCGAAGCGGGCGTTTTACGAATATCACGCGTGTTTGATGGAGCCATGGGACGGCCCGGCTTCGATTGCGTTCACGGACGGCACCTGCATCGGCGCGATTCTCGATCGCAACGGGTTGCGGCCGTCGCGCTATTACGTCACCAAGGACGATCTCGTCATCATGGCGTCCGAGGTCGGCGTGCTCGACATTCCGCCGGAGATGATCAAGCAAAAGGGTCGTTTGCAACCGGGGCGCATGTTCTTGATCGATCTGGCTCAGCAGCGCATCATTGACGATGAAGAGTTGAAAGAAACGCTCGCCGCGGAGAATCCGTATCGCCAGTGGATCGACGAGAATTTGGTTGATCTCGAAAACCTGCCCGACGCGCCGGCGCCGCACGAGGCGGATCATGACACGGTCTTGAAGCGTCAACAAGCGTTCGGCTACACGGCGGAAGACGTGCGCATCTTGATGGCGCCGATGGCGAACGACGGCACCGAAGCAATCGGCTCGATGGGAAATGACGCCGCGCTGGCCGTGCTTTCGGACAAACCGCAGCTTCTTTACAACTATTTCAAGCAGCTTTTCGCCCAGGTGACCAATCCGCCGGTCGATTGCATTCGCGAAGATTGCATCATGTCGATGGCGACCAACATCGGTAGGGAATATAACCTATTGCATCCGTCGCCGCAAAACGCGCGGCAAATCGGCCTGCGCTCGCCGATCCTTCTCAATCCCGAGCTCGACAAGCTGCGGCAACTGGAGAGCACGACGCATGGCCGATTCAAGTCGGTCACGCTCCAAATTTTGTTCAACCCGAAGGAAGGCGCCGCGGGGCTGGAGCGCGAGCTGTTCGCGGTGTGCAAGCAAGCGAGCCACGCCATCGCGACGGGAGTTGAGTACATCATTCTGTCGGACCGCGCGACGGGCATCAATTACGCGCCGATCCCGGCGTTGCTCGCCGTCGCCGCGGTGCATCATCATTTGATTCGCGAGGGGACGCGCACGCAGGTCAGTCTCGTGCTCGAATCGGGTGAGCCGCGCGAGGTGCATCATTTCGCGCTCTTGATCGGCTACGGCGCCGGCGCAATCAATCCGTATCTCGCATTCGAGACGCTCGAAGACATGGTGCGTCAAGGTCACATCAAGGCCAAGCCCACGGGTGAGGTACTCCGAACCCCAGGGATCGAACCCGCAGAGGAGCTCACCGAAAAAGCCATCTACAACTACGTCAAATCCATCGACAAGGGCGTCATGAAGGTCATGTCCAAGATGGGCATCTCGACCGCCCAGAGCTACTGTGGCGCCCAGATCTTCGAAGCCATCGGCATCGCCAAGGAAATCATCGACGAATATTTCACGGGCACGCCGTCGCGCGTCGGCGGCATCGGTATGGACGTCATCGCACAAGAGGTGCGTGCGCGTTACGATCACGCGTTCACCGAACGGCCGACCAACGGCAAGACGCTCGACGTGGGCGGCCACTATCAATTCCGCAAGGACGGCGAGTATCACCTGTTCAACCCGGAAACGGTACACAAGCTTCAATACGCGTGCCGTTCCAACAATTACAAGGTCTTCAAGGAATACTCCAAGCTCATCGACGATCAATCGGCGCGCATTTGCACGCTGCGCGGCTTGATGAATTTCAACACCGATGGCCGTTCTCCGGTGCCCATCGAGGAAGTCGAATCGGTCGAAGCGATCATGAAGCGATTCAAGTCGGGCGCCATGTCGTACGGCTCGATCAGCCAGGAAGCGCACGAGACGATGGCGATTGCGATGAATCGCATCGGCGGCAAGTCGAACACCGGCGAAGGCGGCGAGGACCCGGAACGTTATCACTGGTCCAACGAACGCGGCGATTCCAAGAACAGCGCCATCAAGCAGGTCGCGTCGGGCCGATTCGGCGTCAACAGCGAATACCTGGTGAACGCGAAGGAACTGCAAATCAAGATGGCCCAGGGCGCGAAGCCCGGCGAAGGCGGCCAACTGCCGGGGCACAAGGTGTATCCGTGGATTGCCAAGGTGCGATTGTCCACGCCAGGCGTCGGTTTGATCTCGCCGCCGCCGCACCATGATATTTACTCGATCGAGGACCTGGCCGAGTTGATCCATGATCTGAAGAACGGCAACGAGCACGCTCGCATCAGCGTCAAGCTCGTCGCGGAAGTCGGCGTCGGCACCGTCGCGGCCGGCGTGTCGAAAGCGCACGCGGACGTGGTGCTCATTTCCGGCCACGACGGCGGCACTGGCGCGTCGCCGCAAACCAGCATCAAGCA
>DAIOGM010000056.1:0-9509 GCA_036745215.1 Gemmataceae bacterium
TCCAACAGTTTCATTCCCCGGTACTCATCAATCGCAAACTCGCGCGAAACACGTTCTTGATCCGCCTGCAAGCGCCGGCGCTCGCGGAGGCGATTCGGCCCGGCCAGTTCGTGATGATCCGTCTGCCCAAAAGCACCGACCCACTCCTCGGCCGACCGTTTGCCCTTTACGACACCGTGCTCGACGAACGCGGCAAACCGATCGGCATCGATGTCGTCTACTTGATCGTCGGCAAGTTGACCGGCTTGCTCGCGGATTTGAAACCCGGCGACGCCGTCGAGATGTGGGGCCCGCTCGGCAACGGGTTTTCCGATCCCATTGGCGAGCGCGTGGCACTGGTGGCAGGCGGCATCGGACAGACGCCGTTCCTAGCGCACATCCGCGAACTGCTCGGCACGCGCGGCTATGGTGGCATGATCGCGAAAAAGCGAGTCCAGAAGGTATCGCTGTACTACGGCGTTCGCACCGCCGACCTCGCTGCCGGCGTGGACGATTTTCGAATCGCCGGCGCGACCGTCCATGTCGCGTCCAACGATGGCAGCATTGGACATCATGGCTTCGTCACCGATTTGCTCGCCACGCACGACGCGCCGCAGCATCTCTTCGGCTGTGGCCCGGAGCCGATGCTGCACGCCCTCGCGCGGCAAGCCGAAGCGCGCAAGATTCCGTGTCATCTCTCGCTGGAAACGCCGATGGCGTGCGGCGTCGGCATCTGCTTCAGTTGCGTGACGCCGGTGAAGACCGACGGCGGCTGGGATTACAAACGTGTCTGCGTCGATGGCCCGGTGTTTGACGCCAGCGCTCTGAAGTGGTGATTCGTGGGATAGGATTCCGATCCTGTCGATTAGGTAGACAGGATCGGAATCCTATCCCACGGACTTAAACAATGCGAAACGGCGAGTGGATGTCGCGAATGAACTTCGCTCGTTGTTCCATGACGTGTGCTTCCTCCGAGCGGCCCATCAATTCCAATAGCTCGACAAAATCCTCAAGTAACCGCGCGGTCGCCAGATCCTCCGGGGCGAGATAGTCGTCGCGAAACTTCAAGGCTTGCTGATAGCATTCCTCTGCCTCGGCCCAGCGGCCCTGGGCGTGCAGCACGTTGCCGAGGAGGTGCAGTTCGTCATGCCAAGACGCCACGTCGCCGTCGCTGATTTCCTGGTAGATCGCGATGGCACTTCGCACTTGTTGCTCCGACTCGGTGTAACGATTTTGACGTCGGCGCAACTCCGCACAATGAAAATGGTGTGATGCCGAAGCTACCGAATGCGGCCCCATTTCGCGCGCTGCGCCGGTCGCCTCTTGAATCAACGCCTCGGCCTCGTCCAGTTTCTTGAGCTGCCCGCAAGCTTGACACAGCTTCAGCAGAATCGGCAAACGTTTTGGCGATCGCGGATAAACACGAATTGTGATTTCCAAGGCGCGTCGCAAATAGCCTTCTGACTTGTCCGGTCGCTCCAGGTGGAGCCAGAAATCACCGAGAGCGCGGAGGCCACTCGCGAGTTCGAGCGGATCGTCGGCCGCGCACGCCTCGCGTTTTTGCAACGCGTCTTCGAGCATCGGCCTCGCCTGGGAGTACCGGGCGATGCGGCGATAGACATCCGCGAGGTCCTCGACGGCACGGATCGTTTCTGGATGGCATTCGCCCCACGACGTCTCGTTCGCGCGGATCGCCTGCAGGCTAAACGTCTCTGCGTCGTCGAAATGGCCTTGCCGGCGCGCGACGCGCGCCAATTGACGAAACACCTCGCCGCGGCGCGGATCGTCTTGTGCAAACTGGTCGGCGAGCGTCAACGCTTCCCGAAGCAGGCGCTCCGCCAGCACTTGATCCCCGGAATCCGCCGCCTTGAGACCGCGTGTTTGCTTAATTTCGAAGGCGATTGATTGGCGATTGAGAAGTGCGACCAAACCCGCTAGGCCAATTCCAGTCGCGCATACCAGTGCATACTGCGAAACGGAAACCTGATCAATCAAACCACATTGAATGACTGCAAACAGGCCGACCATGCACGAAATGCAAACGATGGTCCCGATCGCTGCAATTGCCATGATGCCGCGTCGAAGTCGAAATCGATTGTAAGTGTGCCGAACGTTCATGAAGCCGGGGGTGTAAGGCGGCGGACGGTGCGATATACTGGTTATTCTAGGGGAAGCACGACCCCCAGGAATCGCTGCGCACATCCTGGGGCTTGCCGGGGGAATTTCATGCTGGTTGTAATGCAAAGCCACGCGACGCCGCAAGAGATCGACACGGTCTTGCAGGCGATTCGCGATTTGAAACTGACGCCGCATCCGATGCCGGGGGCGACGCGCACCGCAATTGGCATCACGGGCAACGTCGGGGCGGTCGATTCGCGCCCGCTCGAGGTTTTGCCGGGCGTGTCGGAGTTGATTCGCGTTACCAAGCCGTTCAAACTCGCCAGCCGCGAGATGCACGAAGCGGACACGTTCATCAAAATCCCCCTCACCCCCGGCCCCTCTCCCGCCAAGGGCGAGGGGGGAACGGTGATTGGCCCCGGCACGTGTACGTTGATCGCGGGTCCGTGCTCCGTCGAGACCGAGGCGATGATACTGCGCACGGCCGAGTTCATGATGGAGAACGGCGTGCGGCTCTTGCGCGCCGGCGCGTTCAAGCCGCGCACCAGCCCGTATTCGTTTCAAGGCATGGGCATCGAGGGTTTACGAATTCTCGACAAGGCGCGGCAGAAGACCGGCATCGGCATCGTCACCGAGTTGATGGACACCGAAAACGCCGACGCCGTCGAACAGGCGTGCGACATCATTCAGATCGGCACGCGCAACATGCAAAACTTCAGCCTGCTCAAACGCGTCGGCAAAGCTCGCAAACCGGTGCTGCTCAAGCGCGGCATGTCGGCGACGCTCGAAGAATGGCTGATGGCCGCCGAGTACGTGATGGCAGGCGGCAATTACAACGTCATCCTGTGCGAACGCGGCATTCGCTCGTTCTCGGATCATAGTCGCAATACGCTCGATCTATCGGTGATTCCGCCGGCGAAGAAGCTGTCGCACCTGCCGGTGATGGTCGATCCGAGCCACGGCACCGGCAAGCGCGATTACGTGCCGGCGATGGCGCTGGCGTCGCTCGCGGCCGGCGCCGATGGGCTCTTGATTGAGGTGCATCCCGATCCGGATCATGCGGCGTCGGACGGGGCGCAGACGTTGTCGTTCGAGGGGTTCAAGAAACTGCTGGAATCGTTGAAGCGGTTGGCGGAGCCGCTGGGGAAGAAGTTGAACTGAGCTTGCGTTTCGCGCTCGCGTGGCGCCGTGCGAGCGCTAAACGTAAACAACTACTTCGGCAGCTCGACACAAATCAAATCCTTCGCATCACGGATATACACCCGGCCATTCGCGAGGGCAGGGTGTGCCCACGTATTCCCGCACACCTTGTCCGTGCGCGCGAGTTCCGTGTACTCTTTGCGATTGGGATCGATCAGCACGAAATTCCCCGGCTCCTCGACGAGCAAGAGCTTGTTGTCGCCCGTGCGCAACAAACTCGCGTGATAGGCGCCGACGTTGTCGCGCGTCCACAATTCCTTGCCCGACTTGGCATCGACGGCCTTGAGCGCCGCTTTCGATTTCTTGAACGATAACGGATTGTTGCCCGTCACCATGTAGAGCGTGTCCTTGCCGACCGCAACCGGCGTCGCGAAATAGCACGTCAGCCCCGCGATGTTCCATGCCTTCGACACGCCGGGGATGGCGCGATTGTTCTCCAGCTTCAGGCCGATGCTGCCCGTGGTGATGGAGCTGGCGAACAAGATATCATCAATGACGACCGGCGTCGTCGAGCTTTCGCTCAAGAGATCGACGAGCGGATGTTGCCAAAAAATACTGCCGTCGCGCGGGAAGATCGACACGAGGCCCCGCGCGGTAAGGAAAACGACCTGGCGGATTTCTCCTTCGCCGACGATGATCGGCGACGAATAGCTGGCGCCGTCGTCGAGCTTCTTCCAGAGTTCCTTGCCGGTGTTTTTGTCGAAGGCGACAATTGAGGCTTCCTTGCCGCCGACGTTGACCATGACCTTGTCATCCACGACGATCGGCGAGCACGACGAGCCGAAGAACGGGATTGCCGCCTTGTAGTCCTTGGCGGTGTCGATCTGCCAGACGATCTTGCCATCGTCGGCATTGAAGCAGGTGAGGATGCTGGTGATGCCGAAGGTGTAGACCTTGCCGCCAACGACGCAGGGGGCGCCGCGCGGGCCGTTGCCGAACTGGAATTTGCTCGCCTTGCGTTCGTAGGTTTTTGTCCATTTTTGTTTGCCGGTGTCCGCATCGAAGGCCGCGAGGGTTTCTTCGTAGATATCCTTGCCATCGCCTTTGCGAACGCCGCCGAAGTGGACGAAGACGCTCCCCTTGGCGACGACGGGTCCGCCGTGGCCGTCGCCGACCGGTTGTTTCCACAGCACTTTCAACGGCGCCTTCCACGGCTTGATCAACTCCGCCGACCCGCCGTCACGTTTCGGGCCGAGCCATTGCGGCCAATCGTCCGCGGCGACGACGGACCCGATGAACAAGAACACGCAGATCGAAATGATGGAACGCATCGAATTTTCCTTGGGATCAATTTCCGAGGCTGAAGCGTAAGCGAAGAACTTCGCTATCGTTTCAGGTTCTGACCGATTGACGCTCTACAGTCGGATTACATTCATTCGGCGCGTGATTTCCTCGGCCGAGATGAGTTCGCCTTGACCCGAACCGGGACAGATCTCGCAGGTATGCTGCCACAGGCGCGGCGACCTGATGTTGCTCTCCCAGAACGGCCAGGTGCGACACTGAGCGGGGCGGACTTCGTAAATCGTGCAGCCGACGGCCTTGTCGTAAAACACGCAATCGCCGTTTGTCTTTTCACGCAAGCTGCGGTCGCCGTTCTCAACGCGCGTGTGGACGGCGATGAACTCCTCTTTGGGCATCTGCAGAAACTCGGCGATCGAAGCGATCTCGTCTTCATTGACCCAAACGAAACCCGGCGTGCCCGTGCAGCACTTGCCGCACATCGTGCATTGGAAGCGCAGGCCGCCGGCGTACCAGGGTTCGACATCGGATGACATGAAGTTGATTCTAGGAAAGGGGCCCGTGGAACACCATTCCAATGGTGTCATTCGTGCAACGACACGATTGGAATCGTATTCCACGAGCCTTGGCAGGCGCATTCGATTATTTCACGGTCAGCAGCTTATCTTCGGGGAACGTCGTCACTTCCAATCCCTTGAAGTGCAATTCTTGCGGCGTCTTCGTCGAATGAAGTTGCAGCGCAATCGGGCCTTCACCGACGAGCTTCGGCTCCGGATCGCGCCAGTCGAGGGCAAGCTTGCCGTTGACGACCAGGCGAATGCGATTGCCCTGCGCCAGGATTTCCATGTCGTTCCAGTCGCGTTGCTTGCCGGCCTTGATGGCGACGTTGCGGATGTCTTGCGGCGGATTGATCTTGCCGCCGCGGCGATAAAGATCGAACAGGCCCCACTGGGTTGGGAACATCACGAGATGCCCTTGATAGGTAAATTCACCATGCTCCTTGGCGGGATCGAGGCCTTTATCGGTCGCGGTGATTTTCTTGCCCCAGAAGGCGACGCCGGAGTGCATCTCATCCTTTGATGCAGCGAGCTTGAAGCTGATCATGAGGCGGAAGTCGGTGAATTTCTGCTTCGTGAACAAGTACGTCGAAACCTTGAGCGGCTTGTCGTTCTTGCCGACGATGACTCCGTCCTTGACCGACCAGAGGTCCATGTAGCCTTCCCAGCCGTCGAGGTCCTTGCCGTTGAAGAGCTTGATCGTTTCCGACTTGCCGGTGAGCGGCGGCACTTCCGGCGGTTTGTCCTTGCCTTGAGCGGGCGTGGAATTTGTGTTTGTCATGCTGAGCGTGCCGATTGCCAGAGCGAACGAGCCGACGATGAGCCAACGTTTCATGTTCGATTACCTCCGAAAATGTTGCGGGAATACCAAGGAAGGAAGCTAGCACGAAGGGATGGCGCTAGCAAGCAATTAATTGAATTCGCTGGCGGGTGAGCACTCAGGCACGAAACAACCGCTCGTTGCCCCAGCGCAGCGATTGCTCGACATGCTCCTGCTCGCGGCGAACCTGCTCCTTCGGTTCGAGCCGATCGATGCGCGGCAAGCTGTTGGCTTCACGGGCATGTCGGCGAACCAGGGCGAGCGTGCGTGCAAGATCGACGCCAGGCACGTCGGACATCGCCCGCCAGTAATTGTCCGCGAGACACGGAATCGATAGCGGATTGCGCGTCATCATTTCCAGGTGAAAACGCGCCTGCGGCCTCGCCTCGTGAATGCGGCGGACGATGCGATGCAGATCGAGGAAGCCGCGACCGAGCGGGACCTCCGCCAACAGGAAGCCGTCGTTGGCGGTTTCGACGGCCATGTCCTTCAGATGGACGGTGAACGTGAGCGGCGCGAGCGTATCGACGACGAGCCAGGGATCTTCAAGCAGGGCGATATTGTTGCCCGTATCGAGACAGACGCCGACGAATTCGGAATTTGGCCGGCGCACCATGTCGGCGAATTCGCGGACGCGAAAATCCTTGTGATTCTCCACGGCGACGCGAACCTTGTGACGCTCGGCGATGCGCGCCACACGCGTGAGCGCTTGCTCGCAACGCGTCTTGAACTGGCGAAACTCGTCCTCGGAGCGAAACGTCTCGTACCGGCGACCCGCCAGCAGCGCCATGCGGACGACATCGATGCCAGCCGATTGACAGGCACGCAGTTCGTTCTCAAAACGCTCGGCGTCCTTGTCCGTCATCGGCGGGGCGATGATGCCTTCCAGCGAAATGCTGAGCTTGGCCTTGGCGGCGCGGACCTGCGCCAGATACTCGGCGTTGCGAGCGCCGAGCCGAAGCTGGATGCCGGCGAAACCGAGTCGACTCGTGAATTGCATGTAAGCGAGCGGATCGTCGAAGCCGCGTTCCTGGCGTTGGCGAATGCCGTAGGAATAGGATTGCAAGCAGAACAATCGCCGCGGCGCGACTGGCTTTTCCTGGGCGGAGCAGGTGGAGCGCGCCATGCCCAGCACACCCAGTCCCGCGAGCGCGCCCAGAAACGCACGGCGTGAAGGTTGCATGCTCATTAGTTCGCTCCAGGGACCACAGTCACTTCTTGGCGTCTTCGATCCGCACCGCGTAAAAGCCCGACGTCACGCCTTGCAGCACGGACGTTCCCGTCATCGCGCGGCCGTCGCCGGTGAAGAGATAGCCGACGAACGCCTGGCTCGTGCGCGGATAACTGATCAAGAATTCAACCTTGTGCAGCGGCGCGTTGCTGACCTTGCCGCTGACGTCGTACTTTTGGCCGTCCTTGTCAGAGAAATAATGGCCGCTGACCTCGCCGTTGTCCGCGACTTTGAAATGCAGTGTGCCGGAGCGTCGGCCGTCGTCGAAGAGCTTGTATTCGCCGTTGAAATAGCGCATTTCAAATTGTGCGCCGACGACGAGCCGCGGCGCCTTCCCGGGATTGGCCTCGGGCAAATGCTTGGTGACGAGGTACATCTCCGCCTTGCCGACCGGCTCGACGTGGAGATCGTCCTTGTCCTGCACGACGCGCAAATCGGCGCTCACGGCGGCGGGCACGACCTGGCCGATGTCGAAGCTCAGGCGGAATTCGGCGAACAATCGGACGTTTTGGCCGGCCGTGTGAATCGTACGTTCCTCGCTTTCGCGGTACGTGACGTAGCGATCGATGAGAATGATCGGGACGGATTCCGTCTCCGAAACCTTTTGCCGCGCGGGCAACACGAGCAGCTTGGCGAAGCGCTTGTCGTTCGTCTTGACGACGATGAACGCGGCCGACGCGCCGGGCAAGGCGCGGCTATGTTGCACCATCAATTCCGGCGTCAGTTTGGTGATTTTCTCGACGGACTTGGATTCCGGGACCTTGGCGAGGATGAGGTTCGTGTAGTTGTCGAACGCGTCCGCTTTGGAAAGCATCGGGATGAGGAGGACGATCGCAAGGCTCATGGCATTCCAGCGCAGGGACATCGGCAATCTCCGTACGAAATAGTGTTCTCCATGTGGCGTTCATCGTAGCAAATACTCGTGCTCAAGACACGCGGAAACACAGATTTTGAAACGCAGAGAGCGCAGAGAACGCGGAGAGATTATCGAGAAAATCTCTCCGCGTTCTCTGCGCTCTCCGCGTTTCAAAAAAGAACTCAGCGTTTACCAGCTTTGCAGTAACTCAAGCTCAGCAGCGCGAACGCCGTCGAGAGGTCGGCGTTGTCTTCGCCGAAGGTGCGTTCGCCGGTGTTGCGCCAGCTGCCGTTGGCCTGCTGTTGCTTTTGTAAGGTCTGGAAAAGTTCGAACCTCCAGTCGTGCTTGACGCCCTTGGCATCGACGAACGGATCCTCGCCGAGCGCGTCCATGGCCTTGGCGAAGGTGTGGTAGTAATAGTACAGGCCGGCCTTGCCCATGCCGGGGTTTTCTTCGAGCGTGTAATGGCGCCGGCACCAATCGACGGCAGCCTTGACGCGCTCGTCGTCCTTGCTGACGCCGGCGTAGAGGAAGCTCTTCAGGCCGCTATAGGTCATACCGCCTAGTGAACGAAGTCCGCCCGCCGCGGTATTGTAGTCGCCCTTGCCGCCGCCGGCGGGGTCGTAGGTCAGGCCGCCCTTGTCGTCATCGGTGGTCTTCTTGGCGAACGCTTGATCCTGCTTCTCGCCCGGCAGGTTCTGGCAGCGGCTGATGAATGCGAGGGCATTTTTCACGGCGGGGTCGTCCTTGGTCAGGCCGGCCGCCAGGAGGGCTTCGACGGAGAAGCCGGTGTTCGACAGATCGGGCCGGCCTTTCTTGTCGTTGTAGCCGAAGCCGCCGTAGCTGCCGTGCGTCATGTCCTCGTCGTGCTGGATCTTCTTGATGAAGTCGGCCGCTTTCTTGATCGCGTCCTTGTACTTGCCGTCCTGGTTGCCTTCCTTCAGAGCCATCAGCGCGACCGCGGTTGTGTAATTGGCGAGGCCCTTGTCGTAAATGCCGCCGTCGGGTTTGATTTTGCCTTCAAGATATTTGAGGCTCTTGGCGACGACCGGCTCTTGCGGATTGGCGCCGCTTCGCAACAGAGCGGCCGTCACGAGCGACGTGATGCCGGCGCCGGCGAACTTCGGCGAGAAACCGCCGTCGGCTTGCTGGCTTGTCTTCAGGAAATCGATCGCCTTGTTGACGACCTTTTGCAATTCCTGCGCGTCCGGGCCCGACTTCGCCTGACCGGATTCCGCGCTGGGGCTGCTCAGCAGCACGCATGCGGCAATGACGCCGATTCCGAGAACGCTAACGACGTAACGGGACATGATTGAGATACTCCATGAGGTTGGGTTGACCTGATTGTTTTGTGGCCGCGCCTGGCCATTATTTCGGCAACGGGCGCACCTTGTCCAGCCGGCCTCGCTCCAGCGCGAACTCGCCGAGCTGCCGATGTTCGACGATCAAGTTGTCCTTTTCCCACCGTATCAGCTTCGCCCGCAGGTGATCCAGGGCAAATCCAGGGCC
>DAIOGM010000056.1:9519-24779 GCA_036745215.1 Gemmataceae bacterium
TGCGCGGCATTCTTTTTGCTCAAGCCAACCCATCCGGTTCGGTCGCCGCAGCGGATGGGTTGGCTTGAGCAAAAAGAATGCCGCGCATGGTGGACCAAGCAAAGGAACGCTTGCCGAACTTCGCGTCAAGAACAACGTTCAATGCGTCGGCGGATACGATTTTGCCAAAGATCTGCTCGCCATGTTCGAGCCAGAGCGAATCCTGATCGGCGCCAGGTTTCGGCCGAGGCATCAATGGCAAGCGGCGCGATACCGACAGTTCGTCGATGTAGAGCTTGCCGGCGCTTTCCATTGCGCACCGAATGCCGTCTATGCTCTCGTCAGGCAGCGTCCGCGTTTGGCCCAGGCAAACGTCGTCCACGAAGATGCGCAGGCGCTCGCCATTGATCTCGATCGCATGCAGATGCCAGCCGGGCGTCGCCTTGAGCGAACCGAAGTGTTCCGTCAAGTTTGCGCCATCGTAGCCGGCCGCATCGATGATGAGCGTCGGCGGCGCTTTGCGGGCGGGCTTGGTTTGAACAACGAACGTCCAGCGGCGTTTGGGCGAGTCGGCGATGTCGCAAAAGAAAACGCGGATCGCCCCATCGCGCAACGGCGGCTTCCACGAACGCGTCGCTTTCTGGCCTGCGGCGTCGAATTGCAAGCTGCTTTGCCCGAAGAACGCGCGTTCCCTGCTCAATGCCGGCTTGCCTTCGAGTTGCCACGACGGGATGGCGCCTTCGAAATCGTCGTGCAGGATCGGTATGCATCGGTCCGCGTTCTCGATGCCGAGGATTTGCGAGCGGTCCAGGGTAAGTACTTTTCCCCATGAGGCGGCGAATACGATCTTTTTCGTATCAACGTCGAGCAAGACGCCCGTCACGCGCTGCTCATTGGCAAGCAGCAACGTCCGCGTCAACGGCGTCTTCGGCAGCGGCGTCGGCTTCGCGTCGAAGTGAACGTACGTCAGTTCGTTTAATGAGAATGCCTTCCCTGCGTCCGTGCGAAATCTCCAGGCGCCTTGGTCCTCGATCAACCTGCCGGTGTATTTCTTGCCGGTCGGATCGACGGCATCATCGCCCGCGGCGATCGGAATACGCGTCAAAGAAATTGTCGCCAACAACAGTAACAAATGAAACCGCATCGTGAGGATGTTGTATCGGCCGCAAGATGGGAGAAATAACCTCGCCTTGTGATGCTGCGATGAATCTTTTATAATTCGCTTGTGAAAAAAATCACGAAGATGGAGTGCAGCTTTTGGCGGACAGGCCGCGAGTATTGGTGCTGACGGGGACGCAATCCGCGTCGGAAGAAGCGCCGGCGTCGCTTGGGCGGGATGCGGAGGTGGTGCCTGTCGCGTCGTTGCCCGAAGCGCTGGCGAAGCTGCGGACCGAGGCGTTCGCGGGCATTTATATTTCCGCGCTCGACCCGGCAATCTTGCAACAAACGCGCGCGCTCATGCAGAACGACGCGATCCTCGAAGTGCTCGGCGAGGGCATCGCGATCTTGCAGCCAGACTCGCGAATTCTCTGGGCCAACTCGACTTTCGAGGCGTGGTGCGGCGCCGCCGTTCAGGGGCGCATTTTCTATGAGGCGCTCGGTTCGCCCGTGGTGCTCGGGCCGGATTTCAATCCGATCGGCAACGCGCTTCAAGGCACGTGTGTGCAGACGCGCTTGCAACGGCGCGATCAGTACCTGGAGCTTCGCATTGCGCCGATTATCGACGCCTCGGGCCGCGTTCAACAGCTCATCAGTCTTTGCCGCGACATCACCTCCGAAATCAAGCAACAACAAAAACTCGACGCTCTGCATCAGGCCGGCGATCAGCTGGCGTGCCTGCAAACCGATCTCAGTGCCGAAGACCGCGTCGAAGTGCTCAAGCACAACATCCGCAAGCTGACGCATGATCTGCTTCATTACGACGTGATCGAGATTCGTCTGCTCGATCCGAAGACGAAATTGCTCAAGCCGCTTTTAGCGGAGGGCATGACCGCCGAGGCCGCCGCGCGCACGCTTCATGCGAAGACCGAAGGCAACGGCGTCACCGGCTACGTCGCGGCGACCGGCACGACGTACGTGTGCAACGACGCCACCCGCGATCCGCATTATATCGAAGGCTCCAAAGGCGCGCGCAGCTCCCTTACCGTTGCGCTGCGCGACGGCGACCAGGTCATCGGCACCTTCAACGTCGAAAGCCCGCAGCTGCATGGCTTCCGGCCGCAGGATGTGCAGTTCGCGGAGATCTTTTGCCGCGAGCTGGCGGTCGCGTTGCATACGCTTGATCTGCTCATCGAGGAACGCCAGGCCATGGCGTATCAATCGATCGAGGCGATCCATCACGCGGTCAGCATTCCGGTCGATGAAATCCTCACGTCGGCGACGGCGCTGCTGGATCGCTGGATCGGCCATGACGATGAGATGGCCGATATCCTCAAGCGGGTTTTGTCGAACGCGCGTTGCATCAAGGAGAACATTTTGCGCGTCGGCGAGGACATGACGCCGTCGGTGAAGCCGCTGGTCGCGGGAGGCGAGACGCCGTGCCGCATCAGCCAGCGCGTCCTGGTCGTTGACAACGACGAGCGCGTTCGAAAATCGGCGCACAGCATCCTTGGCCGGCTCGGCTGCATCGTCGAGACGGCCCGCGACGGCAAGGAAGCGATCACGCTCGCCAAGCTGAGCCGATATGACACGATGCTCGCCGACATCAAGCTGCCCGATCTCACCGGCTACGAAGTTTACTCCGCCCTTCGCCAGGCGCAGCCGAGCGCTCACGTCATCCTCATGACCGGCTTCGGCTACGACGCGACGCATTCGATCGTCAAGGCGAAGCAGGACGGACTGCGTTACGTTCTCTACAAGCCGTTCCGCGTCGATCAACTGCTCACCGCGCTGCAAAACGCTCCGCCGGGTAATGGAACTGCCAAGAAATAACCGTAGGGACAAGCGGCTCGCTTGTCCCTGAACCGCCGGGGACAAGCGAGCCGCTTGTCCCTACGACAAGGCGCGGCAGACAGGACGCTCGCATGAATCCGGAGAGTTTGGCCGCCTTTCTTCAGTCCGTTGCCAACGCAATTCCCTGGTGGCTGCTTCTGATCGGCGCGTCGGTTGGCCATGGCTATCTGCTCATCATCGCGCTCAACGTCTTCTACGCCTGGCCGTGGCCGCGCGGCTTGATGAAGTACACGCGCAAGATTGACTTGATGTTTGCGCTGGCCGGGCCGATTCTTTTTGCCGCCGCGCTCGATGTGATCGATTCGCGTCAACTTGCCTGGGACGGCGGGCCAGTGCGAACCTTCTTGTCCGCGTACACGGTCCTGTGCTGGTTCATCGGCGCCGGCGTCGCGCCGATTTGCGAGATCTTTTATCTTTTACGCCGAACCGCGCCGCAACTGGTCAAGGAAACCAGCGAAACGATCGACGTCGCCAAACACCTCGGCTACCCACCGAACGGCCACGGCAAGGACGCGCGGCTCTGCGCCTTGCCGCTCAATCAGTGCTTTCAGGTTGAGTTCACCGAAAAAACGCTCGTGTTGCCACAGATACCCGACGCGTGGGACGGCCTGTCGATCTTGCATCTGACCGACCTGCACTTCTGCGGCACACCGGACCGCGCCTTTTACCACGTCGTCATCGAACGCTGCATGAAATGGGGCGTCCCCGATTTGCTGATGCTGACCGGCGACGTCGTGGATAGCGAATGGCATCATCGCTGGATCGTGCCGGTGCTCGGCAAGCTGCGCTGGAACATCGGCGCACATGCCATTCTCGGCAATCACGACGCGTGGTACGACGTGTCGCTCACGCGCCGCCGATTGCGCCGCGTCGGCATGAATGTGCTCGGCAATTCATGGCAGCAGATCGACGTGCGCGGCCAGCCGATGATCGTTATCGGACACGAAGGGCCGTGGTTCACGCCGCCGCCGGAGCTAGGTAATTGTCCTGAAGGCATTTTCCGGTTTTGTTTGAGCCACACGCCGGACAACATCGCGTGGGCGCGGAAGCAACGCATCGACCTGGTGCTGGCGGGGCATGTGCACGGCGGTCAGATTCGCCTGCCGGTGCTGGGTTCAGTGTTTGTGCCGAGCCGGTATAGTCGCAAGTATGATTGCGGAACGTTTTTTGAAGCGCCGACGGTGATGCACGTCGGTCGAGGATTGGCGGGGCAGCATCCGTTGCGGTTTTTTTGCAAGCCGGAAGTGACGTGGTTGGTGTTGCGGAAAAAAGTCTAGCGAGCCACGGGGTTTATCCCCGTGGTATGGACGTTCCTTCCACAGGGATAAACCCCGTGGCTCGCAATGCGATTAACGATCAAACTCCGTCGGCATCGGCACGGCATCCGGGTTCGGCGCCGGCTTGGGTTGTTCAGGCGATTTGTCGCGCTGGCCAATGTGGTTTTCGATCTGATTTTGCACGCCGCTCGGCCCTTGCCCACGCGGGAAAAATCCGGCCAGCGTAATGTAGCCCGCAACCAACAGGGCCACGCACGCCGCCAACGCCAGCCGTCCGGAATAACGCGACCAGTACGATTCCGGCCGTTTCAAGCGCGTCTGCAGCGGCGCCTTGAAAGCAGGCCACGGCGTCGGCATCTGCGCTTTGAAGAATTCACCCAGCACGGCGTCCACATCGGGACGGGCTTCGTCGTTTTGAATCACGCTATTGCTCATTGTTCACCTGTACTCCCTGATCCGCCAATCGTTCGGCCAAACGCTGTCGCGCTCGGCTCAAACGCATGTGGACGGCAGTTGCATTGATTTCCAGCATCTCCGCGATTTCGCTGGTGTCGTAATCCAGAGCGTATCGCAGCGTTAGTATTTCTCGGTCGGCCGGCGCTAGATGTTCGAGTTCTTTACGCAACTGGCCGAAGGTTTCCTCGCGGGCCATGCCATCGAGCGGCAAACCATCGCGCCCCTCGACGCCATTCATCGTTTGCGGCGGCTGCGTGCCAAAGCGCCGGAAAGCGCTTTTCGCATGATCCTCCGCCAGGTTCCGCGCCACCCGCAGCACCCAGGCGCGCGGGTTGACGATGTCGCTGCCTTCCTGCCATTGCTTCCATAAACGCAAGAACGTCTCTTGCATGATGTCGAGCGCAATATCGGCGTTCAGCCAGCGCGCGTAAACCAAGGCCCACACCTCGCGGCTATGACGTTCGTAAATCTCTTCAAACTCCGCCTGGTGCGCGGGCTTTTTCGGCCTCGACTTCATGGGCCCTCATTCTCTGCCGTTTCTCACGCAGTAGGCCCCGACGCTCGTTGCACTTAGGAGACGAGTCGGCGGCAAATCATTAACGTGGAAACTTTGTGATTTTTTTCTCAAAGGCCGGCGAGCCGAGCCCCGTAAGGGGCCGGTTGAGTAGACAACACGCTCAACCGGCCCCATACGGGGCTCGGCTCGCCAGGCAATCGTCCATGCATCCTACCTCGCTTACCCCGTCACCACAAGGTTGTCGCGATGGACCACCTCTTCATATGGGACGGAGCCGAGCACCTCGGCGATTTTTTCCGAGCGAAGACCCAGGATTTGATTGGTGTCGTCCGCGGAATAATTGGTCAAGCCGCGCGCGAACTCCGCGCCGGCGTCGTCATATAAGGAAACGACGTCCCCCTTGTGGAAAACGCCGTGAGTTTCCACAACCCCAACGGGCAGAAGGCTTTTGCCCTGCTCGCACACGGCTCGTTTGGCCCCGTCATTGACGTGGATCTTGCCTTTTGGCCGGGCAGTGAAGCCGAGCCAGCGCTTCCAGGCGGGCAATGAGTTACCATGCGGCAAAAACAACGTGCCAATCGGTTCGGCCGCGAAAATCGCGTCGAGGGCGCGCGGATCGGCCCCATTGGCGATGATGACCGATTCGCCGGCCGCGGTCGCCATGCGGGCGGCGCGCAGTTTGCTGCGCATGCCCCCCGTTCCGAGCGCGCTCTTGCCGCTGCCGGCCTGATCCATGACGGAAGTGTCAATGTGCGTTACAGTTGCGATCTTTGTCGCCGTCGGATTGCTGCCCGGATCGCTGCTATAAAGACCGTCAACGACTGTCAACAAAATGAGCAATGGGGCCTGCAAGAGGTTGGTTAACATTGCGGCCAGAAGATCGTTATCGCCGAAGCGGATCTCCTCGATGCTGACGGTGTCGTTTTCGTTGATGATCGGCAGTGCGCCCCATTCAAATAATGTTAGGATTGTGTTACGAGCGTTGAGGTAACGAGTTCGGTTGTCGAAATCCCCCGCCGTCAGGAGAATTTGTGCGGTGTGGATGTTGTGCTTGTCGAAACACTCCTGATAGGCGCGCATCAGGAAGCTTTGCCCGATCGACGCACACGCTTGCAGATGCCGCAGATCGACGGGCCGTTTGCCCAGCCCCAGCCGACCGACGCCCGCGCCGATGGCGCCGGAGCTGACGAGCGCGACCTTGCGGCCCGCGGCGCGGATGCGTTGAATCTGATCCGCGAGCGCCTGCATCCGCGCGGGATCGAGTCGGCCGTCGTCCGCGGTCAACACGTTGGTGCCGACCTTGACCACGACCGTGTGGGCTTGCGTCAGGATTTCTTGGCGAACAGGATCGATCATGAGGTTTGCGAAAAAAAAAAAAACTTTTCCAAATTGACAAACGTCTGTTTGACGGGGCCGGTGCCTCTGTTTATACTACATGCCGAACCTTGGCCCATCCTCTCCTGGAGGATATCGTTGTGAAGTCGCTATGTCGAGTTCGATTGCTGAGCGCACTACTGCTCACCGGCGGCTTCGTCGTATTTGTCTCCACGTCGCACGCTCTGCCTGAAAAAGATATCCGCACACTTGTTACGCAGGCCGAGTCATTCGAATCGCAAGCCAACTGGGAACAAGCCCGCCATATTTACGAAGGCCTGCTTGGCCAAAACGATCCGGGCCTTCGCATTCGCGATCGCTATCAAAACGCGCAGCGGCGCTGCTGGCAATCACGCCGGCATATGGACTCCAGCTATCAAATGGAAGTCCTCTCCGTCGATTACGGCCAGGCGTTGCATATTTGCAAGATTGTCAATCGCACCCTTCTCGACGGCTCCTTCGACAAGCGAAAAGTCGATCCCAGCAAGCTGTTCAAAAAAGGCATCGACGAATTCGACGCGGCTCTGAGCGACAGCAAGTTTGTTGCAAAGCATGTCAAGCAAGGCAACGTCGAGGCGTTCCGCAACCTCCTGCAAAGATTGAAAGCGGAAGCCCGCGGCCTATCGCGCGAGAACGCCCTCGAACGGATCGGCCAAATCGCGCTGCTAGCCGAGGCGGAATTGGGCATCGACGCCACCGTCACCGTCATGGAGTTCGCTTGCGGCGCCTGTTACGCGATCGACGATTACACCGTTTATCTTACGCCCAATCAACTTCGCGAACTGGCCCAGAGCTTGGTGCAAACGGAAGCCAGCGTCGGTCTGGGCCTCGCGATCCAGGAAAACAAAATCGTCATTCGAACCATCGATCGGGGTAGCCCCGCCGAGCAATTGTTAAATGAGAACGACGAGATCATCAGCGTCAACATGCAAGCGGTAACGGACATCAATCTCAATCGCGTCACCGAATTGCTGCGCGGCCAGGCCGGCACGATGGTGGAGATCGAATTCCTTTCGCCCGGCGAAGACCAGACGCGGCGAGTGACTTTGACGCGCCAGGCCGTCGCGACCGGCGTCCGTTTCGGTCCCATCGCGATGACGCCGTATTACCACTTGAAGATCTCGAGTTTTTCCGATGCGGCCATTCAAGATCTGAATCAAGCACTCAAACAGCCGAACATGAAGGGGCTCGTTCTCGACCTCCGTCAGAACGGCGGCGGAATCGTCGAGAACGCCATCGAGACCGCGAAAAAGTTCCTGGCGAAGGGAACGATCTGCTCCAGCGTTCATCAAGACACCAAGAAGAGCGTTGTCTATCACGCCAAGAATCCGGACGCCTTGACGGTGCCGCTGATTGTCCTCGTTGACAACGACACCGCCAGCGCCGCCGAGGTTCTCGCAGGCGCGCTCAAGGAAAACGATCGCGCCATCCTCATCGGCCAGACGACGTTCGGCAAAGGCTGCACGCAAACGCTGCTGAGGCTCGGCAACGCTCCGGGCAACGTGCCGACGGGCGGCATGCGCCTTACCGTGGCCCAGATCTTTTCGCCCAAGAGCAACGCCTACTCCGGCCGCGGCGTCACGCCGCACATTTTCGTGGACGATCGCATGATGGCATCCCAGTCGCTGGCGAATGCCGATCCGTCGCTCGACCGGGCGATTGAAGAATTGAACCGTCTCCAAGCCATGCCCAAGTAATCCCGTGTTTACGTTTAGCGCTCGCGCCGCGGCATCCGCCGCTCAGCGCACCCGCGGATAATACTCCGCCAACCGATCCGGCGCCACGCCCCCGAGCGCCAGCGCCGTCAGCGCCCAGTTTCGCGCCGTTTGCCGCATTAATCCGATCTTCTGCCAACGCCGCGCCGACACGTAAATCCTCTTTTTCACGACGACCACCTTCCCGCGTGCCGCCAACATCCGGCTGAAAAAAACATCCTCCATGAATCGCAGCAGCGGAAAGCCCCCAAGCCGTTCGAAATCCGTGCGGCGAAGAAACAATCCCTGATCGCCGTACGCGATCCCCGTCCAGCGCACCCGCGCCGTCGCGCACGCATCGATGGAGCGAAAGCCCCAGCCGTCCGCCGCGACGCGCATCGCGAAACAGCCCGCGAGAATCCCTGGCCGCGCCATTGCCCGTTCCACCGCGTCGAGTGCGCCGCGTTCCAGCCGGCAATCGGCATGAAGGAAAAGCAAATGGTCGCCGCTCGCCAGTCCGGCGCCCGCGTTCATTTGCGATGCGCGTCCCGCCGGGGCCACGATGACGCGATCCGCGCCGGCCGCCGCTTGCCGCGTCGCATCGGTGCTGCCGCCGTCCACGATGATGATTTCGTGCGGCCCTTGTTCGCGCAAGCTTCGGATCGTCTCCGCAATCGTGTCGGCCTCGTTCCAGGTTGGGATGATGACGGAGACGCTCATGCAACTATGTCTACGCGCGATGGCAAACGCGTGCGAGGTCATTCCTTTGGAGTGCGGCGCTGTGACGCCGCTTTCTTTTCTTTTTTTCTTTTCCTTTGTTCGTTCGAGATCCCCAAAAAAAGAAATAAGGAAAGCGGCGTCAAGGCGCCGCACTCCAAAGTACGAAGCCGCAACGAGATGAAAGGCATCCAAGTTTCGCCGCCATACCCATTTCACTCGACGCGAATTCAAATAAGATGAACATTCCGCGATTCAGCCACTGAATTCACCCCGCCTGGAGTTTGCCTTCTCATGCACAGAATCATCCTGATCGTTCTTGCGCTCGCATTGAGTTTGGCGCCAGCCGTTGCGAATGCCGGCGAGCCGCGTAAAGACGCCGATGCAATTACCTTCGGCCCGAACGATTGGCCCTGGTGGCGCGGCCCCAATCGCAATGGAACCGCGGATGCCAAGCAAAAGCCGCCGCTCAAATGGAGCGCCACGGAGAACATCGTCTGGAAAACGCCGGTCACGGGCCGCGGGCATGGCTCGCCGATCGTCGTCGGCGATCAGGTCTTTCTTGCGACGGCCGACCCGAAGACCGAAACGCAGGCCGTCCTCTGCGTCGATCGCAAAACCGGCGCCCAGCGCTGGCAAACCGAAATCCATCGCGGCGCCTTCGAAAAGGGTGGCAACAAGCAAGCCTCGATGGCGTCCGCGACCCTGGCCTGCGACGGCCAGCGCGTTTTCGTCAGTTTCCTCCATAACAAAGCCATCTACACCACCGCCCTGAATCTCGACGGCAGCAAACTCTGGCAAACGAAGGTCACGGACTACGTACTTCACCAGGGCTTCGGTTCTTCGCCAACGGTGTACAAGTCGCTCGTCATCGTCTCCGCCGACAACAAGGGCACCGGCGTCATCGCGGGCCTCGACCGCTCGAGCGGCCAGATCGTCTGGAAAACGGAACGCCCGAAGTTTCCCAACTATGCGTCGCCGATCATCCTCAACGTCGCCGGCCGCGAGCAGCTCTTCTTCATCGGCTGCGAGCTTGTCACGAGCCTGGAGCCGATGACGGGCAAGAAAATCTGGGAGATCAAGGGCTCGACCACCGAATGCGTCACGTCCACGGTCACCGACGGCAAGCTCATCATCACCAGCGGCGGCTTTCCGAAAGGGCACGTCGCCGCCGTCCACGCCGATGGCTCCGGAAAAGTTGCGTGGGAAATCGGCACGAAGGTTTATGTGCCGTCCTTGCTTGAACGCGACGGCTATCTTTACGGCGTGCAAGATTCGGGTACGGCCGTGTGCTGGAAGTTCGACAGCGGCAAAGAAATCTGGAAAGAGCGCCTCGGCGGCGCCTTCACCGCGTCGCCGGTCCTGGTCGGCGATTTGCTATTCGCGACGAACGAAGCGGGCCGCACGTTCATCTTCCGCGCCAGTCCCAAGGCGTTCGAATTGATCGCGGAGAACCAGCTCGGCAACGACGCCATGGCGACGCCGACGATCTGCGGCGGCCGCATTTACATGCGCGTCGCCTTCAACCAGAAGGGCCAGCGGCAAGAGATGCTCTATTGCATCGGAACGCCGTGATTGGCGAGCCACGGGGTTTATCCCCGTGGCAAGGAAGTCCATTCCACGGGGATAAACCCCGTGGCTCGCCGAGTCATTCAACAAAGAGCATTCGCGCCTTGTCCATCGTTATCCACATGCCCCAAAGAAGCGGAATGCCAACGGCTGCCCACGCCAGACACACCAGCCACAAGTCACTTTCGCGTCGCGGCAGAGCAGGGGGATCGCCTTCAATGATGGACACAGCCGGCTCGGCCGTTGGGCTCGCCGCGGATTTCTCGAAGTGCGCCTCATTGACTGGCCGAATCAAAAGGTTGCACACTAGCCCGACGAGCAAAATCGCCGCCAGGAAATAAAGCGGCATATCGTACACCTGCGCCGCCGGCACGCCGCGCTCGAGTTGCCAATCGCGCAAATAGTTGACAACCATCGGCCCAACGATCCCGGCGATCGACCACGCCGTCAAGAGCCGGCCATGAATCGCGGAAATGTGATTGGGCCCAAACAAATCCGCAAGGTACGCCGGAATCGCCGCAAAACCGCCGCCGTACATCGTCAAGATCACGCAGCACACGACGACGAACAGCGGCACGTTGCCCGCCCGGCCCGTCATTGGCACGAACGCATACAGGATGGCGCCCGCGAGAAAAAAAATCGCATAAGTCGTTTTCCGCCCCGCGTAATCGGAGAACGACGACCAGACGATTCGGCCAAGGATATTGAACAGGGACAGCAATCCCGTGAACGCCGCCGCCATACTCGCTACGCTTTCCAGTTGACTGCGCGAGAGATCGCTGAACGGCACATCGACGCCGATCAAGCGGCCGCCGAACACTTCCTGAATCATCGGCGACGCCATGCCGATGACGCCGATGCCCGCGGATACGTTCAGACATAGCACCATCCACGCCAGCCAGAACTGCGGCGTAAGATGCGCGCGCGTTACCGGCACAAAGGGAGCTGCGAGCGGCGAGGATTGAGAGACGACGGCCGAGGGATGATAGGTGTGCGGCGGCAAGCGATAACCAAAAGCGCCGATCGTCATTGCGATGAAATAGATTGCTCCCAAAACGAGAAACGTCTGCCAGACGCCGACGGACGCATCATCGGCAAAGAAAACCATGAGCCGATCGGCGAGCGGCGCGCCGACCATGGCGCCGCCGCCGAAGCCCATGATCGCGAGCCCCGTTGCCAGGCCGCGACGGTCGGGGAACCACTTGAGCAGCGTCGAGACCGGCGAGATGTAGCCGACGCCCAAACCGATGCCGCCGATGACGCCGGCGCCGAGCCAAAGCAGCCAGATCTGATGAACGTACACGCCAAGCGCCGAAAGGAGCAGCCCGCCGCTCCAGCAGCACGCGGCCAGCAAGCCGGCTTTGCGCGGCCCGACGCGTTCGACCCATCGCCCCAGCACCGCCGCCGAGCCGCCGAGGAAAACGAAGAAGAGTGTATACATCCAGCCGAGCATCGAGATCGGCCAATCATACGACGTGGTGAAGATCTTTTCGACCAACCCCATGTCGTCTGGAAATCGAATCGGCTGCGAAACGCCGACCGCCCTGGCAAGCGGCAACCAGAACACGCTGAAGCCATAAGCCATGCCGATGGAGAGGTGAATCGCCAGCGCCGCCGGCGGGACCAGCCAGCGATTGAAGCCCGGCCCGGCAACGATGCGTTCCTTGTCCAAGAGCGAAGTCAACGGCGGTTCCCTCCCGGTTACTCACATGACGATCGGACTCAACTCCAGGAACACGGCCACGCCGAAGCCGATCGCGATAACGCCCGAAAGTGCGGCAATGGCCCAGACCGGCATGCGATACTTCAGCATCATCGCCAGCGTCGCGATCGTCACGCCCACTTGCGCCACGAGCATCGCGATCATGAACATGAAGCTGCGCTTCAGATGCCGATCGGAACGGGCGCTGCTCTGCAAGACGTGGACATCGTAGAGATACGCCTTGTCCTGATTGCTGCGCGCGTCGTCCTCGTAACGCCGCGCGTCGAACGCGAATCGGGCCGCCTTGTAATCCGAAAGCAACGCAGACGAAGTCGCACGCGCACGCTCCCGGTAAGTGTTCAAGTTCTTTTCACCGCCGTTTGAGTTGTCTTTTCCCTTGTTGCTCTTGGCGATCTGCGCCGCCAAAAGCCTCTGAAATTCGCGGGACAATGCCGCCTGGCCATCGACGAGCGCATCGAATTCCTCCAGCACCCGATCGATCGACTTGCCGTGCTCGGCGACTGCCGCCGCGCGGGCCGTGGCTCTTTCCATCGCCCTGGTGACGGTCTCGTCTTTCAGATAGCGCGTCTTTTCAGCGACGGTTTCCTCCGGCTTGAATTTGCGAATGTCGTCGAGAATTTCCTCCAATAGTTTGCGTTGCGCCTCGTCGATGTCCTTGTCCGCCTCGCTCGGCTCCAGCTTGGCCTTGGGGTACGTATCCAGCGCGTCCAGGGCCGACTTGACGTTCTCCGGCGTCAACAGATTGCGTTTGATCTTGATGCCCTCCTTCGGCGGATCCAGCGCGACCTCAATTCGTTTCGCGGAGGCAGCGGCCTTGATGGCGAGTTCTTGAAACGCCGAGTCTTCTTCGCCGGCGTCCTTTTCCGCGGCTCGAGTTTGCGCCGCCAACTCTCGCGCCGCGTCGAACAGCGTGGCGCCGGAGAACGGCTCGTCGCGCATGGCGCGGAGCGTGATGGACGTCGTCTCGTACGTCGTGCCGCGAATGCGTTTGGCCTGGAAGAACGCCCATTCGTCCGCCACCTTCGACTGCTTCTGACCCGCCACGGCACGCTGATATTGCGCCTGCGTCATCTCGCTGGTCGAACGGCCGAGAATGAACGTCGCGATCACCGTCAACATGACCGGCGTCGAAAAGATGATCGTATCGAAAAGCGTTTTTTTCTCCGGAACCGGAGCGGCCTGCGGCGTCGTGTTGTCCATGGCGTCCTCGCTTTGAAGATGGGAAACGTGCTTCGGGGATTGTAAGGACCGCAATGACGGGAAGCAATTGGCGCAGCTCTCCGCGTTCTCTGCGCCTCTGCGTTTCGAAAAAATGGGATTCCGTATTGTGAGCAAAGGACATCCCATTTAGAAACGCAGAGACGCAGAGATCGCGGAGAACAGGTTTGAAAGTACAAGTTGAATTGGAGACGGAGAGTGATCCACCGTTCGGATCTACCGAATTTCTACTGGTTCCGCCCCTCAAGCATCCGACAGAGCCGCGATGCCGGGCAGCGTCTTGCCTTCGAGCAATTCGAGGGACGCGCCGCCGCCGGTGGAGCAGTGCGTCACTTTGTCGTCGGCTTTCCACTTGACGGCCGCCGTCGCCGTGTCGCCGCCGCCGATGATGGTGATCGCGCCGCGCCGAGTCGCGGCGACCATCGCGTCCATGATCAGACGCGTGCCGCCGGCGAACTTGTCCCACTCGAAGACGCCGACGGGGCCGTTCCAGACAATCGTATTGGCACGGCCAACGACTTCCTGAAATTTCTTGATCGACGCCGGCCCGCAGTCCAGGCCCTGCGAGTTGGCCGAGATGCCCTGAGCGACCGTGACGACCTTGGTGTTCGCGTCCTTGTCGAACTTGTCGGCGGCGAGAAAATCGACCGGCAAATGAATCGGCTTGTTCTTCGCTTTCGCCTTCTCCATCACCTTGGCAACCACGTCGGCGCCCTTTGGATCAAACAGCGACGCGCCGATTTCCATGTTGCTGACAACTTTCAGAAACGTGTACGCCATGCCGCCGCCGATGATGATCTCGTCGGCCTTGTCGAGCAGGTTTTCGATGAGCAGTATCTTGTCTGCGACCTTGGCGCCGCCGAGGATCGCAAGCAATGGCCGTTTCGGATGGTCGAGCACCTGCGCGAACGCGTCGAGCTCCTTCTTCATCAGGAAGCCGGACGCCCGTTGCGGCAATTGCACGCCGACGACGGAGCTGTGAGCGCGGTGCGCCGTGCCGAAAGCGTCGTTGACGTAAACGTCGCCCAGCTTCGACAGCGATGCGCGGAACGCGTCGAGCTGTTCCGGCGTCGCTTTCTTGCGCGTTTCGCCGGTTTTCTCGTCCTTGACCTTGCCTTCCTCTTCGACGTGGAAACGCAGATTCTCAAGAAGAATCACGTCGCCCGGTTTCGCGGCGGCGCACGCCGACTCGACCTCGGGGCCGACGCAATCGTTCAAAAATTTGACCGGCCGGCCGAGCAAATCCTGAAGCTTCTCGGCAACCGGCTTGAGCGTGTATTTGGGTTTGCGCTCGCCGTCGGGTCGGCCTAGATGACTCATCAGAATCACGGCAGCGCCGTGATCGAGCGCATATTTAATCGTTGGCATTGCCGCAAGGATACGCTGCGGGTTCGTGATTTCGCCCGTTTGCTTGTCCTGCGGCACATTGAAATCGACGCGCATCAGGACGCGTTTTCCCTTGAGGTCCAGTTTGTCGATGGAGAGTTTCGGCATTTGGACGGTCCCCCACGGCCGCTTGCGGCTTTGCAATTCCTGCGCGCCGCGCGAGCGCTAAACGACAAGCGGCTACTTGATCCCTGCCATGAATTTCAACAAATCGACGCACCGATTCGAATAACCCCACTCGTTGTCGTACCAGCTCACCAGCTTGAAGAATCGATTGTTCAGCTCGATGCCGCTGCCCGCGTCGAAGATGCTCGAATGCGAGTCGTGAATGAAATCGCTCGACACGACCTCGTCCTCGGTGTAACCGAGAATGCCCTTCAAATACGACTGACTCGCCT
>DAIOGM010000057.1:0-13975 GCA_036745215.1 Gemmataceae bacterium
GCCGGACTGGGCTGCACTGCCCGCCAACGTGCCATCCTCGGTTCTGGCGCTGATCCACCGATGCCTCGCCAAAGGCCCGCAGCAGCGCATCGCCGACATCTCGGTGGCGAGGTTCGTCCTCGATGACCCCGCGAGCGTTTACTTCGCGATTTCCAAGGATACCAACGACACGCTCGAACGCGCCACGCAGGTCTTCTGCGGCGTCCGCATGCTGTGTGCCCGTTGCCACAGCCATCCCTTGGAAAACTGGACGCAAGCCGATTACTATGGCCTCGCCAGCTTCTTCAATCAGGTGAGCACGCGGCCCGATTTGCGCGCCCCGCAAGGCGTGCAGAACATGAAGTTCATCCAGCTCAACCTCGCGGCCGGCAACTCGACCAACACGCGCACCAACAAGGCGCAGCCGCCGCGCTTCCTCGGCGGCGATGAGCCAAAGCTCGCCGCGAACGCCGATCGCCGTGAAGCCTATGCGAATTGGCTGACAACGGCGAAGAACCCGTTCTTCGCCCGCGGCCTGGTCAATCGCTACTGGAGCTACTTCTTCCATCGCGGTATCATCGACCCCGTGGACGACATTCGCAGCACCAATCCGCCGATCAATCCCGAGTTGCTCGACGCGCTCACGACAGACTTCGTCGATCACAAATTCGACGTGCGCCATTTGATCAAACGCATCGTCACGTCGGAAACGTATCAACGTTCGAGCATCGCAACCGCGTCGAACAAGCATGACGAACAAAACTTCTCGCACTCGATCCCGCGCCGCATCCCCGCGGAGGCATTGATGGACACGCTCATCCAGGCGACCGCGGTGCCGGAGAATTTCCCCGGCGCTCCCGCCGGCTTCCGCGCCGCGCAGCTTCCCGACGCCAACAGCGAGAACGCGTTCTTGCGCCTCTTCGGCAAATCGCAGCGCATGGAGGCGTGCGAATGCGAGCGCGACAACGGCTCCAACATGTTGCAAGCATTGCATTTCTTGAACGGCAAGAGCATCCAGGCCCGCGTCAACAATCCAGGCGGCCGCGCGGCGCTGCTAGCACGTCAGAAATTGAGCGACCGGGAAGTGGCTACCGAATTGTACCTATGGTCCGTGGCGAGGCATCCGAGCGAGGCCGAGTTGAAGGTAAGTGCGGAGTTCTTGAAGACGCATGCCGAACGCCGCGTCGAGGCGGTGCAAGATCTGTTCTGGGCGCTGCTCAATAGCCGCGATTTCCTCTTGGTGCATTAATATGGCAAAAAGATGGCTGGCAAAAAAATGTCAGACAGGGACGGGTTGCACCCAATTCCCTGTCTGACATTTTTTTGCCAGCCATTTTTTTGCCATCTCACATCGATGCGCTCGGCGGCGGTTCCACTGGTTTCACTTGTGCCGGGTGCGCAACGACGACTTCCGGTTTCGCCGCCGGCGTCGCGAACATCCACAAGAACACTTTCACCGCGCCCCAGATCACGATCACCCACGGCAGCACGCCGCAGATGCCGATGATGATGAACACCAGGCCGCGCGATAAGAGCCAGAACGCGAAGTAAAGCCCGTTGTTGATCTGCACCCACAGCCCCTCGTCGCTCCCCACGATCCGGCTGCCGCCCGACAAATTGATGATGATCAGCACCGTCGCCAGCTCGTTCTCCGGCACGCTCGCGTTCGGCGTCTTCTCGCTGCCGACCACTTTGCCGAGCTTGATGAACTGGCTCCACAGCGCATCGCTCGCTCCCATCGGCGCATGCACCGCGACGATCGTGCTCGTGTCGCCCCGCTGGCTCTGCACGAATCGGCCGCGTTCGACTTGCCCCTTCGACGCCTTGCCGAACGCTTCGATTTGACTCGCCTTCGCCTCCACGTCATCGACTTCGAGCGACAGGACGATCTTCTCGCGCGCGGGAATTGTCGCGACGCTGTAGAGATTGACGACGTAGCCGAACTTTTGATTGGTCGCGATCTCCGTGACCGGCACCTGCTCGTTCTTCTTCTCCAAGACCGGCCCAATCGCCGCGAGCAGCTTGTCGGCCGCGTCCTTTTGTTGATTGGGCACATTGAATTCCAGGTACGCGGTGACGCGCTGCTTGTCCGGCTCGCTCAAATTCGAGATGCGCATTTGCCCCTTGGTCAAGATGAACGCTTCGAGCTTCGCGTAGCTGGCAGCTACCTCATTTGACGCGACTTTGAGCTTGACCGAGTGGCGCGGCGGAATATTGACGATGTTGTTGAGCGTGACCTCGAAGACGACGTCGTTGATGCGCGGCACAATCTTGCCCGGCTTGCCCGTGCCCCCCTCGGCCTGCATTTTCTGCGTCGCTTCATCCTCGGAGACGATGCCGAGCTTGGCGAGCTCGCGGCGAAACGCGTCCTTCTTGGCCGCGGGAATCTCGGCGTGCAAGGTCGCCTCGAATTGCCCGGCCTTGTGCTGCTTCGATTCCGATTTCAAGACGCGCCCCTGCATCGCATCGACGGCGCTGACGGCGTTCTCGAGGGCCCGCTTGACGTCGTCCACCTCGAGCCGCATCTGCACCGTCTCGTTGCGCACGAGCGCGGCCGGCGCCGTGATTTCCTTCTCAGTCAAATTGATCTTCAAGGTGCTCAAGGCGACCTGGTTGTCGTAATAGCGCTTCTCGCCTTCGAGCTTTTCAATTTTAGTTCGCCACGTCCCCAGCTCGCGCTCGGCGGCGACGAGGTCCTTGATCTCTCCCTTGCCGTCCTTGATGATGCGCAGGAATCGCTCCTCGACGGCGCGGGCGGCCCGCAGCTCGCTCTCGACGTCGGTGTATTGCTTGGTGACATCCGAGCTGCCGATGCGCTGTCCTTTCAGTTCGCCCTTCATGGTCAAGAGGCCGCGCAGGTCGGCGATGAATTTGTCGAGAAACTGCGGCGGCATGCGCACGACGATGGCGCCCTTCATCTTGCCGTTGGGCAGCTTGTCGGAATTGACGGTCGCGATGAAGCCCCCCTTGACGGCGCCGATGAGGTTGCCGACGCCCAGGTACGAGTCGTCGAACGATTCGATTTCGAAATCGATGTCGCCCGTGCGGATGATCTTGCGGCTCGTGTCGAGGGGCGGCTGCTGTTCGGGCTGAACGATAAATACTTCGCCTACGTAATCCTTTTTTGCAAGCCCCGTCATTTTGTGGGCGAGTCCTTTCTCGCCTTTATCCTGGTCGTCGCCAGATTCGGTTACGCGCTTCGGCGATTTCGCCACATCCTCAGGCGGCGGCGTTTGATTCGGCTTCACGTTGGCAGGCTTAAAATACGACGGTGAATTCTCAGCAGGTGGCGATACTGGCGCGAGCCCGTCTTGATTGCGCGGAGGCAGCTTGTCTTTGGAAATACCAGCTTCGGCAATATTGACATGGGCAGTCGTAGGATGTTTGCTTGGGCCGCGAAATGGCTCCCATCCTCCAATTTGAGGTGTCGTCGGCAAAGTCGCTGCATCGCCGTTCCTCGGCTTTCGATTACTCCCAACGATTCCGCCGGTGATACTATTGTACGGTCTGCGGCCTTCGTCCTTGCCGCCGTCCTTTTTCATTTCTTCGCCGCGTTCAAGATAGTTGTGCGATAGTTCGGTGCTGAGGGCGTTGGTGCTGCCGTCGGGCGTAAAGCTGTACCTGCCGTGACGCAAGTCCAATTCCGGTGTCAAGGCCCCGCCGGACCTCAACCCGCTGATCATGTTATTCCCTAATCCTTCTCTTGCTTTGATAATTTCGTCGACCGGTCCCGGCACGCTGAAGTCATCCATGAGTTCCGAGCTGTATGGGATATCTTCTTTCCTCATTTTCCCGTCGAGGTGGAAACTTTCGAACCCAAGGCCGACCTGTTTCAAATCGTTCGTCGATTGCGATTGCGCGCTGCGCTTGAATATGACGTCCTGGAGCCGTCTTGGTGATTCACCCGTCGCCACCGCCTGCGCAACCGCGCCGACGAAACCCAGCACGAGCACCGCGGCGGCGGCGAGCGTGTAGCGGACCCACATCGGATAGCCGGCGGGCTGGCGACGCAAGCGGAGAATCACACGCTCTTCCAGGTTGGCGTCCGGCGGGGCGTCGGCGAACAGGTCCTTCATCGTCGTCTCCAGGGCGCGCGCTTTCGCGAGCGCTTCCGTGCATTCGGCGCAATCGGCGACGTGGCGTTCCAGAGCGGCGCGATCGTTCGCGCTCAAGCCGCCTGCCAGATAGGCGTCGATGTTTTCTTGGGTTTTTGCGTGGTCCGACATGGCTGAACTCCAACCGTTGCGAGCCACGGGGTTAATCCCCGTGGAAGGAAGTCCAATCCACGGGGATAAACCCCGTGGCTCGCTAAACGAAATCGTCTCCCAGTTCCTTTTGCAGCTCCGCGCGCATGCGCTGGACGCCGCGGTGCAAGAGGCCGCGCAGCGATCCGTTCGTCAGGCCCATCTGCGTCTGAATCGTCTCGTAATCTGCGCCGACCAGGAATCGCAACGTCAGCGGCAAGCGATATTCTTCCGGCATCGTCCGCAGGATCGCGAGCACCTTCTGCTTCATCTCCGTCTTCTCGGCCTCCACGTCGGGCGGCACGACCGTGAGCGCGTCCTGGCGTTGCTTCAGCTCATCCATTTCCGGCGTGCGTTTCTTGCGGCCGCTCTTGCGCGCGGCGTCGATGGCGGCGTTTTGCGCGATGCGCAAGAGCCAGGGGCGA
Source organism: Gemmataceae bacterium (assembly GCA_036745215.1). Classification (GTDB taxonomy): domain Bacteria; phylum Planctomycetota; class Planctomycetia; order Gemmatales; family Gemmataceae; genus SIAQ01. The sequence goes on from DAIOGM010000057.1 coordinate 4,649, forward strand.
AACTTATCGGGCTGCGACAGTTGGCCGAGCGTGCGAAAAGCAGTGAGCAGCGTTTCCTGAAGCAAATCTTCCGCGTGATGCGAATCGCCGGTTTCGAGGTAGAGGCGCGCGTAGACCAGGCGCGAGGTGCGGCGCACGAGTTCCTCGAACGCCGCCCGATCGCCCGCTTGAGCGCGCTTGACCAGGCTGATATCGGCATCGATCATTCGGTCCATCCAATAGAGGGACGCCATTTGCCGGTGCGGCGCGCGCCTTTATTGCGAGCCACGGGGTTTATCCCCATGGAAGGGAGTCCATACCACGGGGATAAACCCCGTGGCTCGCCAAGACTTCACGGAATACAATTAGCACACGTTACCATCATCGCATTCACCGGGGGAAGCTAGCCATGAAAATCCTCTTCCAGGCGGCGAGCGTTTTTCTTGCGGTTGCCGTACTCATCGCGCCGGCCGGCGCTCAGGAAAAAGACATCTTCAACTACGTCGCCCAGAAAAACGCGGGCAGGGACGTCAAGAAGATCGTCTTCATCGCCGATCCGGACACGCACGGCGCCAAGGGCAATCACGAATTCAAGGCCGGCGCCGTCTACATGGCTCGCGTTCTCAATGCGACGTATCCCAATTGTTATGCCGTTGTGCATCGGAGCTGGAAGTTCGACGACGCCGGCAAGAAAAAGCGCGTCGATGCCATGCCGAAGGACCTGGATCATGCGGACGCCATCATCGTGCTCCTCAACCATGGCCGACCCGCGGCGACAAGCCCGGCGATCATCAAGGCAACGGAACGCGGCGCCGGGTTCATGGCGATTCACTACGGCGTCGAAGTGGACAAGGGACAGCAAGGCGACAATTACCTCAAGTGGATCGGCGGCTACTTCGAAACCTTCTGGTCCGTCAATCCGCACTGGATCGCCAAGTTTGAGAAGATTCCCGAACACGAAACGACGCGCGGCGTCAAGCCATTCACGAGCAACGATGAATGGTACTATCACATGCGCTTCGTGGACGGCATGAAAGGCGTGACGCCCGTGCTGTCCGCGGTGCCGGAACTGAAGACGCTCTCCAGCGGCGAGAAGGCGACGCCGCGCGGCGGCAATCCAGCGGTGTTCGAAGCCGTCAAGAAGGGCGAACCGCAACATCTCGCGTGGGCGTACGTGCGTCCCGACGGCGGCCGCGGCTTCGGCTTTACCGGCTATCACAATTACAGCAACCTCACCAACGACAGTTTCCGCACGCTGCTCCTCAACGCGGCGGCGTGGACGGCGAAGTTGGAAGTGCCGAAAGACGGCATTCCGACGAAGACGCCGACGAAGGATGAACTGGAGAAGTTGTGGCAAGACGGGGAACGGATTCCAAATTAACTCAACCGCCTGTCCTGCGTCCCAGGCTCCGCCTGGGACGCAACTGCCGCGAGGCTCAGCCTCGCCGCACCCGGTTGGGCATGTCGCCTCCGCTAGCGACGCGAGGCAGAGCCTCGCAGATAGTGCGGTCCCAGGCAGAGCCTGGGACCGAGAGCTGGCGGCGACTCCTTGCCCGCATTTCCTAGTGTCCCACAAGAAAAATCTCTGCGGTCATCGCCGTTCTCAGCCGATAATTCCCATGTCGTTTGAATTCATGTCTCGTCCGCGTTGCCAATCGACGGAGAAGGATCTTGCAAAGGCCGCAATTGGGGCAATCCTGGTTGTTGCGACTCGGTCTGTGGCTGTCCGTCACAGTGGGGGTCTATTGCGCAGCGCATGCGCAAGCGCCGGTGATCGTCAGCAGTTGGCGCGCGGAACTGGGCGCTCCGGAAGAAAATGACGAGGAGCCGGTGCCGGAGTTTTGGCTGGAGCCGATGCGGCCATGGGTCGATTATCGTTTGCCGCGGCCCCGGTTTGGCGAAGCGATCGGCGTGGAGATTTACGTCAACATAACGCCATTTCAAGCGGTTCCATTGGAAGCGATGCAAGTGCCGACGCCGAACGTGAGCGTGCCGGTGACGGAGCCGCTGGCGCTGGTCAAGCCCGTCACCGCAGTTTTGACGATCACGCCAGAAACCGACGGCATCGCAACAACCGGCGCCATCTTGCCCGCTGTGACCGAACCGCCGGCGCCTTCCGTTTTGCCTGAATTCGCGTTTCCGTTGATTGTGTCGTCGGAGACCGGTCCGGTTTTCAAAACGGAAACGGATGATATCCAGCCCGAACGCGTAAAGTCAAATGTCCAGACTCGAGCACCAAAAGCAGCGCACCCGTCAATGCCCGCGACCTGGCCGACCTATTCCTGGCCGACAGCGCCGACGCAAGTCATCGAACGCCCGGCGCGACAACCGGCGCCGCGGCAAGCGGCCCTCTCCACGGGGTCCGTGTTCGACGTTTTGCTATGGCCTTGGCGGCAGATGCCGAATTGGTTCCGCCGACTGCCGCCGTCCAGCTCGATTCAATTCACGAGCCATCGATAATGTGGCGGCAAGTTTCCAACTTGCCGTTGGTCCAAATTCGGCAAGATGGAATCTTGCCGCCACGTTCACGGCAACAGCGTCACTTCGCGAATCGTCTTGGCAATTTCCAGAGCGATCTCCTGGCTCGGACCGCGATAAAGAATCACCGCCGGGTAGCCGTGGCTCGTCGTCAGCGCCGTCTGGAATTGGCCCGGCTGCATCATGAACCACCACCAGATCATCGCCGGGATCAGGCCGCAGCACAAAAGCACCAGCAAGATGCCGAGGTCCCAGAAGTCCGTCTCGGGCGCCTGTCCGGCAGTCACGCCTTCATGCTCGCGCCAGTTGATTTCCTTCGTAGACACCGGAATGAAAAAGAAGCGCCACGTCTTCGTCAAGCGAACGCGACCCTTGCGATTGCGCGTCAAGTTGACGCGCGGGTATGTGCCGATCGCATACGCCAACATCGCCATGCCGATCATCCACGAAATGATCAAGGGAATCCAGCCGCCATCAACGATGCCGACGATGAGCGTCGCGAAGAACGCCATGCCGCCCGCGACGAAATAGATGCCGAGGCGAATCAAGAGCGGCAGCCCGGCTTCCCACTCCTTGTCTACCGGTTTATACGTGCGCTCATGCGTCTCGCCGGTGTCGCGATTGTAGCCGCAATAGGCGCAGACGATTGCGTCGCGCAGGATCATTTTCCGGCAATTGCGGCACGGCCGTTTCTCCTTGCCGTCGTCGGGAATCTCGTAGGGGCGATCGTCCTCCTCGTCGTCGGCATGGTTCACGGGTTCGATTTCGACGGCGTCGTCCGCGTCCATCGGCTCGGCGCTGACGCTCCACGGTCCGGCCGTGTTCGAGATTTCGCAAACGGCGCCGCACTCCGGGCAGAGCATTTTGGGCTTGCGATACCCTTTCGGCACACGCACGCCTTTGCCGCAAGCTTTGCATTGAAGTGTTGCACTCATGTCCCGAATCGCTCAATCGAAATGTACAACTATTTCTGTCCCGCCAGGAATTCCAGGATATCCGCGGCCTGCTCCAACGTCAACTCGCGAAGCAGCAACTCCGGCATCAGTGATTTCTGCTGCGGCGCCAGCGCTGCCACGTTTTTGACGTCGATGCGGATTTCCTTGTCGCCCGCCATCTTGAGCACGATTTCCTGATCCGACTTGCTGGCCAAGAGTCCGGATTGGACTTTGCCGTCGTTCGTCTCGACCAAGTAGGCGACATACTTTGGATCGATGAACTTGGACGGCTCGAGGATGCTCTCCAAGATCTGCGCTCGCGTGAGTTTCTTGCCGATCTCGCTCAAATCCGGGCCCAGCGTACTGCCGGTTTTGCCGACGCGATGGCAATTGGCGCATTGCAAGCCGGCCGACTTGAAGAACAGCTCCTTGCCGCGCTCGGCATTGCCCTTCATTTGCAGGATTTGATTGGGCTGAATGACGCTCCCCAATCGCTTGGGCCGCTCGTCATCGGGCACGAAACGTTCGAACAAATCGCGGACCTGGCTATTGCTGACGGCCATCGCGGCGCTGACGACTTGGCCGCGCACAATGTCGGGAATCTGATGCTCGCCAATCGCATTCGAAAGCATCAACGCGCTGGATGTGGACGAGAGAAGTTGGCTGATGACGTTTTTGCGTTCCGCCGCCGATGTATTGGGCGCGAGCAGTTTGTCCATCAAGAGGCGCTCGTCTTTGCGCGGATTGAGCTGGCGAATCCAGTCGTGGATCAGGCGCAAGCCGCGTTCGTCCACGATGTCGGCGCCGATGTGCGGCATGTGGCCGGGCCCGAGCTTGGCCATGCGGTAATAGAGTACGGAGCGGAACGGATCGCCGGACGCGACAATCTGAGCGCCGGGCATCTCGAAGGTTCCCTGCACGGGGCGAACGTCGAGCATCTTCGTGCGATCGAGCGTGGTGCCGAAGCGCAGATCGATGTCCGCCGTGCCGCCGCCCCCGAATTGATGGCAGTGCGAGCAATTGACGTGCAAGTAGGCGCGGGCACGCTCGTCGAGTTTCGCGTTTGTGTCCGCGGGGTCGCCGAGCCGCGCCGTCGGCAGCTTGCTCTGAATCTTGTCCTGCCCTTTGTCTCGCTGCACGAAGCTCAACACGCCGATGTGTTGTAACGTGCGCAATTGATTGTCCACGATGTTGCCGTAGGCTTGATCGCGACTGAGCTGCGGCACGTTGAAGCCGAGCGTGTAGCCGGCCCACGGATTGTGGCAGGTGAGGCATTCGGTGCGCGACGGGAAATGCCAGCGCTGGACGCGTTTCTTGCCCGGTGCCTGCGCATCAACGACGTTGAACGTGCGGTCCATGCCCTTGGCGGTCACAAGCGTCGCGTCGTTTTGCTCGTCGTTCCAGGCGTAGCTATAGCCCTTCCATTCGAATCCATCGTAATGGAGAATCTGCGTCTCCATGCGTCGCCGGCTCTGCGCGTTTCCGCGCTCCATTTCCAGGAACAACGTTTTTGCGACGACGCCGTCCTTCGGAAAATGAATCTCACCGCGATAGTCCGGCCACGGCAAACGATTATCGTAGATTTTGACGGTGCTTGAGCCGGGCAACGCGATGCAACGTTCCGCGGTCGCGTGATCGGACCAACTCTCTGCGTTCACCGCGAAATGCAACACGCCGGCGGCACGGCGGTTGTCTTTGATAGATTCAAATAACCCTGTCTCACTGATCCGCGTCGGAAAGTCGGCACGATACGTTTTGACGGCTTCATTCGGCACGAGTTGATGGATGGAGCCGTTTTCGTCATGATTGACGATGTAGAGTTCCTTGTCGTGATCTTCGCCGAACGCGACGACGCGTTCCTTGCCGATCGCGATTTCTTGGTGCGAAACAATCTTGTCGCCATCGAAGCGCGTGCCCCAGATTTTGCGCGTCACCCAGTCGCCACAGATGTAAGCGCCGACGAGGTCCTTCAGACGCTTGCCGCGATAGACGTAACCGCCGGTGATCGACGCGGCTTCGGTGTGCGGGAACGCGATCGCGGGCGGCAGGATCGGCGTCGGGCCGCGCTTGCCTTCGGGCTTGACGGACTGCGGGCCTTCCATGACCGGCCAGCCGTAGTTGCCGCCTTTTTCGATGCGATAGATCATCTCCCATTGTTCCCAGCCGACATCGCCAACCCAGAGATTACCGGTCTGGCGATCGAAGCTCATGCGCCACGGATTGCGGAAGCCGTACGACCACGTTTCCGGGCGAGCGCCGGGAGTCTTGACGAACGGGTTGTCCGGCGGAATCGCGTAGGCTTTGCCGTTTTCTTCGCGGTCCACATCGATGCGGAGGATTTTGCTCAACAGCGTCGTCATGTCCTGGCCGGCGTTCAAGCCATCGGGCGGGTTGGGACTGGAGCCGTCGCCGGTGGAAATGTAGAGGAAGCCGTCCGGCCCGAAGTGCAAGTCGCAGCCGTTATGTCCGCCGACGAGCCAGGTGAGGATGATCTTCTCGCTCGCCGGATCGATGCGCGGCGGGTCGGTGTTCGTCATGCGAAAGCGCACGATGCGCGAGCCATCGACGAGCGGCTCGCGGCCCTTGCCCGGCAGCGTGTAACAAACGTAGCAATAGCGATTCTTGACGAACTGCGGATGAAACGCGAGCCCATAGAGTTCGCCGAAGCCGCGCACTTTGGTTTTGTCCCAGCTTTGCAGTTCCTTGGGCAGGTCGATTACCAGATCGGCCGTCTCCACCTTGGGATCAATTGGGAACGACAACATCTTGCCGGCTTGTTCGCAAAGAAAGAAACGGTTGCTCCCCGGAGCGGTCGTCAACAGCAATGGATTTCGGAAAGTGAGTTTTGGAAACGCCCGCACGATCTTGTACGGCGGCGGCGGCTCCGGAGCGCCGGTGATTTTCGACGTCGTCCACGGTACTCGCTTATCGATGCCGAACGGCTTCGCGCCGCCGTCGCTTTTTGGCTGATCGCCAGCCATCATCAACCCGGACCATGCGGCGAATCCAAACACCAAGCTACTGACAACCATCGATGAACAAGACTTCTTCATGGAGCGTTTCCCGTAGGGACAAGCGGCTCGCTTGTCCCTTGTCCAAAAAAGAACAAGCGAGCCGCTTGTCCCTACGGAATTGCATCAAAGTCGATTCGGCAACTCGCCGCCAGGTGCACATCGCCGCGCCGCTGGATCGACTCGCAAAGCGTCGCCAGCGTCGGCGTCAACTTGTAGGTCGCCGATTTACCGTTCACGACTGCTTCCAGCGAACCTTCCGTGACCAAACGTTGATCGAGCCAAACCGAAAACCTCGCTAGCTTTTCCACGTTCGCGATCATTTTATTGCCGTCCAGTTTGAGATCGATGGTTTGCCCCGTGGCGGGTTTGTCGATGGACAGCCAAAAGAAATCCTTCAGATGCGCGTCCGTCTGTTCCCAGGTCAAATGCTTCGGCATCGGATTGCGCGTGAAGGCGTACATATCCTTGATCTTGTCGCGATCCGGCAGGCCGGGATGGCCGAATCCTTTTTGAAACTCCATCGCAACGGGATAATCGCCCGGATTGTCCTTGCGAAGCTTGTCGATCTCGGCGGCAAACTTCTCGCACCGCTCGCGTCGTCCAAACGCGGTGTCCTTCTCGCCAATCATGAACGTGAAGCGTGTGTTGCGCAAGTTTTTGGCGGAGATTGTGCCGTCGGTCGGCGCCGACGCACTGGCGTGAATCGCGGCGAAACGATCGGGAATCTTCGGGCCGATGTAGAACGCGCCATAGCCGCCGTGCGAGTAGCCCATCAGGAATATCTTGTTCGCATCGGCGTCGCCGAACAGCGTCAACTGGCGGATCAAGTTAATCGCGAGAGGACAGCAGTAATCGTCGTAAAAGCCGTTCCACACGTCATTCGGCGCCCGCAACGCGATGTAGGCGTAGCCTTCGACGGACGATTGATCCTTGTAGTACTTTTTCATGACCTCCCATTGGCTGTCATTGACGTTCTTCGGCACACCACCGCCGCCATGCATGGCAATGAACACCGGCCAGCCCGCCGCCGGCTTCTTTCCGACGTGCTTGACGGTGTAAGGGCTGAGGTGTTTGTCGTTGCGCACCTGGTTTTTATCGAAGTCGGCTTTCAATTCGGCGTGTATCTTCGACGCGGCGTACGCTTTCCAGGCCGCCTCGCGGACCGCGGCTTCGTTGACGCGAAGCGCGCCGTCGAACGCGGTATCAATCTTTTTGCCGGAGTCGAAGAATGCGCGGGCCGACTCGAAGATCCGCGCCGTTTCTTCATTGGATAGCTCGCGCGGCTTGACCGGTTGCTTGGCGAGCGTGTAGCGTTCCGTCACGTTCTCCGCGAACACGTCATTCGAATTCTTCTGCCACACGAGCGGGAAAGTCGTCTTCGTTCGTTTGAAACTGGTGGCGTAAATCGCGTTCATGACCGAGTCTTTTTTCGCGAGGGCGGCGTCGCCGACGAACCAGCCGCGGTCGAGGCCGTTCTTGTCCGGCTCGCATGCGCCGGTGAAGTGCCAGTCGCCGTCCCAGATCTCGACCCACATATGATTGCCGGGCTTGCTCGGCCACTTCGGAATGCCGACCATGCGCGCCGGCACGCCGACCGAGCGACACGCATCGATCAAGAGGATCGACAGGCCGGTGCATGACGCGATGCCGAGCTTGATGCTCTCGCTCGGACTTTGATCGGGCCGACTGCGTTGCGTGGAGTATTTGACTTTCAACCTGGTGAACAGCGCCGCGTTGAGCGCCTGGGCCACATCGGTCGGCGTTTTGCAGTCCTTGACGATCGGCACGCACAGGTCCATCATCTCTTGCCGCCACGGCTCGCGCGTCTCGGTAACGCTGGCGTACGGCAGCACATCGTTGAGGAAGATGGCTTCGGGAACGTTCTTGCTCCACGGCATTTTCGCGCGGGCTTGATACGCGAGATCGAGGTTCTTGAGCAGAAAGTCCGCTTTGAGCGTCGCGCGATCCTTGTCCGGCATGTTGGCAACGAGAAACGCGATGCCGGCTCGCTGTTCGTTCGGCGCGTCGCGCAGCGCTTTCTCCAGTTCGCCGCGATTGTTTTTGGCTTGTACCAGGGCGGCTTCGACGTCGTCGTCCCACCAGCTCGGCTCTTGAGCAAGAGAAACTCCAGAGAATGCAAGCCAACACAAAACGGCAACGGAAACGATTCCACGGCTCATTGCCACACCTCAACATCAATAACCGGCAGGTGGGTCCCTTCGGCATTCGTTACGCAAAAGCGTGGGCATTGTAATGCATTTGGCAAGCAAATACAATTTCGTCGATTGAATTCTTCAAATTCAAATCGGATGCACGATGAATCGAACCACCGTTTGCTTGCTCGTCTCCATGGTCCTTGTCGTCGTGGCAACCGCCCAACCCGTGCGAGCGCCCGACTGGCCTGACCCGCTCGGCTACGTCTGTTATCGCGCCGAAAAACCTATCCACATCGACGGCAAGCTCGGCGACCCCGCGTGGGCCGCAGCGCCATGGAGCGACGCGTTCGTGGACATCGAAGGCGACGCCAAGCCGAAGCCGCGCTGGAAGACACGCATGAAAATGCTCTGGGACGCCGAGTGCCTCTACATCGCCGCGGAGATGGAAGAGCCACACCTGTGGGGCACATTCATCGAACATGATGCCGTGATTTTTCACGAGAACGACTTCGAAGTCTTCCTCGATCCCGACGGCGACAATCAGAATTACGCCGAGCTTGAACTGAACGCCAAGAACACGACGTGGGACTTGCTGTTGACCAGGCCGTATCGCGACGGCGGACGGGCGATCAACGCGTGGGAGATCATCGGCCTGAAAACGGCGGTGCATCTCAATGGCACGCTGAACGAACCGCGCGACAAGGATGTCGGCTGGACGATCGAAATTGCCTGGCCATGGAAGGGTTTGAAAGAGCTGACATCGAT
>DAIOGM010000057.1:13985-24609 GCA_036745215.1 Gemmataceae bacterium
GCAATGGCGCATCAACTTTTCGCGCGTCGAGTGGGACCTGGAAATCGTGGACGGCCAATATCGGAAGATCAAGGGAAGGCCGGAGCACAACTGGGTCTGGTCGCCGCAAGGCGTGATCGACATGCATCGGCCCGAGCGCTGGGGCTATCTGCAATTCAGCACCGCGAAGGCCGGCAGCGTCGCCTTTCGACCCGATCCGGAGCGGCACGTTCGTGATCAGTTGCACCGTATCTATTACGCACAGCGCGAACATCGAAAAGCATCCGGCCAGTTTGCCGATACGCTCGATCAATTGAAGCTCGACCCCACGGCGTTTCCCAAAACGTTGAGCATCGAGCGCACCGCCACGTCGTTCGATGCGTCACTTCCCGTGAACGGCAAGTCCGCATCGCGCTGGGTGATTTCCCACGATTCCTGGATTCGCAAGGTCGAGCCGCCGCCAAAATCGAAATGAAGGTGATTGTCGTTGACGAATTCCGAGCCGCACCTTAGCATTCAATAATCGTTCTCGCCAATATCCCACCTGCCTTGAGGAATCAACTCATGTTCCGCACCTTGGCCGTCGTCGTTTCGTTGTCATTCACTTATGCCGCGTCCGCCGGCGACATCCCGAATCGGCTGGTCGAACTGAAGAAGAGCGATCGCATCCTCTTCTTTGGCGATTCGCTCACCTACTATGGCGGCATCGATGGCCCAAAGGACAAAGTCACCAAAGGCTACGTCAAGATCGTGCAAGAGTCGCTCGACAAATCGCACAAAGACCTCGGCATCAACGTCGATTGGGTCGCGACCGGAGGCCACACCGTGCCGCAGCTCCTCGCGCGCTTCGAAAAAGACGTGTTGCCGAAGAAGCCGACCATTATCGTTATTCAAATCGGCTGCAACGACGCCCGCCGGCTCGACAAGGACGTTTTCAAGAAGAGCCTGGAAGATCTGATCGACCGCGTCGAGAAAGAGAAGATTCAGGTCGTCCAGTGCACGCTCACCAGCGTCGGCGAGAAGCACGACGGCACCAACAAGGACGATCCGAAGCTCGACGAATTCGCCGCGATTCAGCGGCAGATCATCAAGTCGAAAAACGTCCCTTACAACGACCTGCGCAAGGCGTTCGTCAATCACTGGAAGAAGAACAACCCCGACAACAAAGGCAACGGCATCCTCACCTACGACGGCAATCACTGGAACCAGGTCGGCATGCAATTTGTGGCCGAGGAGATGTTGAAGCGGTTCAAGTGAGAGGCGGGCGAAATAACCAGCAGGCCGCGACCGAGACGCAATGACGGCAAACGAAACCACTAACGAAAAAACCTCTGCCGACTCCGCGTCGGGCCCCGCCGGCGCGCGGACGGCCTTGGAACACATAATACAAGGGATCAAGGATCTCCGGGATGGGCTGATCGTTGTTACCGCGAGCGCCTATTTGCTTGGTTATGTTTCGTGGGCTTACTTTGCATGGACGCACGAATTAGGCTTGATACCCGCCCTCGATGCGCAGTATTTCCTTGCCGGCATTTTTCCGACATTGGTCATCGCCGCCTTTTGCGGGCTGGCCTGGATCGTATTCCTTGCCGCCCGGTCCACGATGCGCCCGCCTTCAGAAAAACTGAAGAAGCTGAGTTGGATTCTTGGCGTCGTTGGAGGCGTGCTGGTAATCGCAGGTCTGATTGGCCTGATGACATTGCCAACGCCCCTATCCATCTTGCCATTAGTGATGGTTCTTACGGGAACGCCCTTCCTGATCGCCGAGGGTTTCGTCGAAAAGGGGATATGGCACAAAATCTATCAGTGGTTCCAGCTATTTGCTCTTTCGATCGCTCTGATCCTCCTTGCCGCCATCCTTATTTTGAAATACGCGACGGAATGGTTTCCCAATCTGCCGCACGAGTTCGGCGGACCGTCCGCGCGGCTCGTGCAGTTCGACCTCGACACCGCCCAGCTCTCGAAGCCGACACAAACTTTGCTCTTGCCTGCGGGCCAGCCTGCAGAAGTTTCCGGCGTCCAGCGTTCACGCGATTTGTACCTGATCTTCGACGGCGGCGACTTTGTATTTGTGTCAACCTCCGCGTCGAAGGAACGTATCTTCAAAATTCGCAAAAGCGCCATCGACGCCGTTTTCTCCGGTGGTGAGTAGTGGGGTTATGTAAACGAGAATTCACATGCAACGATTGTTGTTGTCACGACTATTCATTGTTTCCTTGGCCGTGGGAGCCTATCTCGGGCTTCAAGCAGGCCAGCCGCAGCAAACCGGCCCCGCGGCCGAGAAACGCTTCCCGCCTCTGAAAGTCCCGCCGGGCTTCAAGGCGACCCTTTTTGCTTGCGATCCGCTCATCGAATATCCGTCCGTCATTTCGATCGGCCCGAAGCCGGGCACCATCTTCGTCGCCGTCGATTTCATGACCGGGCTCGGCTCCGATGGCAAAGTCAAAAGCGAAATTCGCCTCGTCGAGGATACCGACGGCGATGGCTACGCGGACAAGGCGACCGTCGCCGCGTCGGGATTCAATTCCATTCAAGGCCTGGCGTATCACGACGACACGCTCTTTGTGATGCACGCACCGTACTTGACTGCGGTCCGCGGCAAGGAGCGCAAGGACCTCCTCTCCGGACTCGGTCTCAAGCCGGAGGACAACGCGTCGCGCCTGCACTGTGCTAACGGCGTAATCGTCGGGCACGACGGCTGGCTCTATCTCGCCCTCGGCGACAATGGCGTCAATATTCCACGCCCGGAAGGCGATCGGCTCATCCACAACGCGGGCGCCATTCTGCGTTGCCGGCCCGACGGGCGCGACCTGCACGTCTTCTCCACGGGTTTGCGCAACATCTATGACATCGCCCTGGACGCGGAACTGAATGTCTTCACGCGCGACAACGAAAACGACGGCGGCACCTACATGATCCGCGTCTGCCATAGCTTCTTCGGCGCCGACCACGGCTATCCGTACGACTACGAAGAACGTCCTAATCAAGGGATGAAGCCGATCGGCGACTTCGGCCGCGGCTCATCGGCGGGCGGCGTGTGCTATCTTGAAACGCAGTTTCCGAAGGAGTATCGCAGCAATCTCTTCTTCGGCGAGTGGGGCAAGTCGGTAGTGCGCTATCCGCTGACTGCCGCCAACACGGGATTCGCGCCGGTCCAGGAAGCCGATTTCGCGACCGGCGATTCGAAAGACAAATACCCGTTCAAGCCGACCGACATCGTCGTCCAGCGCGACGGCACCATGATGGTCAGCGACTACGCCGACGGTCAGCGGCCCAAGCGTGGCCGCGGGCGCATCTATCACATCGCGTACGTGGGACAGGATTCCGATCCTGTCAAAAAAGTCGAACAAAAAGCGCCGCCGCGCACCCTCGACGCCTGGATGCAACAGTTGCAATCGGCCAGCCATTTCGAACGACGGGAAGCCCAGCGGCATCTGGAACGGCAATCGGCCGCCGAGTTGCGTACAACGATCGCCACTGCCAAAAAAAGCCCGCTTGACAACAACGGAAGGTTGCACTTGATTTGGCTGATGGCCAAGCTGGAACGTGCCAGCGCGATTGATGAGCTAATGAGCATCGTCAAATCGGACGGGCCATTAAGCGAACGCATCCAGGCGGTGCGCGCACTCGGTGACCTCACCGATCCCGTATTGGTCGAGCACAAACTGGACGCCAGCCGTGGCGAAGAAAAGATTGCGAAAGCCCTGGCGACGCTGCCGAACGCGAACAACGCTCGCTTGCTGCGGGAAATCGCCATCGTCCTGGGTCGCCTGCGTTGGGCCGGCGCTCCGGATTGGCTGCTTGAAAAGTTGGCCGCGCCGGACGCCGCCTGGTCGCATACCGCGATGCAGACGCTGCGCCGCGCCGACAATTGGCCGGCGGTTTGCAAGCTGCTCGATCAGGCGACCGATTCCGACATTCGAACGATTGCGCTCCGAGCGATTTCCGATCGTCACGAACTGGAGGTCGTCGATAACTTGCTCGGACGGCTCATGACGGAGCGCGATTCGAATCGCCGCCGCGAATACGCCGAGCTGTTGACGCGCGTATATAAGAAGCCGGCGGCGTGGAAATACTGGGGCTATCGGCCCGGCCCGCGGCCCGCCAACACCGTCGCCTGGGAAAGGACGGACGCCATCGCGAGCGCGCTCGATCGGGTGCTCGCGAATCGCAGCCACAACGAACGGCCCGAGGTTCTCAAGCACATGCAGCGAGAAAAGCTGCCGGTACAACTCGCCACCCTCGCCGCCTGGCTCAAGGACGAGTCTACGCAAGGCGTCATCTCGTCGATTCTCAATGCGATGAGCGCCTATCCCGCGGCCCAAATTCGTCCGCATCTGGACGCGGTCATTCGCGACAAAAACCATACGGCCCCGTTGCGAGCGACCGCTCTGGAAATGGTGCTCGCCGACAAAACCGCCGACGCGCCTGCGCTGCTGAAGGATTACGCCAAGACGCTTGAAGACGGCCCACCGCTGGCCGACGTGTTGCGCCGCCTGGGCGCCTTTCCAAAGTCCGGTGCAACGCCCGTGTTGACGGTCAAACTGAAGTCACCCGATGCGCGGGTGCGCGCCGCTGCGATCGCGGCGCTGGGCGAACTGCGGGCGCCGGAAGGCCGCGAATCGATCGTGCCCTTCCTGAAGGATTCCCAAATCGACGTGCGCCGCGCCGCTGCCGGCGCCGCCGGAAAGCTCGCCGTCAAGGAAGCGATCGAGCCTCTTCTGTTATTGGCGGCGAATACGGATATCGAAACACGCGGCTGTTGTCTGGATTCTTTACGCATGCTGGGAGAGCCGCGCGCCCTCCAATTTGCCGTGGCGGCATTGAACGAACGGGCGCTGGAGTTGAAAGCACTCGCCTGTTTTGCCGAACTCGGCGGACCGTCGGACTTGAAGGTCGTCGCCGATTTCGCGAAACGCAATTCGTCAACGGATGTGATCGTCGCGTCGGCCCGCGCGCTCAGCGACTGGCGCGATCGCAGAGGCGCGACGGAAGACGAACGCCAAACGCTTGATCGAGCGATTGCCGAAATTCATGGTGCGGCCGGCATCCTAGTGCGCTGGGACGCGAACGGCTTCGTCCCCATGGGAGCGCGGGATGGCGTCGTAAAAGCTGTGAGCGTTAACGGCAAGAAATCCAACTCCTGGTTACCGATTTTGTCGTCCGGCGCGGAAGGACGCCTGTCGCTGGCGACGGCGGACAAATCGAAGGACGCACTCTGTTTCGCGTTCACCGACATCGACGTGCCGGCCGCCACGCCGATCGAATTCCTCGCCTCCAGTCACGACGCCTTGACCATCTGGCTTAATGGCAAGTCCGTTTATCACCGCAAAGAGGCTGCAAAATATCAGGTCGATTCGGATCGCTTCGCGGCGACGCTCGAAAAGGGCTCCAATCGAGTTCTCGTCGAAGCGTCATCCATTGACAAGACCGTCGAATTTCATTTGCGTTTCCGCCGCAAGAGCAGCAAGGCCGAACACGAAGCCCTCACGCAGGCCGCCTTGACGCGCCCCGGCAACGCCGAACGCGGCCGAACGCTCTTCTTCGACAAGGAAAAATCGCAGTGCATCAAGTGCCATCAAATGGCGGGGCAGGGGGAACGCATCGGCCCGGATTTGACCGGCGTCGGCAGCCGATTTTCGCGCATCCATGTCATCGAGTCGATTCTCGAGCCGGGCCGCACGATCGCTCCCAGCTATGGCACGTACGTGATCGCGCTGAAAAACGGCAAGACGCTCAGCGGCGTCAAACTGGCGGAATCCGACGCGACCCTGTCGATCGCCGACAATCAGGGCGCAAAACACGTCTTGGCGAAAACGGACATCGAATCGGCCGAGCTTTCCTTCCTCAGCACGATGCCCGATGGCCTGGAACAGCGACTGACGCGAGATGAGTTCGTCGATCTAATCGCGTTCCTGGCGAGCCAAAAAGACAAACGCGCGCCATAACGATCTTTGGAGTGCGGCGCTATGACGCCGCTTTCTTTCTTTTTTTGGAAGCTCCAGGAAAAGAAAGAAAGGAAAGAAAGCGGCGTCACAACGACGCACTCCAAAGGATGGTTCGAAAAACGCTGTTCTATCGCTGCCGATTTGATGGTAGAATTCCTCTTGTCATTTTCACGCGCTGCCCAGAGGAGCCACTACCATGGGGCGTTCGCAACAAGGTTTTCCGCTGTGGCCGATCTTCTTGATCCTCGCCATCGTCCTTGGCATTCCGCTCCTGGTCCTCTTGGTTTGCGGCATCGGCATGGCGTTCACGACGTTCATGGCGCACAAAGCAGTTGAGCACGTCCACGATGAAGTCGTCAACGCGCGGCCGCCGGTCATCGTGATCGATCCGCCGCGGCCGAATCCATTCCCGCCTGCGCCGCCCAAGCCAGGGCCGTTGCCCAATCCGGTGTTCGATCCCAACGGACTCGTTCCCGACGCGCCGCCGCAACCCCCCGCGCCGGCCGGCGTGCCAGGCAAAACCATGATCGATCTCATCCCGCTCATCAACACCGAAGCAGATCGGATCCATGGCCGCTGGATGGTCCACAACAACGTGCTGCATTGCAACGAGGGCGGCCTGGTGCCGCGCATCAAAATTCCCTATCAGCCGCCGCGCGAATACGATTTCGTGGTCACCTTCTCCCAGCCCACCTTGCGAAACGGCATCTCCTTGATCATGCCTAACCCGAACGGCGGCAACTCATTCTTTTGGTTTTTGGGCAGCGAGCACGGCAAGCTGTACGGCTTTCACGCCAATCCCAATATCCAGGGCCAAGTCGATGGCCTGATCAAGCCGAAGACGGTGACGACGACGGTTGTCCAGGTCCGCGCCAACACCGTCAAGGGATTCGTCAACGGCAAGCAAATGATCGGCCACGCGACAAACTTTCAAGATTTGCTCTGCGACGGCTGGCGCGATATTCGCGACAAGTCAGTCCTTGCCGTTGCCTGCGACGATCCGACGGTGTTTCATCACGTACGCTTGATCGAAATTTCCGGAAAGGGCACGAAGACGCGCTGATTTGATCTTGCGCAAAAATGGACGTTCACGAGCCACGACGCTGATCATGGCTGCGGAAATTGCCCGAGCATGCTGATGGCGCTTGGCGCCAATGCGTTGCCGACGACGCAGAGGATCAAGCAAACGGTCCAAACGATCATCACGTTCTTGAGTCCCCATTCGCCGCTCTTGATCCAGCCGTAGACGTATGCAACGAGCCCGCCAATTCCGCAGCATACCAGCACCAGACACACGATGGCCATCCCGGACGAGCCACGCTGGAACATCGCGACGATGACCAGAATGAAGCAAACCAGCATGCCGAGCCCGCCGATGCTGTTGAGAACATAGCCGAGAGGTTCCATGAGATTTCTCCAGACTGGCCTTCAAGCCACAAATCGGACTCCAATCAATCCTCTGGACGCATGATAACTCAACATTGATGTCAGGCAACAAGAATCACGCCGGCTGTGCCAATCGGCGACGCGATCCGTCTTCAATAGGCGCGCGCGGCGGCTTGATTTTCTTACGTCTCTGAGTATGATTGGAAAAGTTCAAGCCAATACCCCGTAGTGTAACGGTAGCACAAGAGATTTTGGCTCTCTTTGTCCTGGTTCGAATCCAGGCGGGGTAGTTCTGAAAATGTTACGCAAGTCATTTCCATTCAGCACCTTCCGGCGACGTCCATTGGGCTGCGTTAGTCACGGCTAGTCTCGTTTAGGTTCCGTTTGTCACTGATAAGTTCCGCATAAGTTCCGCGCTTTTGGCCGTCAGGTACGGCGAACTAGTAGTCTTCCACTCTTCGATTGACAGGTGGAATTTACCTATTCCACCTGTTAATCCGTTGTCTGCTTTGCCCCTTTCCAGTCGGGGTAGAGCTTCTTGAGTTTCTGGCGCGCCACGGCGATCGTGAACGTCCAGTGAATCTTGGATGCGGCTTCGTTGCGTTTGGCTTCCCACGCCGCGATCTCACGTCGCAACAATTCGCCATCGTCAATGCGACGGTTCAAGCACTGCCGATTCATGATGCCGATTTCGATCTCCGCCATGTTCAGCCAGCTCGCGTGCTTCGGCGTGTGATGAAACTCCAGCCGATTCAGCAGTTGCCGAGCACGATGCGCAGGAAACGCCTCGTACAAAGACGCGCCTGTGTGGGTGTTGAGATTGTCGAGCACCATGCGAATGAGCGGCGCCATCGGATAATGCACCTCCGACAATTCCCGGATGCACTCGGCCCAATCGCGTTTGGTGCGGCGATCCGTGACTTTCACGTGTCGCCAACCCCGCAACGGCTCACAGCAGACGAACTCGTTGCAAACCCCTTTGCGCTCGTATTCATAATCCTCACATTTCGGTTTGCCCGGTTGGATGGGCAACGGCTCTTGCACTTCGCCGATCAGTTGCTTGCTCGCCTCATCCATGCAAACCACGGGAATTCTGCGGTCATAGGGCAGTTGGTACGTTTGCAGCACATCCTCCATGTGCCAAACGTAATCCGCGTTGGCCTTTGGAGGAATGCACCACGTTTTCACCTGTTCCAGGTTGATGTCATTTTTTTTAGCGCTCGCCGCACGGTCTCCTGGGAGATCTTCTCCACCGCGCCGAGTTGGACGATGTGATCCGCCAACAATTCCATCGTCCATCGGCAACGACCGTTCGGAGGGTCGCTGCATGCCAGTGCAATCAACTTCTTCTCGGTCTCTCCCTGAATCTTGATCTTGTCGGGCCGTCTGGGCATCTTGCGCGGCACGAGCGCCGCTTCCAAGCTATTCTCCACAAAGCGCTCACGAACGCGGTGGATGGTTGACAAACTCACGCCCAATGCGTCCGCGATCTCGTCATCGGAGCGATGCTGTCCATATTCGCCCATGTCCGTATGCAAAAGGATTCGACCGTGCAGCAATTTTCGCGCGGCTCCTTTGCCAGCGGACACCATCTTTTTCAAGCCGTCCCGTTCCAGTTCTGTCAGCGTGACCCTATACTTCACCACGA
Source organism: Gemmataceae bacterium (assembly GCA_036745215.1). Classification (GTDB taxonomy): domain Bacteria; phylum Planctomycetota; class Planctomycetia; order Gemmatales; family Gemmataceae; genus SIAQ01. Next base: position 22,947 of record DAIOGM010000057.1, read on the forward strand.
GGGACTCCTTTCCTTGGTCGGCTCCTGCCATTTGCACCAAGGAAACCAGATATCCCCGTTACCTGTCAATCGAAGAGTGGAAGACTACTAGGCAGGTGCCGACTCGCCAGCGATGGAATGCTTCGTCGGCTTGTTGACGTCGCTCGTCTTTCGCCCACTGTCCAATGGCGATCGGCTATTGTGTCGATTGGCGGACGGGCCACCACATATCCAAAAATCGACACACTTGGTCGATGTCACAATTCGCAACCGATACGGCTGCATTTCGCTTCCCTATGCACCGAGGTCCGGATAACATCGAACGCTGCCTGATTGCACGCCTGTTGCCCCATTGGTAACCATCAAACACCCGAAGTATCCACATGACCTCTCGAGTTTTCGCGCTGGATTTGCGAGTTTGTTATTTCCGTCTGCGTTGGTTGACGCCGATTTGCATCAGCGTGCTGTTTTTGTTTGCGCGGCCCAGCCTTGCGTCAACTCAGCCACGGGAATACGCGGAAACGTATCACGAACCGTTCCAGGGAAAGTTGCAGAAAGCGGAGGATTTCAAATTCGTCGGTCCGGACGCCGAGAAATTCGTCCTACTGGAACCCGAAGGTTTGCGAATCAAGTTGCCGCAGAAGCGTCCGCCGACCGGATTGGCGACCGCGTTTGGCGTCACGGGTGACTTTGAAATCACCGTCGGCTACGAAATTCTGCAAGAGCCAAAAATGGCGGACGCCGGTGGCGGCGGCGGCACGAAAATCAGTTTGACCGTGAACTTAAACCGACTTGGCAGCAACGATGCGTCGATTCGCCGCAAAGTCATGAACTCGCGCGAGCCGCACATCGTCACCTGGCGGCGTTTGAAAAAAAATCTCGACAGCCCGCCCGAGGATTTCGCCGACGTCTTTCCGGCCAATGCGAAGACCGGAAGATTTCGTCTCGTGCGGACCGGCGCCGAGGTCGCGTATTACTTGTCCGAAGGAGACGAGGGAGAATTCCGCAAGTTGCGAACCTTTCCGCTGGGCGAGGACGACGTGAAAAACGTTCAGCTTGTTGCCGAAACCGGAAGCGACACCGCGATTCTAGACGTCCGCTTCACGAACTTGCAAATACGCGCCGCTTCGTTGCCGCGGACACTACCGGCGCCAAAGATCGATGGCTCGGACATAAAGATTCCCGATAAGGACTACGCACAAACTTACGCCCAGCCGTTCAAGGGGACCGATCTGAGGCCGGAGGGTTGGAACTTCGCGTCGCGGCTATCGGAAGAAGCCGTGCAGTTTGAGCCGGCGGGTTTGCGCTTCACGCTGCCGCCGGGTTCGCCGAAGGTGCAGTCCGCGGGCATCCTGTCGGCGTTCGGAGTCAAAGGGGATTTCGAGATCACCATGAGTTTCGAGATTCTCAAGGACCCGGATCCTGCGGACGCCGGCAAGGCGGGTACGCGTTTGAGCTTGGCGGTCACCCTGGACTCGCCGGCCCTGGACACGCCGCAATCGGAAGTGAGCACGCTCAGCCGGTCCATGTCCACCAAGGGCTTCGTCACCTGGATGCGCAACCGCGATCGGCCCGCTAACCCACCGGAAACAGTCGCGTTGTATCGTTTTGGTGAAATAGATCACCACGTTCGACGAACCTGGCACGCTCTATGCTTCTCGACCTCGGTGGGAGGAATCGATCA
>DAIOGM010000058.1:0-13952 GCA_036745215.1 Gemmataceae bacterium
TTGGTAATAGATAGGGCTCTGCCTGGGACCGCACTGCCGCGAGGCTCTGCCTCGCCGTACCGCGCGACGATTGTGCTCACTTCGGGTTCAGCGAGGCGGAGCCTCGAGGCAGTTGCGTCCCAGGCAGAGAGCCTGGGACGCAGGGGGGAGGGAGAGGTCACGTCCGCACCGCCAACGCCAGGGCGAACGTGCAGCCTTCGATGAACTCGCCGAGGTCCGCGTATTCGTTGACCGTGTGCACATCGTGCTGCCCGGCGCCGAACGTGAGCGTCGGGATGCCGTTGCGCGTCAGCCAATTCGCGTCGAGCCCGCCGTTGGAAAGCTTGAGCGTCGTTTCCCAGCCGAGGCTTTCGCCCGTCGCTTGCGCGGTCTTGACGACTGGGCTGTTCTCCTTCAACGCATAGGGAAAATAACTGCGCAGGTTCGTGAACTTCACCTTGGCGGACTTGCGCTGATCGTCGCGAACTTCCTTGGCGGCTTTTTGAAACGCGTTCTTGTAAGCGTTCGTGATTGCCGAGATGAATTTCACGTTGTGGCTGCGCGATTCGCCCTGGACCTTCGCGTAATCGGTGACGACGTTGGTCGCCTGGCCCGCGGATCGGCCGAGCGCGTCGCCGACGGGGCCGACGTTGGACGTGCCTTCGAGGCCCTTCTTCTTGACCTTGCCGAACCAGCCATCTTGATGGATGGACGCCAGCGCCCGCGCGAGCACGATCGTGGCGGAGATGCCACGTTCGGGATGTACGCCGGCGTGCGAGGCTTTGCCGAAAATCTCGGCCTCCCAGCGATCCGCGCCGACGGCGCCGATGGTGAGCGTCCGGGCGGAGCCGCCGTCGATGTTGAAGCCCATGACGGGATTGGCGAGATCGGCGCCATCGACGGTCCGGGCGCCCCAGAGGCCGCTCTCTTCGCGCACGGTGAAGAGGACGGTCAGCGGGGCATAGGTCAATTTCTGTAGATGCAATTCCGTCAACATCGTGACCAGGGCCGCGACGCCGGTGCGATTGTCGCCTCCCAACGCGGTGTTGCCCTGAGGAACGATGCGTTGCCCCTTTCGCACCGGCACGGCGCCGGCGCAGAGCGGCACCGTGTCAAGGTGCGTTGAGAACAAACGGCGCGGCCCCGGCTTCGTGCCCGGCAGCGTCACGATCAAGTTGCCCGTCTCGGTCGGCAACGGGATCTTCGTGTTCGCTTGATCGAAGCGAATCGCCAGGCCGGGGATGTCAATCGCACGAATCGCCGCCACGACTTCGTTGCCGATGGCGTGCTCCTTGCCGGTGACGCCTTCAATGGCCAAGAAGCGCATCAAACGTTCGACGGCGGCGTCTTTGTTGAGCATGGTGAGTTGTCAGTTGTCAGTTGTCAGTTGTCAGTTGTCAGTTGTCAGTAGTTGTCAGTTGTCAGTTGGTTGGCCGTTGGCAGAGACAATTCATCACATTGGTTTATTAAGGAAGTCTGGGCAGAGTAGAGGAGTTGTCAGTTGTAAGGCGGCCTTCTGACAACTGACAACTGACAACTGACAACTGATAACTGACAACTGACAACTGACAACTGGCAACTGCTCTTGCAATTATCGCCATGTTTGACATAACCCGCGGCCAATTGTGAGGGAGATTGCATGAAGCGTTTGCTGCGTCTCGTCGCGGTCGCCGTTCTGCCGGCGCTGGCGATGGGATGCCAAAATCTGTCGCCGGCGATCGATGGGCCGTTCGTGCCGCTCGGTTCGGGCCCGCTGCGGGACGAGAACCCCGTGTACATCCCGCTGCCCAAGCGCGATTACGGACGCGTCTGCGAATCGCTGCTCGAAACGCTGCACGATTTCGGCTTCGAGGTCGCGGAGGCGAATCGCTACTCCGGCCACATCGAGGCGGTGCCGCGCGTTTCGCCGGGCGCGATGTTGCTCTTCAAGCCGGGCAGTCCCGACTTGTACGAACGCCTCCTGTCCACGCTGCAAACGTATCGCCATCGCGTCACGATCGTCATCCAGCCGGCCGATCCGAACGGCGCCGAACATGGCGGCTACTTCGTCGAGTTCATCGTTCGCAAGGAATTGGAATCGCTCGGCACGCCGATTCGCTCCACGGTCGGCATCGCGGCTTTCCGGAGCGAGCAATCGGTCGATCGGCAGACCGAGGTCATCGACGCGTCGATCTACGATCCGACGTGGATCTATCGCGGCCGGGATGCGGCGCTTGAGCAGCAGTTGATACAACGCTTCCAGTGTGCGCTGGCGAGGCCGCAGTGAAGTGAAATCTGGTCGTTTCCGCGAAGATTCAGCGAAATGACAAATGCCGAAGCACGAATGACGAAAGAATGACGAAATTCGAATGACGAATGAATGCGGTTCCCATTGCATTCGGAATTCGCCATTCGTGCTTCTTTCGTCATTCGTGCTTCGGCATTCGTCATTTGCGCACGAGGTTGCGGCACAGACGCGCCAGGTGCAACTGCGTCTGATTTTTAGGTCTGCATTGCCAGTTGTGCGGCAATGCGGTTATAGCCGTCGCCGACGAGGATCCAGGCTTCGCCCTTGAAAAGATCGCTCTTGGCGGCCTGGAGACGTTGCACGAGCCGGCTCGGCGCTTGCACTTCCAGGCGCGGCGCGTGAAAACTCAAGTTGCACGACTCCACTTCATTGGCCGGTAGCTGACGTTGCCGGCACCAGCTTCGCCAGGCTTCTTGCCAGATGTTTGCGGTCGGCTCGTGTGCGACCTCGGGCCAGATGTCGGCCGATATCGGCAGACGCAGCGCCGGCGTCCGATCATACAACGTCCAGCCATCGACTTTGACGCCGAATCCGAGCAACTCTTTGGACGTCCCAGCATGCACGAGGGCCAGGAGAGAGCGCTCGGGCCGATCGACGATCACGTGACTGCCGTCTTCGGACACCGGCTCAATCGCCAGCGATTGCGGCTCCGGAGGAAACGCGAAGGCCGTTTTCCAATCGGTGGGTTGCTGGATCGTATCCGCCAGCCATTTCGGATCGAAGCGATGCGCGGCATCGACTTGCCAGGCGACGTGAGCGCATTCGGCGAGCGGCACAAATGCGCACGGACCAAGTCGCTGGCCGAGCGGGTCCGTGCGTTCGAGAAACGCGAACACGCGACGTTCGCGCACCAACACAGGATAATGCTTGAGCTGCAAAGCGCGCTGGCCGGCGTCGGTCGTTTGCCAGCCGTCGGCGGCGGACCGCGAGACGAAGCCGGACTTCGCGACATCGTGAAGGAAGCGCTGTAGAATCGCCGCCGGCATCCGCAGCCGCGCTTCGAGATCGGCGATACGGACGCCCGCGACGTGATTGTCGCCGAGGCGCTCCAAAGCCATCGCCTGGAGGATGTGCAGCGTCAGCGGCTCGACGGGCCGATCGCACAGGACGCCGACCGGCGCATCGATGCGGTGCAGGAACGCGTAGGCAATCCACAGCGCTTGGGGCTGGTAAGGCGCGAGCTGACGCCACCAGCCGGCCAACGTCTTACTGCCGGGAAAGATGAGCGACGAGGCGCGATCCATGAACGACTCCACGCGGCTGCCGGAACGCCCGGCCCGACATGCCCATTATGAAGCAAGCCGCGTGAAAGACAAGGCGGAAGAGTCCGGGTTTGCCGCTTGCGGCTTCGCGTTCGCGAGGCGCAACGCGAGCGCGAAACCGCAAGCGGCAAACAGGTCATTTCACGTACTTGTCAAACCATTCCAAATTGCGCTCCATGCAATCAACCAGCAACCGCGGCTCCTCTATGCTGTGCGGCATGCGCGGGTAGATGACCATTTTCGTGGTGCAGCCCTGGCGCTTGAGGGCGTTGTACAACTCCAGGCCTTGGGAGAGCGGGACGCGTTCGTCCTTCTCGCCGTGCTGGATCAGCGTCGGCGTTTTGACGCCTTTGACGTTGAACATCGCGGAGTGCTTCTTGTAGGTGTCGAGCTTGTCCCAGAACTCGCCGCCGAAGTAGTCGGGCAAAAAGCTCGGAATGTCCGCGGTGCCGGTGAAGCTCATCAAATTGGTGACGCCGGCGCCGACGCTCGCGGCTTTGAAGCGCTGGTTTTGCGTGATGATCCAGCTTGTCATGAAGCCGCCGTAACTCCAGCCCATGACGCCCAGGCGATTCTCGTCCGCGACGCCCCTTTTGATGACGGCATCGACGCCGGTCATGATGTCGTGATAATCACCGCCGCCCCAGTCGTTGTAATTTTTGTAGCGGAAATCCTTTCCGTACCCGGACGAGCCGCGCGGATTGGGCCGCAGCACGGCGTAGCCGCGGGCGCTGAACGTGGCGATGGGATAGAGGCCCGGCGAGGCGACGTAGCTTTGCGTGAAGACGCCCATCGGTCCGCCGTGGATGTACACGAGGAGTGGATAGCGTTGGCCTTCTTTGTAGTTCGTGGGATGGGTGAGCAGGCCTTCGATTTCGATGCCGTCTTTCGATTTCCAGCGGATGACCGTGGTTGGAACGACGGGCATTTTCAACAAGTCGGCGTTGACTTTGCTGATGGGCCGCGGCTCGAAACGATTGACGAGGCTGATGTGGGCCTCCGGCGGCCGCGTCAAACGCTCCCAGGTGAAGCCGAAGTGCGTTCGCGAGGCGTTCAGATTCACGCCGCCCGCGGCCACGCCGTCAACCTTGCCGAGGATGAGGGGCCGAGACGACGGATCGACCGGCAATTGCCCGACCGTCAATACGGTGCCCTGGATTTCCGTGAAATAGACGCTTTTGCTGTCGCTGGCCCAGCCGATGATTTCCGAGAAGCGTCCGAAGCCGTCGTGCGTCTCGGACAGGTCGATTGTCTTCGTGCCATTGGCGGGGATGACGCGGACCCGCCCGCTGCCGGCCCAGGTTGGCGGGCTGTCGCTGGCAACGTGGGCGATCCATTGCCCGTCGGGCGAATAGAGCGGTGAATATTCCGCGAACGATTTGTTGTCGGCCATTTTCACGTCGCCGCTTTCGACTTCAACGCGCAACAGTCGTGCAGTCGTCCAATCGTCCGCGTGCCCTGAGCGTGTGTTCGTGAAAACGATGGTGCGGCCATCCGGCGACCAGTCGTACCCGCCGCGGCCGACGGCAGCAACGTTCAATGCCCCTTGTGTCAACACGCGTCCTTTCGATTTCGCCGCGGTTGCCGCGGGCACGAGGTATAGCCGGCTCATCTTGATGTTCTCGTCCACGACGCGAGCATCATTCTTGTCCTTCTTCGCTTTCTCTTCCTCCGCCGTCGGTGCGTCTTTCGCGGTGAAGGCGATCTGCTTGGAATCGGGCGACCATTTGAAGCTCGTCACATCGGTTGGCATGTCGGTAATCTGCACCATGGCCTTGCCTGCGGGCGTCATCACCCAGACATTGCGTTTACCGATCTTCTTGGACAGAAACGCGATCTGTTTGCCGTCGGGCGACCATTGTGGATCGTCGCACGACTTGTCGCCGTCGGTGAGCTGCATCGTGCCCGTGCCGTCGGCGTTCACCACGTAGATGTGCGAAAGATACTCGCTCTTGCCGTCGTCCATCACGGCGTGCTTGACGGCGTAGACGACACGCTTGCCGTCGGGCGAGACCTGGACGCCGCTGATCTTCTTGAGTTGCATCATCTGCATGGGCGTCCACTCGGCTTGCTTCGGCTGCGCGACGAGCGGACCGGCGACCGCGAGAAGGCACGCGATCGCCTTGACGGAGGCGTGGTTCGACGGGAACATGGGTGGCTCCTGTGGGTTGCGAGTATTGTATGTCGATTAACGGCGCTTCGCAGAAGCGTTGCCAGCCGGCGCTTCCGCAAAGCGTCGCTTATCGTGTCTCGTCACTCGATGGTCACCGGCAGCGAGAACTCCGAGGTGCTGCCAAACTGATCGGTGATCGTGGCCGTGAGCTTGTGGCCAACTAACACGGACGGGGGGACCACCAGCATTTTCGCGAAGGCGATGCTATTGTTTTGTCCCACGTTGACGGTGTGGAAACCGAGAAACGTTTGGCCTTGACCGCTAACGGGGCTGGCGAAGAACTCGATGCGCAGCACCCGGAATTGATTGGTGTTGATGAAGCCGGTGATCTGGAGGTTGGCCCCGTCGAGGAAGGCGCTGGTGAGCACGGGGTTATTGAGCAGATCGTTGGGACCGGAATCGGCGTCGTTGACGTCGTTGGGGGTGGGGCCGTCATTGTTGCCGAGGTCGATGCCCTGGCCGGCGTTGCTGAAGATGCGGTTGCCCAGGACGGAGTTTTCGCTGCCGGCCGTCGTGAGGCCGAGGAAAGCCGGATCGTTGCCGATAAGGACGCCGGCGCCGCCGTTGTGAGCGATGACGTGGCCCGCGCCCGCGGCGGCGGCGGCGATGGTGTTGTTGTTTGCCGCGTCGGCGATCCAGATGCCGTGGCTGGTATTTCCCATGGGGGCGACGCCATTGGCGGCCAGGCCGATGAAGTTTCCCTGAATTCGGTTGCTGACGGTATCGGCATTACGAACGAAAACACCGAATTGGTTGTTGCCCGAGATGATGTTACGGGCCGCAGCCACGGTTCCGCCCACGGTGTTGTTGACGGCGGCGCCACGGATTTGCACGCCGTCGAAGGCGTTGCCCATATCGGCGGTTCCGGCGGGGTTGACGCCGATGAAGTTGCCCTGCACCAGGTTGCCTCCCGCAACGGCGCCCTCAATGACGACGCCTGAGTCGTTGTTGCCGGAGAGGACGTTGCGCGCCCCGGCCACGGTTCCGCCCACGGTGTTGTTGGGGGCGCCATTGATCCGTACGCCCACGTTGCCGTTGCCGAGACTGAGGGTTCCCGCGGCATTCGTGCCGAGGAAATTCCCCTGCACCCGGTTGCCGCTCGCCAATGCGCCGCGGATTTCAACACCGTCACCGGTATTGCCCGAGATGACGTTGCGCGCCGCGGCCACGATTCCGCCCACGGTGTTGTTGGGGGCGCTACTGATCAGCACGCCGTCGATGATGTTGCCGAGGCTGGCGGTTCCCGCGGCATTCGTGCCGATGAAATTCCCCTGCACGAGGTTGCCGAACGAGATCGTGAGGTTGCCAATGAAGCCGATTTCAACCCCGTTGGTGTTATTGCCGGAGATGACGTTGCGCGCCCCGGCCACGATTCCGCCCACCGTGTTGTTGGCGGCGCCGCCGGAGATTACTACGCCCGCGAAGCTGTTCGGCCGAGGGAAGTCCCCCGCGACGTCGGTGCCGATGAAATTCCCCTGCACCAGGTTTCCGGTCGTACCGGCGTCCGAGATTTCGATGCCATTGGCGTTGTTGCCGGAGATGACATTGCGCGCTCCTGGGGCGGTTCCGCCCACGGTGTTTCCGGCGGCGCCGAGGGAGATTTTCACGCCCGCGAAGCTGTTCGGCCGAAGGAATGTCCCCGCGGCGTCGGTGCCGATGAAGTTCCCCTGTACGAGGTTGCCGGTCGTGCCCGATCCGGAGATTTTCACGCCGTCGGAGTTATTGCCGGAGATGAGGTTGCGCGCCCCCGCGACGGCGCCGCCGATGAGGTTGGATTTGGCGCCTTCCGCAATCAACACGCCGTCGAAGCCGTTGCCCAGGTCGAAGGTACCCGCGGCGTCGGTGCCGATGATGTTCCCTTGCACGAGGTTGCTTTTCGTCAACGTGCCGAGGATGGCGACGCCGGACAGGGTGTTGCCGGAGATGATATTGCCCGCCGCCGCCGTGGTCCCACCGATGCGCACGCCGGTGGCCGTGCCCGCAATCAGGACGCCATGCGCTTGATTGCCGAGCGCCGACGTGCCATCGAAGTTCGTGCCGATGTGGCAGCCTTCGACGACGCCGCTTGAGCCAAGCGCCAGGATGCCGTTGCCCTGGAATCGGTTGACGATGAGCGAGCGCACCACGCAGCCGGCCGCCTTCATGACCAGGCCGTTGGTCCCCGCGCCGGCATTGATGCCGCTCAACTGGATCTGGGTGAATAATTGCGAGTCGCCGGCAATGGTCACTTTGCTCGTCAAGGTCGGCAACGGCGAGTTCGGGGCGATCGTTTGCAGACCCCCAGGCGCGATGTTGAAGTTGATCGTGTCGGCGGCGGCGGTCGCGTTGGATGCGAGGATGGCTTCACGCAACGAGACGCCATTCAGGCTCCCGTTGTTTTCATCGAAGTTGTTCGTGACCGTGAACACCGCCGGCGCCATGCGGTCTTCGAGCAACTCCAAGTTTGGACGATATCGCCCGCGTTCCTTGGCGTGGACCTTGGTTGCAAAGCGATTCTTCAGCGCGCAGAGGAAGTTTGCCAGTTTCATGGTATGTTCTCCATTCAAGGTTAGAGTTCACGCGGCGCGCAAGGGCAGGGATCGCGCCAAAAAAGAGTACAGCAACCGACCGAGCGACACGACGTGTCAACAAGGGCCAATCGCCGCGCCAAGGGGAATCTATTCTAAGGAAGGATTCGGCCGATTTGCAAAGAGAAAACGCCGCGGCCTGGGCCCGGAATTCTCGTCGATTTTCGGCTTTGCGTCGATTATCATATCCAATCGTCCCCATGCCATCGGAGACCCGCCATGAGCGCTAACTACAAAAAATGGACCGACTTCCTCGTCGAACTCGGCATCGAGAAAGTCCCCCATACGCAAAAATCCTATCTCGGCCATCTCATCAACGTCTATCGCTTGATGGAGTCCGAAGGCTGCACCGAAGAACTTTGTGCCGCAGGCATGTTTCACTCCATTTACGGCACGCAGCAATTTCAGGGCTTCAAGCTGGAACTGGATCAACGCCCGCTGGTCCGCGACATGATCGGCGCTCGCGCTGAAAAGCTGGCGTATCTCAACTGCGCCATGCAGCGCGAGACGTTCGACGCCGCGGCCGAGGGGAATGGCGAGACGTATCACTTCACGGATCGCATCACGAAGGAGCCGGTCGAGCTGTCGCGCGCCGATTTCGACGATCTGTGCCGCGTGCATCTCTTCGATTGGCTGGAACAGATTCCGCGTTCGCAGTACGGCTGGGGCTATCGCCGCGCCGCGTATCGCCGCATGGCCGAGCGGCTCGGCGGCAAGGCGCTGGCGGCGTATGGTCGCGTGTTCGCCAGCGAGCCGGTTTAGCCGCGCCCGTTCCATCAACCACAAATGAACACAGATGGACACGGATGGGAGTCATAATTGGTTTGCGTATCTGTGTTTATCCGTGTTCATCTGTGGTTCGCAATGCTGCGGAACATCTCGCACAAGATCGGCCCCGTTTCCGGACCCAGGCTGTTCTCCTCGCCATACTGCGCCTTCTTGCGGCCATAGCAGAACGGCGCCGTCGCGTCCCATTGACGCTTGGGCAGGATGTAGCCGATCTCGTCGTTGGCGAGCCCGACGATTATCTTGTGTTTGCTCTTCATCTGCGCGTAAATGCCCGGCTCGATCGGCGCGTCGGGAAAGTCGGCGCCTTTATCGGGCGGATCTTGCACCTTGCTCAGCACCAGCTCCGGATAGATTTCACCGGGGATCGCCGCGATTTCGAGATCGCCCATCTTGATCCAGCCGACTTCGGACTGAATGCAAAGCCGGGCCTTTCTGTCGTCCTTCGGATCCGCCGGGTTCGCCTTGAAAGGATCGCCCTTCCACAAGAATGCGTCGCGCTTGAGAACGCCGACGTTGAAGCCGAAGACGTAGAGGTCGTTGTCGATCGGCGCGAAGAACGGCTTCGACCGCGCTTGCAAAGGCGTCAACCCGATCGGCTTGGCGGCGGCGAATGCTTTATCGGCGAGCTGGCCCAGGAGCAGCCCGTAGCGCTCCGTTTTCTCGAACGTGCCGTCCTTGAGGGCGTTGCCCTTGTCGTCCTTGATCTCGACGTGCAGCGACGTCATCAATCCGCCGACGGTTCCCGTCAGATAGACGACGGGGCAGGCGTATTTCTTCTTTAGGTAATCAACCGTATAGCCCACGTAGTCGGCGCTGATCTCGGTGTTCTTGCTCGACAACGTCTCCGGATGATTGTTCCACTGCACGACCAGGCCAGCCGCCTTCTTGTTCGCGTCCTCAAAACGAAGTACGACCAGCTCGTCATGCTTGACGTACGGCTCTCGGCCATCGTGCAACAGCTCGGGGCCATTGGCCGTGCCGATGAATGCGGTGGCGGGCGCCTTGTTCTTGTCGGCGTCCTGGATCGCCTTGACGAGGCCGGCTTCGACTCGTTTTAGATAATCGGCGTCAATGCCGCTGGTCCACGGGTTCGGCCCCCACAGTCCCATGGTGTCGGGCCCCTCGTGATTGTGCGTGCTCGTGACGAGGAGGTATTCGAAGCCGGGAAGCTGTTTGCGAACCCGCTGGGCGACGTCGTTGAACAAGCCGACGAGATCGACGGAGACGATGGCGATTTTCTTTTTGCCGTCGGCGAACACGACGGCGCGGGCCATCAAGGGATCGTTCACCTTCGTCGCCTTGCGGTTTTTGCCAAAGCCGGCGAGATAGACGGTCGATTTGACCGGATCGGGCGTGACGTCGATCGCGCCAAAGCCGACTTGAAAATTGTCGACAGGCTGGGCGAACGCGCCGGGCGCGATCAGGGCAAAAACAAGGAACATCAATCCGTGCGTTTTGCAGCGTCCCATTGCTTGTCCAATCCTGTTGATGCGAAATCACAAATCTCTTGAACGTCGCACTTCGAAGAAATAGTCCAGCTTCTTTTGGCTCGCGTCGCCGCTGCGCATGCCTTCGGAGAAATACTTCACGCGCTGCGCCGACGTGCCGTGCGTGAACTTCTCCGGATGCACGAATCCGCCGGACCTTTTTTGCAATCGATCGTCGCCGATCGCGTTGGCGGATTTGATCGCGGACTCGACGTCGCCCGGCTCGATGAATTTGAACGTCTTCTGGCCGTGATGCGCCCACACGCCGGCCAGATAGTCGGCCTGGAGTTCGAGCCGGACCGAGAAGTCATGTTCTTCCATGGTGTTCCGCTTGGCCATGTAGCCGAGCAGGTTTTGCACGTGATGTCCGACTTCGTATGCGATGACATAAGCTTGCGAAAACTCCCCCTTCGAGCCGCCGAGCTTGCGTTCCAGTTCGTCGAAAAATGTCGGGTCGAGATAAACGGTGCGATCCTTCGGGCAATAGAACGGCCCGACCGCGGATGGAGCGACGCCGCAGCCCGTGCGGACTTGATCACTGAACAACTCCATCGTGGGCGGCCGATACTTCAGGTCTTTCAACTTGAACTGTTCGTGCCAGACCGATTCCGTGGTTCCGAGCACCTTGCGTGCGAATACCAGCGTCTTTTCATCGGGGGGCCCCTGATTGATTGGAGCATTCTGCAACAAGGGCATCAGATCTTGACCGAAGATCAGGCCAAGAATCACGAGGACAATGCCGCCTACGCCGCCGATGGCAAGCTTGGTGCCTCGGCCGCGGCTATCTCGGACATTACCGCTCTCCGGTGCGTTCCCTAGGTCCATGGTGAATTCTCCCGACAGGTGCTTCAGGCGAATCGGAATCGACGTGCTCATTCTCTGAAGCAAATATCGCGCCGGAATCGGGCTCACCAGTCCTACTTGTTGAACTTCATGTTCTCCTCGCGATACACAATCGTCCACGGATCATTCGTCTCAACCTGCCAGGCGCGCAAACGTCCACGCAGGTCGGCGAGTATCTTCCCGTGGCCTTGATCGGCCGCGAGATTCTTTAGTTCGTTCGGATCGTTCGTCAAATCGTAAAGCTCTTCCTTGGGTCGATGCAGATACGATGCGACCGGGCGCTCGCCCATCATTTTCACGTTGTTCTTGCGGATGTACTGCCAGCTCGGCGAACCCCACAGGTCCGATGCGAATGGATACGCCTTCTCGTGGTCGAGATTCACGATCAGCTTGTAGCGCGGCGTGACGATCGTGCGCATCGGATAGTACATCGTGATCTCATGGAACTGATGCGAGCCGAACACGGCGTCCCAGCCTTTCGCGTCGGCGTCCTTGGCGATCGAGAGAATCGATTTTCCGTAGAGCTTGGTCTGCTTGTAATTCGGCGTCTTGCCGCCCGCGACTTCCAGGATGGTCGGCGTCAGATCGATGTAGCTGACAAGTGCGTTGTTCGTGCTGCCGGTCGGCAGCCCCGGGCCGGCCATGATCAGCGGCAAATGAATGCCCGCTTCGTAAAGCGTCGTCTTCGCGCCGGGAAACGGCGGACCGTTGTCGCTGATGAAGATGACGATGGTGTCGTCGAGTTGCCCCGTCTCGCGCAGCACTTCGAGAATCATGCCGACGCCGCGATCGAGGCGCGAGATGCATTGATAGTATTCCGCCCAGTCTTTTCGAGTCGCATCGGCGTCGGGCAGGAACGGGGGCAGGTCAACCTTTTTCGGATCGTACTTGCTATCGTCGTCGCCCGAGAACGGCCGATGCGGATCCTGGAAGCCGACGACGAGGAAGAACGGCTGCTTTTCACTCGCCTTGATAAAATCGCGCGCGTGCTTCGCGAACGATTGCGGATCGCGGCCCTTGGTATTCGTCATCAGGCGCTCCCACCGAAAGGACGAATCGGGCCCCGTGTGGAATTTGCCGATCAACCCGCTGAAGTAGTCGGCGGTACGTAGTAGATTCGGCAACCCTTGCACCCAGGGATAGCACTCTTGCTTGTGCGTCGCGTGTTGCAAGCCATACTGGCCATTCTGATGCGTGTACATGCCCGTGTAAATGCTGGCGCGGCTCGGACTGCACGACGCGACGGTGCCGTACGCCTTCGTGAAACGCACGCCGCGCTTGGCGAGGGCATCGATGTTCGGCGTCTTGATGACTTTGTTGCCGTAGCAGCCGAGCTGTCGGCCGAGATCGTCGGCGACGATGAGAACAATGTTCTTCTTCTTCTCTTGCGCCGGGGCGGCGGACGCGAAAACGATGGCGGCGAGAAGTGCCAGGAGGATGCGGCGCATGTTGAAATCCCTTGAGATTTGTGGCGTCAATCGATGACTGTAACGCTGTCAAGTGCGGAAAACAACGAAGAAATGGCTGGGTCGGCAAAGTTATGTTACAATGACCGGGACCACGAACGCCATTCGGAAGGGCTCGTCATGAGCGTGATTACTCGACCAAAGCCGAACAGAGTTGCCGATTTGCTGATGCGATTGGCGGTGCCAGCGGAGCGCGTGCTGCTAGAGCCGCATCCCGGAACGGCGACGGAAGAGGACGCGATCGAGCACAAGTTGTGCGAACTCATCGACGGAACACTGGTGGAGAAAGCGATTGGATATTATGAATCGTGGTTGGGCGTTATCTTGATCGGCTACCTACAACGGTTTCTCGACAAGCATGATTTGGGCATCCTGCTCGAAGGCGGTGGCATGATTCGTGTCGCGCCTGAGCAAGTTCGCTTGCCGGATGTTTCCTTCATTTCGTGGGATCATTTCCCCGGTCGAAAACTGCCCAAAGTCCAGATCCTCAATGTCGTTCCCGATCTCGCCGTGGACATTCTCAGCCCGACCAACACAAAGGCGGAAATGGAACGCAAACGCCGCGAGTATTTTGATGGCGGCGCGAAGTTGGTTTGGGAAGTCCATCCGATCAAGCGCAAAGTCGAAGTTTTTACGGCGCCCGATGTCTCGACGACCTTGGACGAAAACGGCACGCTTGATGGCGGCGACGTGCTGCCCGGCTTCACGCTTTCTATTCGGGACTGGTTCGCCCGCGCCGGCGAGCCAAGCGAATAATCCTCAATTCCCCGGCGGCGACTGAATGATCTGGAACGGCTGCGACGACGACGATTTCGTCTGCGGCACGATCAACGGCGATACCGGCGCCTCGGTGCGTACGCCGCGAATGGTGGCTCGCGACGGCCCGGTTTCCAGGTGCACCGCCTCCATCGTATTGCAGATGCACGAGTTGCCCGCGACATCGCGTGCGATCAACCGCACATGCGCCTGCGCGCCAATCTCCGCGGGCGGCATCCAGTGATGTGAGCCGGCTGCCTTCAATCCCTTCGCGATCGGCAGCCAGGGGCCGCGCCCGGTCATGCCCGACGAGCCCGGGGTGTCCGGGTTCGTCTTCAAGATC
>DAIOGM010000058.1:13962-24536 GCA_036745215.1 Gemmataceae bacterium
CGCGGAGTAATAAAGGTCAACGGGCGTTTCGCCGAGGTTGTTGTCCTTCGAAGCCCAGTGAACTTGCACGCATGTTTGGCCCTTGTCGTGGCTGACCACGATATTGCTGATTTGAGCGACAGGCCGAGTCGCATCCACTTCGATCCACCAATCCGGGGCGTCGCCGGCCGCGGGGCCGTTCGAAATGCCGGAGCTGTTCGTGACGAGCAGGATCAGGCCGAATAAGCCTTCGCCGGGCAGATTGACTTCGATGGGGCTTTTGCGCCGCGCATCCTCGGCTGCCTTTTGCCAGGTCTTGCCTTGATCGCGAGTGAGCCAAACTTCGACCTTCGCGGTGGCCTTCGTGACGGCGTTGTCGATCTGATAGTCGAGGAGAACGCGCATGTTGTTGACGATTTGCCTCTTCGCAGGCAACTGCGTGTTCGTCGGCGGCGCGGTGTTGGTCGGCGCCACGGGCGGTCGCGAGGGGCCGGCCACGTGCGTCATCGGCGTCGGCGGTTCGGCGTGCGAGGTTTCGAAACGCGGGCCTTCCCTGCCATCCGGACGATACGACACCGACTGCGCCGGCTCCTCGACGCGCGACGGCTGCCGCTGCGGCGTGCGCCAATCCGCAGGCTCCAACTCCGGCGAAACCTTGACGTTCTGCGGCAACGTCGTCGGTTGCTGATATTCAATCGGCGGCTGCACAATCATCGGCTGCGTGACCGACGCTTGCTGCGTGTTCGCTTCCGGCTGCTTCCGGGCCGCCATGTGATTCAAATGCTCCTCGCGCAAGGTTTGGTTGCCGGCGAGATCCTCAGCCACGAGGCGAACGACGCCGGTCGTCACGGCTTGCGTCGGGATGCAGAAGACATTGCCGCTGCCGACCATCGGGTCGAGCGGCCGGAAAACCTTGTCGCCGCCCTGGAAGAAGAATCGCACGCGGGCGTTATCGAGGTGCGCGTCTTGAACTTCGCATTGAACCAGGTGGCCTTCCGGGGTTTGCCCGAGGTTGACCATTTCGATCGCCGGCTTTTGCGTGTCGATGACGACGATCAAGCCGGGGCGTTCATTTTGCAGGTTCTGCGGGAAATGTTTGCCTTGTTTGTCCACGGTCATCATGGTGAACCAGTATTCGCCGTCGCGCGGCGCCTGGAAACGAAAGACACGCTGAGCCGCGTTGCCCTTGTCGCGCAGCACCCATTGGCCGTTCGGCTGTTCCTTGACGTAGAGGTGGATTTCCTGAATCTGCGCTCGCGCCGAATCATCCATGGTGATCGGCAAGTCGATGACGTTTTGCTTCATGTAATTGCGCCGCACCGGTGCTGCCTCCGGTTCGGCCGTCGTCGGCGCCGGCGCGGGGCCTTGAGCCCACGCGAACGTGCCGCTTGAGGCCAATAACAGGCCGCCGCCGAGAATGACTTTGCGCCCAAGTCGTTGCCATTGACGAAAGGTCATGAGGAATCCCCTTCCCCGCATGAAATTGAGCACGCCCCGCGTCCCCAGCCCAGCAGGGCGGCCCCTAAATTCTTTATTCGAGGCGGACGTAATAACGAATTTTTGTGAGCGGTCAAGAGAGATTGGACATGACGAGAGGCAAACAGGAAAGTTTGGCGAGCCACGGGGTTTATCCCCGTGGTGCGGACATCCAATCCACGGGGATAAACCCCGTGGCTCGCATATACTACGACAACTGCCACATCAGCATCTTCAAGCTATCGCCCAATCGGCTGTTGACGCCGAGCGCCGCCGACGGTTCGAAGCCGCAATGGACCATGCAATGCTCGCAACGCGGATCCTTGCCGTGGCCGTACTTGTCCCATTCGGTCTTGTTCATCAAATCGTCGAAGCTGTTGTGATGCTCATCGGTGATGAGATAGCACGGGCCCTTCCAGCCTTTGACATTGCGTGTCGGATTGCCCCACGCGGTGCAGGTCAGTTCGCGTTCGCCGGCCAGGAACTCCATGTAAATCGGCGAGTTGTTGAGGTGATACTTCTTGAAGAGCTTCTTGGCTTCCTTGAACTTGATGCGAATATCGTCGCGCGTCAGGAAGATCTCGGCCGCGCCGGTTGGATTCGTCTTGTGGACCGCGACATACCCGTACGCAGGCGACAGCATGAAGCCATCGACGCCCAGTTTGGTGAGATACGCGTAAAGTTCATCGAGCTCGGCGAGGTTCGTGTCCTTGTAGACGGTGGTGTTCGTGCAAACGAGGAAGCCCTTCGCCTTGGCGGCCTTGATGCCGGCGATGGCGTCGTCGAACACGCCTTCGCGTTCGACGGCCTTGTCGTGCGTCTCGCGCAGGCCGTCGAGATGGACGTTGAAGAAGAATCGCGACGTCGGCGAGAACTCGTGCAGCTTCTTCTGGATGAACATGCCGTTCGTGCACAGATAGATGTGCTTGCGTTTCTTGAGAATCTCCTTCACCAACCGGCCGATCTCGGGATAGATCATCGGCTCGCCGCCGCAGATGCTGACGATCGGGGCGCCGGCCTCATCGACGGACGCGAGGCATTCCTCGACAGTGAGCTTTTGCTTGATGGTGTCTTCGTATTCGCGAATGCGCCCGCAGCCGGTGCAGGTGAGGTTGCACGCGTGCAGCGGTTCCAACATCAGAACGAGTGGGAAGCGTTTCGTGCCAGTGATTTTTTTCTTGCCGATGTAGCCGACCATGGCGGTCGTCAGGCTGAGCGGGAAACGCATTGAAAAGCTCCTTCATGCCGCTTGCGGTTTCGTGTTCATGGCGCCACGAGCGCTAAACCGCAAGCGGCGGGTATATTATTTCGCCACCGCCATCGGCCAATCGTAATGAACCGCCTCGTCGCGCCGTTCGCCCGCCAGCGCACGTTTGTATCGAGCCAACGCCATCAAGGGAAAGTACAGGCGATACATGTGATACTTGAGATAGAACACCTTCGGAAACCCGGTGCCGGTGAATTGATCTTCGCGCCAGTTGCCGTCCGTGTCCTGCGTCTCTATGAGATAGCGGATGCCGCGATGAACGGCGTCGGAGTCGGCTTCCGCGGCGGCGATGAGACCCAGGAGCGCCCACGATGTTTGCGAGGCGGTGACGGTCCCCTGCCCTGCCGTCGAGGGATCGTCGTAGCTTCGGCAGCTCTCACCCCAGCCGCCCGAATGTTGCTGCACCTTCATGAGCCAGGCGACGGCGCGGCGCACCATCGGCTGCTGCATGTCGGCGCCGGATGCTTCGAGGCCAACCAGGACTTGCCAGGTGCCGTATAGGTAATTCACGCCCCAGCGGCCGATCCAGCAGCCGCGCGGGTCTTGCATGCGTGCAATGAACTCGAGGCCGCGATCGACCTGCGGATGGCCGACCTTGATTCCATATTGACCCAGCGCTTCGAGAACGCGAGCGGTGATGTCAGGACAGCTCGGATCGAGCATCGCGTTGTGATCGGCGAACGGAACCTTGGTGAGGATTTCGTGATTGATGTCGCGATCGAACGCTGCCCAGCCGCCGTCCTTGTTTTGCATGGCGAGCAGCCAGTTGAGGCCGCGGCGCACGGCCGGGATCAACTCATCCTCACGCGGAGCGTGAGGAGTACATTGACGTTCCCACGCACGACCGCTGCGCGCCAGTCCCGTCAGGACCATGGCGGTGTCGTCGATGTCGGGATAGAAGCCGTTGCGATATTCGAAGCACCAGCCGCCGGGCTCGACGCCGGGGTTCATCAGGCTCCAATCGCCGGCGCGGCGCACCTCGCGTTCGAGCAGCCAGCGCGCCGCCTTCGCCATCGCCGCTTGCGGTTTCGCGCTCGCGTTCTTCCGGGATGCCGCATCCATCGCCAGCGCATTGAGCGACAACGCCGTATCCCACACCGGCGAAAAGCACGGCTCCACCCGCAACGTGTCTTCCTCTTCGAGCATCAGATCATCGAGTTGCGCGAGCGCATACTTCATTTCCGGTGAATCATTGGCATAGCCGAGGCAATGCAAGCTGATGATCGAATAAATGATCGGCGGATAGATGGCGCCGACGCCGTCGGAATCCTCGAAATGCTCGAGCATCCAGTGATGTGCCTTGTCGATTGCCCTTTTGCGAATGAACTTCGGCCCCCAGTTTTCGAGCCATTTGATGACCTGATCCGCGGCGAGGAAGAAGTTCGTCCAGGTAAACAATCGATTCGTCGGCGAGCACGGCCAGAGCGGCTTGTGCGGCTCGTCCACGAACAATTCTGAAATGCCGTTCTCCGCGTCGATCTTTCGCACCGGCTTGTGCGCGTAGAAGAGACTCAAGGGCACGATGATCGTGCGCGTCCACGCCGACATCGCGTAGATGTTGAAGTACGCCCACTTCGGCAAATACAGCATCTCGGGCGGCACGGCGGCGCAGTTGGCGTAAGGGAACTGGCCGAGGAAAGCGAGATAAAACTTGGTGTAGCTGTTCGCGTTGATCGCGCCGCCCAAGTTCAGAATCGCCTCACGGGCGCGGCACATGTGCGGCGCGTCGGCGCGATGGCCTGCGAGCTTGAGCGCGAAGTACGCCTTGACCGAGACGTTCAGATCGACCGGCCCGCCCGGATGGTTGCTCCAGGCGCCCCCGTCGCGACGTTCTTGCTTGAGGATGTAATTGGCGGCCTTGCGAACGCGATCTTCCTTCTCGCGGCCAAGAAACGCCATCAAGAGGACGAATTCGGATTCGAGAATCGTGTCGCCTTGCAGCTCGCCGCGCCAATGGCCGTCGGGATTTTGCAGGGACAACAGGCAGCGCTGAGCGCGCTTCTGGACAAGATCCAAACCGAAATAGCGCAGCGTCGTATCAAGAGGTGGCCCGGACTTGGCCGGACTCGGCGGTTGGACGATGGTTTGCGTTGCGAGAGCGGACATCCTATCCCCAATCGTAACCGATGCAATTTCGCTCCCAGCTCACCGTTTAACGGGTGAGGGGACATTCCTTACCAGACTTATAATCTTGGGAAAGCAAACTTTCAAGTGCAGCGGCAAGCTTGGCAAAGCGACGTGAAGGAAGCTAGTTGAGCGAGGCAATTCAGAGAAGATGAAGCAGGGCAATGACGAATGACGAAGCACGAATGACGAAAGAAGCACGAATGACGAATCCCGAAATCGACTCGCGCCGCTTTCATTCGGCATGCGGATTTCGTCATTCTTTCGTCATTCGTGCTTCGACATTCGTCATTTACCCTTGAGGGGGCGGCTCCGTCGCACTTGGATTATCTTCAAGCGGTTTCGGCTCGGCGGGCGTTTCCACCGGCGTCTCCTTCTTTTCCTCAACCGGCGGCGGCGCCGGCTTGTCCTTCTCCTCCTTGGCCGCGAAGAACGCCGCCAGTTCGCCCAACGTGCGCAAAGGCGCCCGGCCTTCCATCGCGGCTTGCGTCAGCTTCGGCTTCGGCGCTTCGCGCTTTGGTTTCCGCGGCGGCGGCGGCAACGGCGGCGGCAGGGGCGAAGCCGCTTCGCGTGGCGGCGGTCCACGACGGTCGCGCTGCGGAGGCCGTCCGCCCATTCGTTGTCCTTCACGCGGCGGTCCACCCGGCGCCCGGCCGCGCGGCGGTCGCGGGCCGCGATCGTCTTGTGGCCGGCCTTCGCCTTCGCGGCGCGGCATCTGCGGTCCACGCTCGCCGGGTTTGCGCTCGCTGCCCGGCTGGATCATCGTCAACGACACGTGATTGGTGTCCTTGTCGATCTTCAATACCCACACCTTGACGATGTCGTTGACCGCAACCACGTCATAGGGGCTTTTGATGTACTTGTTCGCCATCTGACTGATGTGCACCAGGCCGCTGTCCTTCAGGCCCACATCCACGAAGGCGCCGAAATCGACGACGTTCAGCACGGTTCCCTTGAGTTCCTGGCCCGGAGTCAATTCTTCCAGCTTGAGGATGCCCTTCTTGAAAATCGGGGGCGCGACCTCGCTGCGCGGATCCTTGCCCGGCCTGGCGAGCGCGTGAAACAGGTCGTCGAGCGCCGCCACGCTCACTTCGAGCTTCTTCGCCAGTTCCTCGATATTGACCTCGTTCAATTTGCGGCGAAATTCGGCGTGGGCCGCCTTGTCGTCCAACGCGCCGGACGTCGCGCCTAGCTCGGCGATCGCTTTCTCGGCAACTGCATATTTGTCCGGATGAATCCACATGCGATCGAGCGGATTCGGCGCCCCCGACACTTTGAGGAATCCTGCCGCTTGCTGGTAGCGGGCCGGGCTCAGGCCGGGCAGGCTCGCGAGCTGCGCTCGGCTCGTGAATGGTCCGTGATTTTTGCGATGCTCGACGATCTCTCGCGCCACCATCGAATTGAGGCCGGACACGTGACGCAACAACGACGGGCCGGAGGTGTTGACATCCACGCCCACCTGGTTGACGCAAGATTCGACGACGCCCTCCAGGATTTCCTTCAATTCCTTGCGACCCACATCGTGAGCGTATAGTCCCATGCTCAGGCTTTGCGGATCAATCTTGACCAGTTCGCTCAACGGATCTTGCAGCCGCCGGCCGATGGTGATGGCACTGCGGGCGTTGGCGTCCACGTTGGCGAATTCTTCCTTGGCGGCCGGACTGACGGAGTACGCACTGGCGCCCACCTCGGACACGATGACATACGGCAAATCCGGCAGCGCGGCGGCGATGACTTCGGCGATGACCTCCTCGGTCTCACGGCAGGCGGCGCCGTTGCCCAGGGCGATCACGTTGAGTTGATGCTTTTTGACCAGCTCTTCGATTTTCGTTTTCGCCTCGGCACGCTTGTCCACGGTCGGCTCCGGCGGCGCGCTGTCCGTCGGCGCCTGGGCGGCGGCATTGTTCGCGGGCACGGCTTCGACCGGCGGCGCCTCGGCGGCAGGCGCCGGTTCCGCCACGGGCGGTGCGGCGATGATGGCTTCCACGGCCGGCGCTACTTCCGGCGTCGGCGCAACTGGTTCGTCAGGCGTCGGCGCGGCGGGCACGCTTGCATCGGGAAGCGGCGACGGCGCAGCGGGAGAACTTGCGTCGGGCGTGGTAGACGGCGGCGCAGCTTGCTCCTTGGGTTTCTTGTCTTTGCCTTTTCGGCCGCCGCCTCCTGGGCCGCCATGCGGAAAGATGACGGCGGCTTCGAGCACCGCGCCCGATTCGTCCAGGGCCGCCAACTTGCAGCCCGTGCGGAAACCCGGATCGATCGCCAGCACGCGCTTCCCCGGAACCGGCGGCTGCATCAGCAGGCTGCGAATCGTGTGCGCGAACACCTTGCTCGCGTGCAGCTCGGCCTCGTCCGTCAACTCGGCACGCATCTCGCGCTCGAGGTTCGGCAACAACAAACGCGTCAGCACGTCGTCGAGGCATGCTCCCAAGAATCCGGCGTGCGGCGAACGGAATTCGGTTCCCTCGGCCAGCGGGTCGCCGGTCAACACCGGCTTCGGAGCCGACGTGAGCGACTCAACCAATGGCGCGGCGTGAGGCGACGGCGGCGTGCCCGTCGGCGGTTCGGGCATCGGCGGAATGCCGGGCGGCGGCGGCTCGTGCGGTGGCGGCGATTCCGGCGGCGCCTCCGGGGGCGAGGGCGGAAACGGCGGCGCCTCCGGCGGTGACTCTGGCGTCTCCGGCGGGCCTGGCGCCGGTTCCGGTGGCGCGGGCGATGGCGTCGGCGCGGACGGCTGCGGCGCCGGCTGGCCCGCCATTTCCAGCAACACCTCCGCCAACGCCTTCGCTGCAGCCGTTCGCACCTGATCCATCGGCCATTCCAGCCTCACCTTCAAGACGCCGTCTTTTTCGCCTCGATTGAGCGCCAGGATGCGGTGTGGGCGAATCTCTTGCGTCGCTTCCTTGAATTGAAAGTAAGGCTTGTATTCGTTCCCCTGTCCCTCGGGCACCTTTTCGTTCTTCGTTGACACGACCGTGCCGGTTTTCCACAACACGCGGCGGACGACCGCACGCACCTCCGCGGTTTCGTTAATCATCTCGGCGATCAAATGCTGCACGCCGGTTTTCGCGTCTTCGGCCGTGTTGAGTTGTTTCTCGGGGTTGATCAGGCTCGGCAAAAGTTCATCGAGATTGCCGACGGCCGGGTCGCTGTGCCAGATCGCGAGCGCCAGCGGCTCCAGGCCCTTGTCGCGGGCGGCGTTCGCCAGGCTTTTCTTGCGAGCCTTGTAAGGGAGGTACAAATCCTCCAGACGGCGCGACGTCGGCGCGTTGAGGATTTCGCGGCGCAGCTCTTCCGTCAGCCTGCCGTGCGTCTCGATGCTTTTGAGGATCGTATGCTTGCGTTCGTTGAGCTGCTTGAGAAAGTTGAGGCGCGATTGAATCGAGCGAACAGCGTCCTCATCGAGGCCGCTCGTTTTTTCCTTGGCGTAGCGCGCGATGTAGGGGACGGTATTTCCTTCGTTGAAAAGCTGGACGACACTTTCAACTTGGACTTTGCGGACTTGCAGGTCCTGTGCGATACGCGAGCATTCGAACGAGGTCGCTTCATACATCATGTCGGTTGCCCCAGAATGGCGGGGCCCAAACGCTTTGTGCAGAGGCCAGTCAGATTAGCCTACCCAGGATTTGCACGAACGTCCAGTTATTATGAAATTGTTGCACAACCTCCTTCTCAGTTCCTGCGTCCCAGGCTCCGCCTGGGACGCAACTGCCGCGAGGCTCTGCCTCGCTACTGATCTTCAGGAAAGGAATGTGCGACGTGCCGGGAGGGCGAGGCTCCCGCCGAGCCGCGAACCTCGAAAATACGGCGCCCAAACGGCTCGGCAGGAGCCTCGCCCTCCCGAGGCAAGCGTTATTCTTTCCTGATGATCAGTAAACCCGGTTTAACTAAAGTCTTCGCGCGGGACGCCGAGGCAGAGCCTCGAGGCTAGTGCGTTCCCAGGCGGAGCCTGGGAACGAGATAGTTTTTTCGAGATGGGGAGAATTCCGGCGAACCAACGCGTCGCACTCTTCCGTACAGAATCTGGAGCCATCGCCGGAGATCAGGCCGAATCATCTCCAGGTGGCTTATGTTTCGGTTCATGTCTGCGGATCGCATCCTCATCATCGTTGCCGGGAGCTGGCTGGCATTGTTGGCGTCGAGGCCGGCGTTGCCGAGTTATCCGTCGGCGTTTTTCGCGACGATTGTTTTGATCGCCGTCAACGCGGCCGTGTCGTTTCGCGCGTTGACGCGCAGCCGGCAGGTGCTCATTGGCCTGAATTGCGCGCAAATCGTTCTGTTCGGCTCACTCAACTTCCAGCTCTATTGCGCTTTCGGCGCGGAGCATTACTATTGCGATCGCGAGCCGCGGCTGCTGGATTGGGCCGAATTCACGATCGCGCACGTTCTGCGGGCCGCCGACTTTCTCGACGCGCTCGATGACTACGGCATTCCCATCCAGGTCATCACGCATCAAAGTGCGCAGGCGAGCCTGCTCCTGGCGAGCATGCATTTGACGGTGGATGTTTTCTTGATCGGCCTGATGCTGCGTGGATTGAATCGCTGGTGGCAGGACGCGCAAAAGGAGACGCACCTGGCGCGCGGCCGGCGCGAGTTTGGCTGGCTGCTGGCGACGCTGGCGTTATACGCGGTGTTCGCCGTCAGTTTGCCGCTGCGGCCGATCGATTGGCTGCTTTGGCCCCTGGATCAACTGGTGCGATTGCTGGACGTGGGGGACGTGCTTCAGTTGTTCGGCTGGCAGTTGCACGGCGCGGAGCCGACGTACTGGACGCGTGGCGCTGGGCTGTTGTTTCGCGTCATCGCCGGCGTCTGGATGGCGCGGCTCGTGATCTGGTTGCGCATGACCATGCTGCGAACGTGGGGCGTGACCATCGAAGAATTGATCGAGCTGCTCGACGACGCCGATGCGCATGTGCGGCGCGGCGCGGCCGAGGGATTGGGGCAGAGCGGCGTGCTGGCGCGCGACGCGGCGCCGCTCCTGATCGATGCCTTGCGCGATCTCGATCCGCAAGTTCGCGTGGCAGCGGCGCGAGCGCTGGGCCGCATCGGTCCGCCCGCTCGCGCCGCGGCGCCGGCGCTCGTCGAAGCCGTTTGGCTCGGCCATCGCGAATTGCGCCTTGCCGCGGCGCGGGCGCTCGGCGAGATCGGCAAGGACGCGCGCTCGGCGGCTCATGCTCTTATTACGCTGCTCAAAGTCTGCGACGCGGAAACCTCGGAGATGGTTCGCTGGGCGCTCGGCGAAATCGCGCCCGATGTGCTGAAACGCGTGTTGGCCGTACCATCCGTCCGACCGAGCAAGAAGCGTCGTCGCCGCGATTACTGGAAGCTCTCGCTCGATGCCGCTCGTTCGATGCGCGAGATGGAAGAGATCGTTCGCACGTTGTTGCTCTTGCTCGTGCACGAAGGTTTCTTCGACGAGGAGCGCGACACCGATGCGATTCGCGTCGCCCTGGCGTCGAAGGGGCACCCGGTGCAATTCGCTCAGCTATTCTTGCCGCTCTTGCTGTTGACGTCGGACGGCGCCCTGGCAAAACGCAAGAGTGCCGTCGGTCGATGGTTGTACTTCGATGTCGCCGTTAGCCGTGGTTCGCCATGACTTCCCGACCTCGTTCCCAGGCTCTGCCTGGGAACGCTCTGCCTTGCAGGCTCTGCCTGCCGTGCGCGAGGGAAGCGACACGCGGGACGGCGAGGCAGAGCCTCGCGGCAGTGCGTTCCCAGGCAGAGCCTGGGA
>DAIOGM010000059.1:0-24109 GCA_036745215.1 Gemmataceae bacterium
TAAACCGCGAAACCATCAATCGTCAACTGAATGCGATACAACGACCGCCCCGCCGTGATGTACAGCATGCGCCGATCCGCGCCGCCGAAGACGCAATTGCTCGGGTCCTCCGGCGTCGCGATGAAGTCGAGTTTCTTGCCGTCGGGGCTGAAGATGGTGACGCCCGCGGTCTTGCCCTTGCCGGCGGTGGCGTAGATGTTGCCCTTGATATCAATGCACATGCCGTCGATGCCGCGATCGGGGGCGAAGTCGTGCAACACCTTCTTTTTGCCGACGGCCCCGTCGTCGTTCAAGGGATACGCCAGCAGGTAGCGATTCTTGGTGGGATGGTTATCCGCCAAATAAAGGGTTTTCATGTCCGGCGAGAGGATGATGCCGTTCGGCTTTTGCACATCGCTGATGATTTGCGTGACCGTGCCATTCGGATCGATGCGATAGACGCTTTCGGTGTCGATCTCGCGCGGCTCATCGCCGACGTAGCGCGGATCGGTGAAGTAAACGCGATTCTTGGAATCGATGGTGAGATCGTTCGGGCTATTGAAGCGTTTGCCCTTCCATTTGTCGGCGAGGACGGTGATCGTGCCGTCTTTCTCGGTGCGCGTGACGCGCCGATTGCCCCCCTTGTTGGCGCCCTCGGCCGCGACGAGGCGGCCCTTGGGATCGAAGTCGAGCCCGTTGGCCCGGCCGCAGGGGTTGCGGTATTCGGTCGTCTTGCCGGTCGCGGGGTCGAACTTCATGATGCGATTGCCGATGTCGGAGAAGTAGACGCAATGATCGGGGCCATACGCGGGGCCTTCGGTGAAGTCGCCTTCGCCCCAGAGCTTTTCGAGCTTGGCGTTTTTGGGGACGATGGATTCGCCGGCGTAGGTGATCATGGGCAGGAACAAGGTTAACAACAGCGCGCGCATGAATGGCTCCTGGTTTACGTTTAGCGCTCGCAGGTCGTTTGCAATGGCATGAAGCCATCGCAGGGGCCGCGCGAGCGCTAAACGCAAGCTTGGTTATTTCTTTTCCACCTTCCAAAATTCATCAAACAACCCCGCCGTCGCCACCTCGTATGCAGCCGCATCCTTCGCGGTCGGCGTCATACGTAAAATCGCGTAGTCGCCCAAACGCGGAAACAGCAAGGCGTTCGTCTTCGCGTAATCTTCCGACGGAATCGTGTGCCCCGTGTTGAGCACGACGTACTTCTTCGGATTGAGCGGATTCGGAAAGATCATGACCGGAATGTGGTCCGACAATTTGTACTTCTTGCCGTCAAACTCGATCTCGTCCTTCGTCCACTTGAGCGGCAACTTCGGCAGAATATTCGCCAGCAGAAAATTGGAACTCGGATCGCCGAACAGGATCAGATGTTTGTCCGCGATTTCATTTGGCGTGATGCCGTATTCGTTCGTGATGGGCAATTCGCCGCGCCAGTGTTTGGCCCAGTCGTACTCGAATGATTTAATCTTGGCGTCAACGAACTTTTGCGTTTGCGGATGCCACGTTTGCCCGGTGCCGGCGACGCAGAGGAAGCCGGCGGTGAAGGCGTCGTCGATGGGGCCTTGGAGACCAGGAAATTTTTCGGGCGGGTTGGCGAACACGAAACCGCCAAGGACATTTCGAGCCGATGCCGCTTTCCATCGGCCTTTTTCCTTAACCACCGCCACACCGTAGTGAGGGACAATTCCCAGGTTCTGATTGTCGATTGTCAATCGCGCGCCATTTCCTCCCGGTACTCCTACCAATGTAAACGCGCGCACGTTTTTCGTCGCGACTACCCATCCCGCGCCCTTTACTTCCGCATCGATTTGTGACTTTTCGTAGTGTTTCTCCAATGCGTCGATGATGACCCAATCACATTCTCGATTCTTCAACGTGTAGGTAACAAATGACACCTTTGCTGGATAGTTGTTTCGTGATTCTGTTGCATACTTGGACCATGAGGCGTTTGCCTTTTTGAACCAATCTTGTGGAAATGTATGACCGAGTCCTGGCGCCACAAGGTGAGTCATGGCGTCGATCTTGAGTACTTTCAGTCGATTTTCAATATTATCGGCGGCAAGCTTTTGCGCATCGTCGCCACCGGAGTATGCGACAATTGGAACCATCCGCGCGTTCTCGACGTAATCAATCGCATCATAAATACGCAGACAACGTTCTTGGTAATCAGGAAGTTCTCGTTTCTCCTTCCAGGCATAACCGTGTGTGGTCGTGAAACCAGCACCTGGTCCGATGACACACCATTTCCCAGGATGACGAAGTCCGAGGTGCCAAGCTCCAGCCCCGCCCATGGAAAAACCGCGCAACACGACGCTGTGGTGGCTGGGACCCGCTGCGCGACCGGCCAACCCCTCGCTCATGTAGAAAGCGCCCATCGCTTCCATCACATCCGCCTCGCCGCTCCAACGATACGCGTTGTTGCCGCGGCCAAAGATGTCGATCTGCACCCAATCCTGTTCGGCCGGCGGTTCCTTTGAACCGTTGTGCGAATTGAAAAAGGAAACTTCGGTCAACGTCGCGCTGCGGCCATGTAGCACGACATCGACGCGCCACGGGCGATCCTTTTCTTTGCCGTACCCGTTCGGATACGTCACGCCATACGGCTGTGCCGTCCCATCGATGGCGCTGCGATAGGCGCGCAACACATTGCGTTTCTCAAGCGTCGTCCACGGCGACTTGCCCTCCGCGAGTTGCTCCGCGCGTTCCAGACCGCGGTCAAGCGCGTCGAGCGTCCACTGGCCGCTCGCCTTGTTGTACCATTCCTTGAAGCGGACAATATTGCGAGCGCCGCGCAGATAAATCTCCACGTCC
The DNA here is from genome assembly GCA_036745215.1 of Gemmataceae bacterium. GTDB lineage: Bacteria > Planctomycetota > Planctomycetia > Gemmatales > Gemmataceae > SIAQ01. Next base: position 2,797 of record DAIOGM010000059.1, read on the forward strand.
GGCAACAAATCATGCGTCTTCGGATCCTTGCGTAACGCGTCAATCTTCGTTGCGAGCTGCGCCGTCTTCGTCTCGATTTGTTTGAGCACGTCCGCGTTCGGCAAGAACGCGTCGGGATCGACCTTGGCCTTTTCCTTCTTCTTCGGCTGCTGCCCCTCGCTCCCGGCCGGCGTTACTGCGAAAAAAATCGTGAAACCGCACAGCGCGATGAATGGTATCACTCTTCGCATCAGTCGAGTCCTTTGTGCTTGAACATGTCGAAGACGGTCGCAACAATAGTGTACTGACAATACCCATCCGTTGGGACGTTCGCAAGCTTTTCCACCGCTTGCGGTTTCGCGTACACATTGCGCCGCGGGAGCGCGAAACCGCAAGCTGCGCAACGGAGTTTGCATGCCTCCACGCATCATCACTGCCGCCATTCTCGCGTTCTGGCTCGCCATGACCGGCTTGCTCATCCATCGCGAAGTCGTGCCGATGATGCTCGCCGATGTCTCGCCAACCTTCCAGCCCGATCTCACCGACGAAATCGGCTCCCCGCTCGTCGGCTGGACCGTGCTCCGCGATGACGAACGCATCGGTTCCGCGACCTCCAAAGTCGCCGGCCTCGACGACGGCACCTACGAATTTCGCTCGACTTTCCACTTCGACAAGCTCTCCATGGGCCCGGCCAACGGTCGCATCCACATTCGCCAGATGGAAAACACCTATCGCGTGACCGAAGACGGCAAGCTGCGCTCCGTGTCCACCAAGGTCGCGGCCCATCTCGGCAAGGATCGCCCCGTCTTCGCGCAGCCGGACATGACCATCGGCATTCAGGGTGAAGTCATCGACGGCGTCTTCGAGCCAAAGCTGCTGCTCTTCGGCGCCGAGCATCCGCTGGAGAAGATCCATTTCCGCCAGGAAGGCAGCGTTGTCAATCCGATGCACTTGATCAATCGCCTGCGCGGCTTGCGCCCCGGTCATACGTGGAAGGTCAATCGAGTCGATGCGTTCCAGGCGTTGATTGAAAAATTGACGGGCGGCCAGGGCGTTAAGGTTCCCGCATTGATCGCCGAGGTGAAAGCCGACACGCTGAAATGGGACAAGAAAGAGGTCGCCTGCAACGTGATCGAATATCGCGAACTCGGCAAGGAAGTCACCGCCCGCACCTGGGTTCGCAAAAGCGACGGCCTGGTGTTGCAACAAGAGGCGAGCTTCGGCTTCGAACTGGTGTTGCGGCGCGTGCCCAATTAGGACGAATCATGATCGAACTCAACCACGTCAGCAAGAAATACGGCAACAAGCTCGCGGTCAACGATCTGCACCTGACCATCGGCAAAGGCGAGCTGTTCGCATTCCTCGGTCCCAATGGCGCCGGCAAAACGACCACCATCAAGATGCTATGCGGCCTGCTCTTCCCGACCGCCGGCTCGATTCGCATCGCCGGGTTCGATCTGGAAACGCAGGGCGAAGAAGCCCGGCAACGCATCAGCTTCGTGCCCGATACGCCGTATCTGTACGAAAAGCTGACCGGCCGCGAGGTGCTGCAGTTCATCGCCGACATGTATCGCATGTCCGACAGCAAGGCCGAGGCGCGTATCGAGGAGATGATCGAGCTGTTCAATCTTTGTTCGTTCGTGGACGATCTGACGCAGAACTATTCCCACGGCATGCGACAGCGGACCGTTTTCGCGGCGGCGCTGTTGCACGAACCGGAGGTGTTGATCGTCGATGAGCCGACGGTTGGCCTCGATCCGCGCAGCATTCGCCTGTTGAAGGACGTGCTGCGCAATGAGACGAAGCGCAGCGCGACGGTGTTTCTCTCGACGCACTCGCTCGACATCGCGCAGGAGTTGTCCGACCGCATCGGCGTGATTCATCAGGGCAAATTGATCGGCTGCGGCACGCTGGATGAGCTGCGCGATCACGCCGACTTGTACGGCAACCTCGAGGAAGTGTTCTTGAAGCTCACCGAAGAAGAGGTCACGACACCGACGGTTCCGACCGAGCCTGCGGGCGCCTTTGCGCCGGTCGTCACCGGGGAGGGAGGCAATCCATGATGCCTTCGCCGGCCCTGCTCTTCCAGCGGCTGCGCTGGAACTTGACGCGCAACGGCTTGTCGCTCATGCTTGCCCATTCGTGGTGGCGTCTGGCGACCATCGTTTATGTGTGCGGCATGATCTGGGTGTTCCTGTTCTTGCTGAGCTGGTACGGCTTTCACGAATTGAAGGTGCGCTGGAACATCCCGCTCGAACAGAATTTAGTCGAGTTGATTTTCGACGTCTTCTTTTTCACGCTGACGATTCTGCTGACGTTCTCGACGTGCATCATCTTGTACAGCAGCTTGTTCGCGGGGGCGGAGAGCCAGTTTCTGCTGGCGACGCCGATTCCGGACGATCAGATTTTTTCCTACAAGTTCCAGGGCGCGGTCGCTTTCTCGAGTTGGGCGTTCGTCTTGCTCGGCAGCCCGGCGTTGTTGGCGTACGGCCTGGAGGTGTCGGACGGCGCGCCGTGGTATTATTACGCGATCCTGCCCGTCTTCTTCATCGGCTTTCTCTTGATCCCCGGTTCCATCGGCGCCGTGGCGTGTCTGGTGATCGTCAATCTGATGCCGCGCTTGCGGCGTGATATCTTGTTCGGCGTCGGCGCCCTCTTGCTCGGGGCCGCGATCATGTGGGTGTATTTTTGGTTCGAGGAATCCAAGGAACTTGGCGTCGGCTCGCGGACCTGGTTCGAGAATTTTCTCAAAGAACTCAGCTATCTCGGCGGCCGGCTCGTGCCGTTCCACTGGATGTCGGCAGGCATCAAGGCCGCGGCGCTCGACCGGCCGGAAATCATGGCGTACAACCTCGGCCTCGTCTGGAGTTACGGATTGTTCGCGTACCTCGTCGCGGTCTGGCTGTCCTCGAAGTTGTATCGCCGCGGCTTCAATCGTGTCGCATCGGGCGGCACGCTTCGCAAGCGTTATGGCGGACACTGGCTCGATAACGTGCTAACCAAAGCACTCGTCTTTTCGGACGAGCAAACGAAGATGCTCATCGTCAAGGACTTTCGCTCCTTCCGCCGCGATCCGGCGCAATGGGCGCAGATCATCCTCTTTCTCGGCATGGGCTGCATCTACTTTCTCGCGATGCGGCGCTTTTACGAAGGCGACATCGGTCGCTCGTTCAAGATCGGTATCAGCTTGCTGACGTTGATTGCGACGTCGTTCTTGATGTGCGCCTACACGGGACGATTCATCTTTCCCATGCTGAGTCTGGAGGGGAGCAAGTTCTGGATTCTCGGTTTGTTGCCGCTCGATCGTGGCCGCTTGATGGTCGGCAAGTTCACCTTCTCGGCACTCGGCTGCGTCGTCGCCGGCGAGTTTTTGATCGTCTTCAGCAACCTGATGCTCGGCATGCCATGGTTGATATTGGTCACGCACATGCTGACGATCGCGCTCTTGGCGTTTGCGTTCAGCGGGTTGAGTGTCGGTCTTGGGGCGATGATGCCGAACTTTCGCGAGACCGATCCGTCGAAGATCGCGGTCGGCTTCGGCGGCACCGTCAACCTCGTCGTCGGCATTTTGCTGCTGGGCGTCGTGATCGTCATGGTCGCGGGGCCGATTCAGTATCTGCATGGCCGCGACCCGGATGTGGCGGTGCCGCTCGGCTCGGTGCCATGGTTGTACTGGTTGTGCATGATCGTCGGCGTGATGATTGGCATCGCCGCCGCGTGGGCGCCGATGAAGGTGGGCGTGAGTAATCTGCGAAAAATGGAGTTTTGACGCTTGGCGAGCCACGGGGTTTATCCCCGTGGTTTGGACACCATTCCACGGGGATTAACCCCGTGGCTCGCTATTCTTAAACACTGGCCGCTCGGATCAACACCTCCGCGGCCCGATCGATCTCATCTTCGGTCGTGAACCGCCCGACGCTCAACCGCACCGCACCTTTGCCGATCTCCGGCGGCACTCCCATCGCACACAACACCGGCGATTGCGTGATCGACCCTTCATGGCACGCGGAACCCGTGGACGCCGCGATCTCCGGCATCTTCGCCAGCAAATCGGCGCCGACGTGATTGAGGAAGTTCACATTGAGCGTGTTCGGCAAACGCAATTCCGGATGCCCATTGACGACGATGCGATCGCCGAGCGCCTGATGCAATCGATCGAACAAGCGGTCGCGGAGCGCCTTCAGCCTAATAGTCGCCGCGGGCAGTGATTGCTTGGCGATCTCGCACGCTTTGCCGAGGGCGACGATGTACGGCGTGTTCTCCGTCCCCGCGCGGCGTCCGGTTTCGTGCCCCGCGCCGTGCATGAACGGCTCCAGCTTCACCCCCTTGCGAATGAAGAGAGCGCCGACGCCCTTCGGCGCATAAAGCTTGTGCCCCGCAATGGACAGCAAATCGACGCCCAGGTCGTTGACATCGACGGGAACTTTGCCGACCGATTGGGCCGCATCGGTGTGCACGAGGACGCCGCGAGCCTTCGCATATTTCGCGATCTCGCGGATCGGCTGCAAGGTGCCGACCTCGTTATTCGCGTGCATGATCGTGACGATCACCGTCGTGCCGCCAATGTTGCGCTCGACGGCGTCGGGATCGATGGAGCCGTAACGATCGACGCGCAAGAGGCTGATCTTGCAGCCGAGCCGGGCGAGAAAATCGCATGGCTGCAACGTCGCGGGATGCTCGATGGCGCTGGTGATAATGTGCGGCGAACGGAACAGCCGCGCGAAGAAGCTCTGCATGCCGGCGTAGACGGCGCCCTTGATCGCGTGGTTCGACGCTTCGGTGCCGCCGGAGGTGAAGACGATTTCTTCGGGCTGTGCGCCGATCAAGCTCGCGACTTGAACGCGAGCGCGGTCGATGGCGTCGTGCGCGGTTTTGCCGTAAACGTGAGTGCTCGACGGATTGCCGAAGTGCGTTTGCAAGTAGGGCTGCATCGCGTCGAGGACGGCGAGATCGATTGGCGTAGTGGCGTTGTAGTCGAGGTAGATTGGTTGCATGGCACGAAATCCTTTTCATGCAATTGTATGTTCATGCAAGCCCCGGGATGAGCGCAGCGATTCCCGGGGGTTGCACCCGGGTTGACTTGGACAATTCAGGGTTCAACCCCCGGGAATCGCTGCGCTCATCCCGGGGCTTTGATCGCCACCACGACAAACGCCTTTGCCCCAAGCTCGAACGGCTCATCGTTCAAGCCACCGAAGACTTGTACGTTCGTGAAGCCAGCCGAGGTCAGCAATTCGCAAACTTCGCGGCAGGTGTACGCACGCTGCGACATGACTTTGCGTTCCTCGCGTTCGCCACGGCGCATGGAATGTTCGACGACAATGCGGCCGCTCGCCGGATCGTAGCGGCCATTGCGTTCGTAGTGAAGGTCGCACATCTGATGTGTGCTTTTGGCATGAAAGACGGAAAGAAGATTCTCCAGCGCCACCGGATAATCGAGGACAAAGCGCGCTCCCGGCTTGAGCGCCGCCGCAACGGCGCGAAGAAATCGCGCATTGTCCGCGTCCGGAAGATAGCCGAAGCTGTTGCCGAAACAGAACGCGCCGTCGAACGTGTTCGGCCACGGCAGATCGATCATCTCGCGGTGCTGCCAATCGTTTGTGGGACACGCGTTCTTGGCTGCGTGTAAGAACTCCGCCGAGATGTCAACGCTCGTCATGCAGAAGCCGGCGTTCGCGAGCGCGATCGAATGCCGCCCGCCGCCGCATGGCACGTCGAGCAGCTTCGCCGGCGGCGCGACTTGAAGCTTGGCGCGGAGAAACTCGACTTCGCGGGCGGTCGCCTCCGGCGGCATCGCCTTGAGCCACATCTCGACGGCGAAACCGGTGAAGAAGGATTTGTACCAGTCAATTGGCGCATTCAATTTGGCATCTCCGCGTGTTTTCAGACCAATATACTTTACGCAACAGACACGCCATCTCTATTGGAGGCTCGCGCATGCATCGCATAATTTGTCTTTCCTGTTCCATGGTCGCCGCCGTCATGCTAACCGCCGCCCCGGCCGGCGCACAGAAAAAAGACAACGGCTTCGTCAGCATCTTCGACGGCAAATCGCTCGGCGGCTGGCACGTCAGCGCCAAAGCCGGGCACTCCAAGAAGAGCGGCAACAAGACCGGCGGCAAATGGGCCGTCGTTGACGGCATGATCACCGGCGGCCAGGACGAGCCCGGCAACGGCGGCATCATCGTCACCGACAAGAAATACAAAAACTTCGAAGTCGTCCTCGAGATGAAAAACGACTTCGGCCTCGACTCCGGCCTGTTCCTGCGCAGCACCGAAGACGGCAAAGCGTACCAGGCGATGATCGATTACCACGAAGGCGGCAACGTGATGGGCATTTACGGCGAAGCCATCGGCGCCTTCCACCTTCGCAACTACACCTTCCTCGGCAGCCCCGACAAGATTACGGCCGACGTGAAAGAAAAGACCAAAGGCCCGACGGAGTTGCCCGTGTCGCCGGAGAAGTGGGCCGATTTCTGGAAACACAATGAATGGAACGAACTGAAGGCGCGCATCGAGGGCAATCCGCCCAAGGTCACGACCTGGATCAAGGGCGTCAAGTTCATGGAGTTTACCGATGACAAAAAACGCCTGGACGATGACGGCGCCATCGCGTTGCAGGTTCACGGCGGCGGCGCGGACAAGTACTTTGGCAAGACGGTGCGCTATCGCAACATTCGCGTGAAGGTGCTTGATTGAGCACGTGGAATACGATTCCAATCGTGTTTTGTGCGGGAAAGACAACACGATTGGAATCGTATTCCACGCCAACTCCGTCTAGGCACGCACCGACTCATCTTGATAGAATCTGCGCATGCATAGCGTCGCGCAAGCTCTGGAAATCGTGCTCGCGAACGTCCATCCGCTGCCGCCGACGCCCACGCCGCTCGGTCCAGAGACGCTCGGCCAGGTGCTTGCGGAAGACGTCGTCAGCGATCTCGACATGCCGCCTTTCGACAAGGCGATGATGGACGGCTTCGCGTTGCGCTCGACCGATTTGCGCGATGGTCACGCGGAATTGACGATCATCGAAGAAATCCCGTCCGGCAAAACGCCGACGAAAACGGTCGGCGCTCAGCAAACTTCGCGCATCATGACGGGAGCGCCGATTCCGGATGGCGCCGACGCGGTCGTCATGATTGAACGCTGCGAAATCGCCGGCAACACAGTGCGCGTCAATGAGCCGCGCATCAAGCCGCGACTGAACATCCTCGATCGCGCCAAGGAAATGCGCGTCGGCGAAACGGTGCTGCACGCGGGCACGCGCTTGCGGCCGCAGGAGCTTGGCTTGCTGGCCGCGGTCGGTCAGACGACGCCGAAGTTGCGACCGGCGCCGCGCGTCGCCGTGTTGTCCACGGGCGACGAGATTGTTGCGTCAAACGTGAAGCCGGGGCCGGGGCAGATTCGCAACAGCAACGGCATGATGCTGCTCGGCCAGGTGCAGCGGGCCGGCGGTGTGCCGACGTTCCTCGGCATCGCGCGCGACGACGCCGCGCATTTGCGCTCGAAGATTGAAGAGGGATTGAAATTCGACGTGCTGATCCTGTCCGGCGGCGTGTCGGCGGGCAAGCTCGATCTGGTTCCTGGCGTGCTCGCGGAGCTGGGCGTCGAAGCGCTGTTTCACAAGGTGGCGATGAAGCCGGGCAAGCCGGTGCTGTTTGGCGTGCGGCCCTCTCACCCCCGGCCCCACTCCCCCGATGGAGAGAGGGGAGGAATGGCCGTTTTCGGCCTGCCCGGCAATCCGGTCAGTTCGCTCGTGTGCTTCGAGTTGTTCGTTCGCCCCGCGATACGCAAGTTGATGGCGCTTGAACCGGGACCGCAGTGGATCAAGGCGACGTTAACGAAGGATTTTCCGTATCGCACGGATCGGCCGACGTATCACCCGGCCCGGCTCACCATGAGTGACGCCGGCTGGACCGTCGAGCCGACGCCGTGGTTCGGGTCGCCCGATTTGCGCGGCATCCTGGCGGCGAACGCGTTTGTTTTGCTGCCGGAGGGGGATCATCAGCATCGCGCTGGCGACGTGTTGATGGTGTTGTGCGTGGAGAAAGATTGACGCTTCGTGGCGGCAAGATTCCGATCTTGCCGTTGAACGAGAATCGGCAAGATCGGAATCTTGCCGCCACGTTTGAAGGTCGCACGGAGGTGACGGATGAAAACGGGAACGTGCATGGAAACCAGTCCGGCGGCGCCTGAGAACACGGCAACCACCGCCAAGGGGCCGAAATCCAAGATGTCGAACGCGCCGGCGCCCGTTTATGCAACGCAACCGCCATTGCCGGGCATCGCCGCGTTGCGTTGCCTCGCGGCGGCGCTGCTGAGCGGCGGGCTGTTGTGGGCGTGCTATCATCCGCTCGCGTGGGGCTTTCTCGGCTGGATCGCCCTCGCGCCGCTGCTCGTCCTGGTTCGCACGCAGACTCGGCCGCTTCTCGTGTACCTGTTCGCCTACCTCTGCGGCCTGGTGTTTTTTGTGCCGGCTTTGTCATGGATGTCGGTTGCGCACACCTCGATGGTCGCGGCGTGGCTTGCGCTATCCGTATATTGCTCACTCTACTTCCCGATCGCGCTGGCGATGATTCGCGCCCTCGATCGCCGGCGTGTGCCGCTCCTCGTGTCGGTGCCGCTCGTCTGGGTGGCGCTGGAGTTCTTTCGCTGCCATTTCTTGACGGGCTTTCCCTGGTATCTGCTCGCGCATACCCAGCACGATTGGCTGCCGATGATTCAGATTGCCGATCTCGGCGGCGTCTTCCTCATCAGCGCCGTGGTCGTGGCCGTCAACGCACTGGCGTTCGATTTTGTCTATCAGTTCGCAGCAGTCCGCAAGTGGTTCAACCAGGCAGAACTGGAGCCTTACCGCTACTATGCGAGCCTTGAATTCCTCAATCGCGGCTTCATGGCGAGTTGGCTTTTCCGACGCAACCTGTTCATCGAGACGCCGATCTTGGTGATTTTACTTATCAGTACTTATATGTATGGCCTCTTGTGCCTGTCGCAAGTCCAGTTCACCGCCGGGCCGACCGTGGCCCTTTTGCAGAGCAACATCGATCAGCGTTTGCGCGAGGGCATCGGCGCTCAGCAGAACGGCGAACAGGCGGCGGAGACGATGAAGGGGCATTTCTCGAAGCTCTGCGAAAGTGCGATCAAGAACGGGGCGCCGGACCTCATTATTTGGCCGGAAACGAGTTTCCCGACGCCATGGATCGACGTTTCCAGTGAGTTGCCGATCGAAAAGGTGCCGACCGAATGGCGCGACAGCGCGCTCGACATCCAATTCCGTCTGAAGGAACTGGCCAAGACCTCGAAGATTCCGCACTTGCTGGGAATGAACTCCTATTGCCTGGAAGCCGACGCCAAGCCGCACCATTACAACTCGGCGCTCTTCTTGGGCAAATCGGGCAAAATCGAGGCGCGGTTCGACAAGATCCATCGCGTCCCGTTCGGCGAATACATTCCGCTCAAGGATTGGCTCCCGTTCCTCGCCAAGCTCTCGCCTTACGAAGGCGATTTCGGCTGCCAGGCGGGCGAAAAGATGACTCGTTTCAAGATCAATCAGCATCGCTTCGGCGTCTTGATTTGCTATGAAGACACCGATCCGTTTCTGGCGCGGCGTTATGTTCAAGAAACCGACGATGGGCCGCCGGTCGATTTCCTCGTCAATATTTCCAACGACGGCTGGTTCGACGGCTCCGCCGAACACGAGGAGCATCTCGCGGTGTGCCGATTCCGTGCCATCGAGTGCCGCAGATCCATGGTGCGAGCAGTCAACATGGGCGTCTCCGCGGTTATCGACGGCAACGGCCGCGTGCTGAAGCCGCCGCTTTATCCTGGCCTGAATCCGACGGTGTTCGTCTTGCAAGGCGAGAACAATCGCGTGCCGGAGTTGCAAACGTCCGACTGGCATCACTTCAAGAAAACGGCGTTCGTCTTCAAGGCCAACGTGCCGATCGATCGCCGCGGCAGTTTGTATGCGATGACCGGCGACGTACTGCCGATTGGCTGCTGGGCCGTGTTGATCGGCGCCGCCGGCTGGACGTATTATTCACGCAAACGTCGGCCGGTCGCGGCTTGAGGGCAATCCATGAAATCATGGCGCCGGTCGCTGTTGTACGTCGTCATCGGCTACCTGGGGTTCGTGTTAATGCTCGTCTTCCTGGAGAACAAGCTGCTCTATCACCCCACGAACGGCGTCGGCGGCAACTGGGTGGCGCCGCCAGCGAACTCCGGTATCGAAGACGTTGACCTGACTTCCAGCGACGGCACGCGCATTCACGCCTGGTACTGCCCGCATCCCACCTCCGACGAGGCGCTACTCTACTGTCATGGCAACGCGGGCAACATAAGCTGGCGCGGCAACTCGGTCGTCAAGCTGCGTGATCTCGTCGGCGTCTCCGTGCTCATCTTCGACTATCCCGGCTACGGCAAAAGCGACGGCAGCCCATCGGAGCAAGGCTGTTATGATGCGGCCGAGGCGGGCTATGTTTGGCTGACGGAGACCAAGAAATTCGCGCCCAAGAAAACGCTCATCTACGGCGGCTCGCTCGGCGGCGGCATCGCGGTCGATCTGGCGTCGCGCAAGGAACATCGCGGGCTCGTGCTCGTCAAGACGTTCACGTCCGCGCCCGACGCCGCCTGTTCGATTTACTGGTGGCTGCCGGTGCCGATTCGCTCGTTGATGACGAATCAATTTGACAATGTGTCCAAGATTGACAAATGCCACCGGCCGGTATTCGTCGCCCACGGCGCCGCGGACGAGATTATTCCGCACGCGCTCGGCGAACGGCTGTTCGCGGCGGCGCATGAGCCGAAGGAATTCATGTCGATCCCGGGCAATTCGCACAACGATCCGATGCCGACGGAGTTTTTCACGAAGGTGCGGGCGTTCTTTCAGGCCAATCCCGTGGATTGAATCGAGGTTGACCTGCACGCAGCGTCCGGCTATATCCCAACCTTCCAATCGACTCATTCTCATTTGCGAGGGCATCGGCCATGCCGAGACCGAAGATGCTTTTGACGTACGGAATCGCCATGGTTTTGCTGGCCGGGGCGGCGACCGCGCTGGGCGCCATCATCAAGCACGAGCCGAATTTCTTCCGCCAGGCGCGCGTGCCGGCCAGCGACGCGCGCAACCAGCAGGCCCTCGAATGCTTGACCAAGTTTTCGCAGATGTCCGTGGATAAAGACGCAAGACAGGCGAAATGGGGCTGCGACGTCACCGAGGCTCAGATGAACAGCTTCTTCGAGGAATTCTTCGCGGACCGCGGCGAATCGGAGGGGCTCCGCAAGCTGGGCGTTTCGTCGCCGAGCGTCGTTCTGGAAGACGATCAACTTCGCCTGGCGTTTCGTTACGACAGCGGCTGGTTCACGACGGTTCTCTCCTATCAATTGAAGGTTTGGCTGGTCCCGAAGGAGCCGAATACGATCGCGGTGGAGTTCATGAGCGCCCGCGCCGGCGCGTTGCCGATCTCGAGCCAGTTGATTTTGCAGCAATTGAGCGATGTGGCTCGCAAGCAAGAATACAAGGTGAACCTGTATCGCCATGAGGGGAACACGGTTGCTGTCATTCAATTGCAGCCGAACGAGAATCATCCATGGTGGCTGTTGACGGCCTTGCAGGTGAGTTCGAACAAGCTATCGATCCGCGGCAAGACGCTGGACCACGCGTTGCCGGCGCCGCAGCCGAAGGCGCCGCCGGCCGTCATCGCGAAATGAAATCCACACAAGCCTGAAGCGCTAGCGAAGGTGTCGAAAGTCCTTCGCTAGCGCTTCAGGCTTGTATGCGATTGGTCGGTTCAGGAGCCGCCACGCCGCCATTCGAATCGCCAAACGTTTCCGTCCACTTTCGCAAGCAATATCCCGCCCTGGACACGTGCACCGCGAATCGACAACCGCCGCGCTTCCGGCACCGAATCGGCATCGTCGCTGAATTCGCCCGCGTCCCAGCGTTTGACCGTGCCGCGACCGCCGCTGACCGGCCCTTCGTAGTCGAGGTACATCGCGCGATGATCGCCGAGCGCCGTCGCTACTGGTTGCGCTACAGCGAAGGCGCTGCGTGTCGCCTCGATGACGACGCCCAACTCCGGCGGCTGCGCGAGCCGCCAGGATTGCAGTACGTCGCCGGCTTCGAGCATCAGATCCCAGTGCAGCACCGGATGATCGTGTTCCAGAATGACAAACCGCGGCATGTCGCACTCACCGTTCACTTCAATGCAATTCTTCAATTCGCTCGTCCACTCCCGGCAATCGTTCGGCGCGCACCACGGTCGGCGGCCCCGCGAAGCCGTTCTCCCTAGTGTCGCGTAATTCGGCGACGAATTCGTGGAACTGGCGTTCGGGGTATAGGGTCAACGGAATGATAAACGTTGGCCCCGAGGCCACAAATACGAACATATGCTCGCCGTCGCCAACGATCTTTTCGATTGCTCGCATGTCAAACTTGCAATCCATCAATTCCGATCTCGCGAGCAGGTATCCGTCGACCAGGTCCAACTCATGCCAGCCCAGCATTGAACGGCAGGCGACGCCGGTCATGGATTTCCGGGTAGCTTGATCGCACGCCCAATTCGCCATTTTCGGCACTAACTCGCTGTAACCAACAGCCAATAGGGTGGCCGATGCTAATATCGATGCAAGTATCCAAGGAAGAAGGCCGCCCAATTCGTCCATGAGTCTCATGAAGAGAATCCACAATAACCCAATCCCGAAAATCAATGCCAACATCATGAAAGACGTGACAATTCGCCACGCAAGCGAAGCCCGAAATTCGATGCGTCGCAATGCAAGCACGTCGTCTATTGTGGTTTCGAAGCGAATTTGCATCGACGCCTCCGCATCCACCATATTAACGCGACCGCCGCACAATCCTTTCATCCTTATGCGGCTGCCAAACCTTGTCGTCCGGCGGCGCCGTGATGCGCTCGTCCCACGCTTCGCGCAGCTCGGCGATGAACTCGCGAAACGGCTCGTCGGGATACGCGTTCATCGGTATGACGTATGCCTGGATCGATGAGATGTAGACGAACGTGTACTCGTCGTCCCCCGCGATTTTCTGAATCGCACGCAAATCCAGGCTGCTATGAATCAAGTCGGTCTTGACCACGAGTCGGCCGTCAACCAACTCCATTTCGCGCCAGCCGAGCATCGTGCGGTTCCCGCCTTCCGCAAGGAGTTTGCGCGTGTTCTTGGTCACGCCGTTCATCATCATCCAACGGGTCAAGAAGAACGCGGGAATGGAGATGGCACAATTGAGCAACACAAAAAGGACGATGAGGACGATTGCGACCGGCAGATCGTGGGCTTGATCCGCCAGCACGCTAAAGAACATGATGCCCAAACCCAGAGCGACCAAAACCGGCGCAATACCGGAACCAATGAGCCGCTGCCGCCGCCACATCGGCGAGTTTTGCATGTGGAAGCGATTGAAGGCGACGTAGTCGTCAATGATGGTTTCGAAGCAGATTTTCATGGCGAACTCAGGCCTGACCATCCCACACAAGCCTGAAGCGCCAGCGAAGAAATAAGTTACTTTCGCTGGCGCGTCAGGCTTGTGTGCGTTTACTTGGGCTGCGTGAATTCCGCGTCGTCGATCTTCTCCAGAATTTGCACTTCGAGCACCTCCGCGTCCAGGAAAGCCTTGCCGTCGCGGAGCACTTCGACTTTCTTGGCGACCTTGCGGCCTTCGACATCCTGGTACTCGGTAATAAATCGCTCCTCCGTGACTTCCTGCCCGGACATCAAATCGCGTTTGCGCCCCTCGACCTTGGTGATAAGGCCCGACTCCTTGTCGAAAAAGAGATTGATGTCGCCCTTGCCCTCGCGCGATACGCTCATGCCGACGGCGGCTTTTCCTTTGACCTTCGCCTCGCCGATGATGGAGAACTTGACGGCCTTGTCCTTCACGAAGACGCCTTGCATCAGACTGATAAGATACGCTCCTTCCTTGAGTTCGGCCAAGATTTCGTCGCTGACTTTGACTTCCTTGCCGTCAGCGAGAATCCAGCCTTGCTTGCCGTCGAAGACGGTGATGACATTGATTTTCTTGTCCATGACCGTCAGCTCCATGCTTTCCTTGAATTTCGCCGGCGCCATCACCGCGACTTCCTGCGTGAAGTCCAGCTCAAGCCCTTGAATATGCAACTTGCCTTTCGTCTTGGTGCGCGTGCCCTTGTTCTTGGTGTCGAGCCCTTTCGGGAAGTAGGCCTTGATGGCCTTGTCAATGATAGAATCCGGCGTCGGTTCGCCGGCCTGGCTGGCCAAGGCGATGACGAGGCCCGCGCTCAGGGCCAACAAGGCGGTAAGCAATCGACGCATGATAGACCTCCTCGGAGCTGCAATCGTGACGTGCGGGCCAAACAGGACCCGGCGAGGGGACAAGTTCCCCCAGCGATATGAGGATACGCGTCTTCGCCCGTCCTGGCGACGAATCTGGGACGAGCCGCGCTTTTTCAGGGACGAATAGCGCCGTTTGTGGGACGGGGATCAGCGGGCCTGGGCCAATGCGTCCTTCAAATGGTCGCGGAAACCTCGGCTCACCACCAGCTCGACGCCATCGTGCAGAATGACGACGTAGTCGCCGTGAAACACCGGCTGCAGCTCGCGGACCCGTTCGAGGTTAACGATCGTCGAGCGATGAATGCGCACGAAACGCGCGGGATCAAGTTTTTTCTCCAGGGCGGTAAGTGTTTCGCGCAGCAAGTGGACGTCTTTGCCGACATGCAGCCGCACGTAATTCCCGGCCGCTTCGATCCAGGCCACGTCGTCGATCCGCACGAAGAAGATGCGGCCGCCAGATTTCACCATCAGGCGTTCGAGCCGACGCCCGGTTTCGCTCGGCGCCGAATCGCCCGCCATGGTTTGCAGTAGTTTTTGCAAGCGTTCTTCCAGCGCCGCGGCGTTGCCTTGACGAACTTGCGTTTTGGCCCGGTCGAGGGCGGCGCTGAAACGGGCCTTGTCGAACGGCTTGAGCAGATAATCCAGAGCGTGCACGTCGAACGCCTTGACCGCGTAGCGATCGTGGGCGGTCACGAAGATCACGACCGGCAACTCTCTCCCCGCCAGCGCGTTCAAGACGCCGAATCCGTCGAGCACCGGCATTTGCACATCGAGGAACATCAAATCGGGCCGGGCCCGCCGCGACTCGGCGACCGCCTGCGCCCCGTCGCTGCATTCGCCGAGCACGACGATGTCCGGATCCGCTTCGAGCAGCGTGCGCACCCGTTGACGCGCGAGCGGCTCATCATCGACGATCAGCGTGCGGATTTTCACGCGACCTCCCCGTTCGAGGCAATTTCCGACTCGGCATAGGGAATCGTGATGTCCACCTGCAAGCCGCCGTCCGGCCCCTTGCTCAGATCGAGCCGCTGATTCGCCCCGTAGAGCTTTTCCAGCCGGGCACGCGTGTTGGCCAGGCCGATTCCCGTCGCTGCTTCCGGCGGCAATACCATTCCCGGCCCGCTGTCGGCGATGGTGAGATGCAGAGAGCCGTTGTCGCGAGCAGCGAGAATCTTGATGCAGCCCGGCCCAGGCACGACGGCGATGCCATGACGAATCGCGTTTTCCACGAGCGGCTGCAGGATGAGGTTCGGCACCTTCGCATCCATGACCGACGGATCGATGTCGATGTCCACCGTCAAGCGCGGGCCGAGTCGAGCTTTCTCGATGTCAAGGTATGGCTGGATGAAGTCCAGTTCCTGTTTGAATGCCACCTCTTGCTGATTGAGGTTCTCCAGCGTTGTTCGCAACAGGTCGCCGAGCCGGGCGATCATGCGGTCGGCCAGTTCCACGTCCTGATGAATCAACGCCGAGATCGCGTTAAGGGTGTTGAACAAGAAATGCGGATGCAACTGCATCTTCAAGATTTGCAACTGCGTCTGCGCCAGCTTCGCCTCCAGTTGCGACGCCAGCAATTCGCGTTCGCGCCACTGGCGATGGTAGTTGATCACATGCGCCACGGCGACGATGACCGCGTAAAAGAAAACGTTGCTGTTGAGCTTGAGCACGAAAAAGAGAATGAGAATGTTGACCGAGATTGTGATCCTCGGCAATTGCTCACGAATCAACTCCGCGGCAATGCCCGACAATACGGTCGCGATGACGCCGCACGCCAGGCAGGCGCCGACGTGAACCGCGAGACAGCGTAGCCAGTTCGCATGACCAAACGGAAATCGCCGGGCGAGCCAAAAAATGCCGAACGTCAGGATCGCCCAGATCAGGCACTCCGCGAGCACACTCAGGAAAACTTCGGCCATCGCCATCGGCGGCCGCGATTGCGGCAGGTCCTCGTGCGCTTGAATCGTCGTGAAGACGGCGAGATACGATTGCACCGTCAAGACAACGGCAATGCTCGTCCAGATGGCGAGGACGATGCCCAGTCGAGTCCAGAATCCGCGACGATTGCTTTCCGGCATGGCATTCAACATAACCGACCGGCGACGCGGTAGCAACGGTGGGTAATCGGTCATTTTGGAGTGCGGCGGTTTGACGCCGCTTTCTTTCTTTCCTTCTTTTTACTTTTGCCCATCGAATTGCGAAAGAAAGAAGGAAAGAAAGCGGCGTCAAATCGCCGCACTCCAAAGATCGTGCAAACGGACCCGCCACCCAACAGTTCGCTACTGCCACGCCGAAGAAATCCAGTGATAGTCGATCAGCACGAGCCGCACAAGGATCGCCAGATAGACAAGGAAGCCGACGAAGACGAGATTCACACGAACCTTAAGAGTGATTGGCCTGCCGAAGACGAGTTGCCAAATGCCATGAACGACGTGAAAGCCGTTCATCGGCGGCAACGGCATGAAGTTGACGACGCCGACGACGAGAAACATCACGCCCATCGCGACGGCCCAGCTTGGCAGCCCGAACTCCGCCATGCCGACCGCGGTCGCGAGAACGCCGCATAGGGCGCCCCAGCCGTCCAGCGACTCGAACGTCGCCAGCTTCCAGAAAAAATCGCCGGCCGTGTCGCGCAGCAACTGCATTTGGCCGGACCAGGTCGCGGGTTCTTCGGTTATCACCAATCCGGGCACGGCACACGGCGACGCGGACGCATCTTGCCCCGCGTGAACTGCCCATTGCTTGTCGTTCAACGCGACGCACAGAGAAAGAAGCGCCAAGCCGATGATGACATGCAACGATGGTCCGATCATGGACAACACGAGAAGTTTACCCGGCGGCAGATTCGATTCCTCGGCTGCCGATGCGTCGGCATTCGGATCGTTCATGCTGATGGAAGCGCTGAGCGGAATCGGCCCGATGCGGATCAACACGCCCACAACGTTCCGTTTCAGCAATGCCGGCCCGAAGCCAATGGTGATTTGCGAGACGGAGATGCCGAGGAGCCGCGCGACGGCGGCGGAGCCAAACGCGAACAACGCCTGCGTCGCGAAGCAGGTGGCGTAGGTGAGGATGGCGATGGCAATGGTGAACAAAATAGGCCGTCATCCACTTACAATTGAACTGAGTTTGCACCCATCGTCCGTCATTTTGCAATTGGTTTTAACTTGCTGGTGCCATTTGACCGTCGCGCTGCTTTCAACGCCCGATCAATTTTTTGCATGACGCTCTCGTTCGGCGAATGCTTGCCATGCTCAATGCGGTTGAGCGTCGCGATACGAATGCCTGCGCGACGCGCCAATTCCGCCTGCGACCAGCCAAGTTTGCGGCGATCGCGCAGAATGCCCTGCGCGATTACCACGGCGATGGCTTCGATCGGATAATTGCCGTCTTCGTTTGGCGCGGGCAACGGCGGCTCCCATACGTCAGCCATTTGCGCCAGGCGGTCGTAGTCCTTGGCTGAAAGCATGACGAGCTGTTCGCCCGCGACCTCCACGTATTGAGGCTTAATCTTCATAGACGTCCTTTCGGTGCCCGATCCGGTCAACGATGAGTCGGTCGCCAATGACGCGAATGCGAATTCGGTAGTCGCCCGTTCGAATTCGATACCACCCTGCCAGGTTGCCGGACAATGCAACGACGCCGCTCACCGTAGGCCATGCTCGCAGCCGTCGAACGACTTTCCAGGCGCGTTCCTGAATCACTTTGGGAAGGCGACTCAAATCGGCTAACGCCGCGGGCGTGACTTCGACGGTAACCATTTCGTTGAGTATCTAGGAAAAAGGCAGGGCTGTCAAGAACGGCAGACTGCCTCACTTCATCTCCGTCGCGACAATAGTAACCCGCGCATGCTCCTGAAGTTTCACGGACGGATCCAGCGGCCGCACTACGCCATTTTCAACAATACCTGCAACCGCAATTGGCTTGCGATGCGCGAGATGACTTTCGAGAGGACGGGGAACCGCGTCCGGCGGCAGATTTGGCGATTCGAGTTTCGTTTCCAGCACGATCTGCTCATCAAGCGCTCTGCGTTGAGCACTTCGCGTGTCAGTTTCAGCGTCATGCATGTCGATCCCCCCTTTGATTAGCGAATCTCGTTGCCCTTAGGATACCTGAGCGACACAGACCGATCAAGTCTCGGAATCGAGCAACGAATCCGCCGCCTCGGTCGTCCTTTGCCGCCCCCTCCCCCCATCCGTATACTTCCTCCAATTGTCAAGCAAATTCCCCTCACAGGACGACACCAAAATGGCCAAGCATGTTTACTCCTTCGGCGGCAAAACGGCCGACGGCGATGGCAAAATGAAAGAACTCCTCGGCGGCAAAGGGGCCAACCTCGCCGAGATGTGCAAGATCGGCATCCCCGTGCCGCCCGGCTTCACCATCACCACCGAAGTCTGTGCGGCCTATTACGATCACGCCAAAAAAATCCCCGAAGACGCCATCCCGCAGATCAACGACGCGCTCGGCAAGATGGAAGGCATCGCAGGCAAGAAATTCGGCGACCCGGCCGATCCGTTGCTCGTGTCCGTCCGCTCCGGCGCCGCCCTCTCCATGCCCGGCATGATGAACACCATCCTCAACCTCGGCCTCACCGATGCCTCCGTCGAAGGCCTCGCCAAGAAGACCGGCAACGCGCGCTTCGCCTATGACAGCTATCGCCGCGTCATCGACATGTTCGGCTCCACCGCGATGGGCGTCGAGCACGAGGAGTTCGAGCACGAAATCTCCAAGCTCAAGCAGGAGAAGAAGGTCAAGCTCGACACCGATCTGACCGTCGATGATTTGCGCGAGCTCGTCAAGCGTTACAAGGCCGTCTACAAGAAGCACGTCAAGGACGACTTCCCGCAAGATCCCAAGAAGCAGCTCATGCTCGCCATCAACGCGGTGTTCAACTCGTGGATGGGCAACAAGGCGCAGGAATATCGCCGCATCGAACGCATCAGCGGCCTCAAGGGCACGGCCGTCAACGTGCAGGCGATGGTGTTCGGCAACATGGGCAACACCTCCGGCACCGGCGTCGCCTTCACACGCGATCCGAACACCGGCGAGAACCTCTTCTACGGCGATTACCTGGTGAACGCGCAGGGCGAGGACGTCGTCGCCGGCATTCGCACGCCGGAGCCCATCGCGGAACTCGGCAAGCACAACCCGCAGGTCTACAAGCAGCTTTGCGACATCCGCCTCAATCTTGAGAAGCATTACAAGGAGATGCAGGACATCGAGTTCACCGTGCAAGAAGGCACGCTATTCATGTTGCAAACGCGCTCCGGCAAACGCACCGGCACCGCGGCCGTGCGCATCGCCGTCGAGCTCGTGAAGGAAGGCGTCATCGACGAGATGGCCGCGGTCAAGCGCGTCAATCCCGATAGCCTCAATCACCTGCTGTTGCCGCAGCTCGATCCGAAGGCGAATGCGAAGCCCGTCGCGCAAGGCATCGCGGCCAGTCCGGGTGCCGCGTCGGGCATGGTCGTGCTTTCCGCGGAGGCGGCCATCGATCACGCGCACAAGCATCCCAATGATCCGATCCTGCTCGTGCGCAAGGAAACGAGCCCCGAGGACGTCGCCGGCATGCATCTGGCCAGGGGCATTCTTACGGCGACGGGCGGCAAGGCGAGTCACGCGGCCGTCGTCGCGCGCGGCTGGGGCAAGCCGTGCGTCGTCGGCTGCGAGGCGATCAAGATCGATATCGCCAAGGGAACGGTGAATGTCGCCGGCCAGATCGTCAAGGCCGGCGATTTTCTGACGATCAACGGCACCACGGGCGACGTGATGATCGGCAAGGTCCCGACCGTCGCGCCGACCATGACCGGCGACTTCGCGACGCTGATGGGCTGGGCGGACAAGGCGCGCAAGCTCAAGATTCGCACCAACGCCGACACGCCCGCCGACGCCGCCAAGGCGCGTGAGTTCGGCGCCGAAGGCATCGGCCTGTGCCGCACCGAGCACATGTTCTTCGGCGACGACCGCATCACCGCCATGCGCGAGATGATTCTCGCCGACACCGTGGAAGCTCGCGCCAAGGCGCTCGCCAAGTTGCTGCCGTTCCAGAAGGCGGACTTCGTCGGCATCTTCGAAGCGATGGCGGGTTATCCCGTCACGATTCGCCTGCTCGATCCGCCGCTGCACGAGTTTTTGCCGCACGACGCGAAGGGGCAGGAAGAAGTCGCCAAGGGCCTCGGCATTTCCGTGGCGAAGGTGAAGGAACGCGTCGATGAGCTGCACGAGTTCAATCCGATGATGGGCATGCGCGGCTGCCGCTTGCCGATCGTTTATCCCGAGATCGGCGACATGCAGATTCGCGCCATCATCGAAGCCGCCATCGAGGTCAAGAAGAAGGGCAAGACCGTGCTGCCCGAGATCATGATCCCGCTCGTCGGCGTCATCGAGGAGCTCGCGATCCTCAAGAAGCGAGCAATCGCCGTCGCCGAGGAGTGCATGAAGAAGGCGAATGAGAAGGTCGAATATCAGATCGGCACGATGATCGAGCTGCCGCGTGCCGCGCTGACCGCGGATCGCATCGCCGAGGAAGCGGAGTTCTTCTCGTTCGGCACCAACGATCTGACGCAGATGACGTTCGGCTTCAGCCGCGACGACATCAAGGGCTTCATGCCGACGTATATCAAGGAAAAGATTCTGCCGGTCGATCCGTTCCAGACGATCGACGTCAACGGCGTCGGCCAGCTCATCGAGATCGGCGTCAAGAAAGGCCGCGACAGCCGCAAGGCGAAACACAATCAGCATCTCAAGGTCGGCATCTGCGGCGAACACGGCGGCGACCCGGACAGCGTCGTCTTTTGCCACAAGGTCGGCATGGACTACGTGAGCTGCTCGCCGTTCCGCGTGCCGATCGCTCGCCTGGCGGCGGCGCAGGCGGCGCTGGGAATGACTGGGGGCGGTGACAAATAGGTTCATTGCCACAGATGAACACGGATGGTCACAGACGGGAATACGCATCTGTTCTACTAATGATCAGAATCTTTGTTTCCTGCGCAAGTTTTCCAATCTT
>DAIOGM010000060.1:0-2249 GCA_036745215.1 Gemmataceae bacterium
TCGTTCGTACGAGTTGGAGGAAGCAGGGGAGGGCGCCGACGATTTCATTTTGTCCACTGCTCGGCTCGTTGATCGTGAGGGCGCCATTGAATTGCGAATCGAGGTCGATCGTGCCGCCGTTGTCGTTGATGAAGACGGTGCCCCAGTTGTCGCCGAAGCGGAACGTGTCCGCGCCCGAACCGCCATTGAGCGTCACCAGCATCGTCGCCATGGACGCGTTGCCGGTGAGATTGGAGATTTCAATCGTGTCCGTGCTGGTGCCGCCGGTCACGGTGACGCTTGTGAAGCTCGAAATCGTGAACGGCGAGTTGTTGACCGGCGAATTGTTCTCGAGAACGTCGAGCGTGTTTGCGTTGGTGGTGTTGAGATGAATCTTGATAACGTTGCCGTTATTGTCCCCAGTCACTTGAAGCACGTTGCCGACGACCGACGCGGTGACGGCCGGCGCGACGCGGCTCTCCAGCAACTCGACCGAGGGCGGCAGGGCCCGTCTGCGCGGCAGCACCGCCAGGCAATCGCCAAGCTGATCGGGCGACAGCGGACCGGAGGCGAGCGGCCTGCGTCGCCGCGAGCGCGATCCCGATTCGGTCTTCCTCGTTACTAACCACTGCCAAAAGCGATGCCAAAACGGGAGCGATGGAAGATGCATTTTTTGAAGGACCTCAATGTCTCGGTGAGATTTTCCGGAGTCGGGGGGTGGGGAGGAGAGTTCGGTTGGACTGCCGACCGCGCACGTTTATCGATCCTCCGCGACCGATGGATTGCGCGCAGCCGGCAAAGCTTAGCATGCAAAATTGGAGGTCTTGGCAAGATTTGCAGATTGTGCTCTAAATCAAATGTGAAAATGCAGCGACATTGAGATTGCGGCCGAAATTAGCGGTCGTGCGTGAAATGATGGCGAGCGACTGACCGGATCAGGTCATGCCACGAGCTTTGCACAAAGACGAACGGACGAGGTGAACCACGGGGAACACGGGGGTCACGGGGAAATGCCAAACAGGATTCTCAACGAAGTTGTGACTTCGATTTCTGTCCCTGCCTGAGTGGGATTCCCCCGTGTTCCCCGTGCCCCCCGTGGTTCAAAGTTGATTGTGCAAGCAAATGGCACGTTGGGATGGTTGGCCGGGGTCCACGAAATGGGAGAACTTTGCCAATTATGCGGGCCAGACGCGGATTCTGTCCGCATGATCGGCATTTTCGGCAAAGACGGCTCATTCGGCAAAGTCGATACAATCGGAGGCGAGCGTTTTGTCGCGCCGCCGAATAGCCAAATCAACCTCGGATGGATAAGCCCATGTGGCAACGGTCGATCGCACTCGTCGCGTTGGTCCTCTTCGCAACACGAATCCTGGCACAATCACCCAATGAGGGCCAGTCGCCCGTGCCGTCGCCGCCGAAGCTGGGCCCCTCGCAGTTCTACTGGCCGTTGCTACAAGCTCAGGCGACTCAGAACAACGGCGACCCGAGCCCGGGCACGGTTCGCGACATTGGCGAGAAGAATTCTCTCCTGCCGCCGACGTTTGAACGCGAAGCGTTGCGTGAGGTTCGATCGATCGCGACGGCGTCGATCTTCCGCGGCGGCATGGGTTTTTATTACATTCGACCCTATTTCGACACGAACCCTGCCTTTGCCCAAGCGACCAATTTGGTGACCCCCATCGCGGCGACGACGGTGACCAGTCAGACCAACTTCGACTGGGGCTATCGGCTCGCGCCGCTCGTGTGGTTGGAATACGTGCATCGCGACATGCTTGGTTTTCGCGTGCGCTGGTGGGAATTCGATTGTGCGCCGCCGAACCTGGGGGCGACCAACGCATTCGCTCCGACTGGACCGACGACGCTCGTCACATCCGCGTTTCCGCTGGGCATGGGCGTCATCTCCAACCCCGCCGCCGCGGCGGCCGGCTTCAACGACACGCTCCAGTTCCAGAGCAGTCTGCGCGTGAACGTGTTTGACTTCGAATTCACCAAGGAATTCCGCGGCATGGGCGCCTGGATCAGCGTGGCCGCCGGCGCACGTTACGCGGAAGTCGAACAAAACTACGACGCGACGCTGCAAAGCATCCCCGCGGTGCCGCTCGCGTCCACGGTCGTCAACACGCTGTTGTCCTATCACGAGTTCCACGGCGCCGGCGGCACGATCGCGTTCGACGCCGGCTACACGTTTTGCAACACCGGCCTGAGCGTGTTCTGCACGGCCCGAGGCTCGCTGCTCTACGGTCTTGGCCGCGAACGCGCCACGTTGCATA
>DAIOGM010000060.1:2259-14946 GCA_036745215.1 Gemmataceae bacterium
AACCCCGTCGGCCTCGTCACCACGCAATCGCTGGAAGCATCGACTCAGCAGGACCGCTTGTTGCCGGTCGGCGAAATCGAGATCGGCGCCGAATACGCTCGCTGCGTCGGCCGCGTCCGTTTGATCGCCCGCACGGCGCTGGCCAATCAAGTCTGGTTCGGCGCCGGCAACGCCGCCAACAACGAAACGATCACCGGCACCGGCACGTTGCTCGCGGTGCCGGTCACGCAGGCGGCTGACAACTCGATCAACCTCGGCTTCTTCGGGTTGACGGCGACGATTGGCGTTCAGTATTAGTAATGACGAATGCCGAAGCACGAATGACGAAAGAAGCACGAATGACGAATGCCGAAATCAATGCGGATTGCGTTGATTCGGCATTTCGAAATTCAGATGTTCCAAACTCAATCGTACATGCCGGGGTATTTACCCCGAAGGGGTTGTATCCCAAAGCCCAGGGTCGCGCAGCGCACCCTGGGTAAATTCGTTCAATGACGATTCTACCCCGAAGGGGTTGCATCAACGGGCTGTCGCCGTCCGTGATGCAACCCCTTCGGGGTAGTTTTGACCGGTTTATGCTTGACCCAGGGTGCGCTGCGCGACCCTGGGCTTTGGGATGCTGCCCCTTCGGGGCAAATGCATTGCATATTCACACCCCTTGGAACTACTGATTGCCGAAGCACGAATGACGAAATCCGAATGCCGAAATCAACTTCAATTCGGCATTCGGATTTCGTCATTCTTTCGTTATTCGTGCTTCGGAATTCGGCATTTTCCCAGCCATTTAACGGCGACGTTTGGGGTCAGTATTGATGCGGCAAAAAAGCATCGATCCAAAAACACGAAGCCGCGGGCTCATTCGCCTGCGGCTTCCTCGTTTGGCCTGCATTCAATTGGATCACGGCAAAGTCACGGTCTCGCCGCCGTTGATGGATGCCAAATCGCGATATGTTTGTAGGCGGATGCTGGTGTCGATCCAGCGCACCGTGCCATCGGCCAGCGCGAAATTCAGGCCGCCGGGATGCTGGCTGTGGAACGAGTAATTGTTGCCCCAGTCATTGGTTAAATAGTTAGCGCCGCTGGCGTTTGTCGCGTTGGGTCCAATGCCGCATGAGCCGACGGCCCCGTTGGAGTACGGCCAGGCGTTCCAGATGGTTCGATCCGGAACCGCTTCGCCGATCATGAGCGTATTGCTTGTGCCATCCGTGATGCTCGTCATACGCAGTTTGACGTTGGTGTCCTGGCGATAGAAAATGCCGTTGCCATTCCAGAGGCCATCATGGTTCGCTGGGGTGTTGGGTTTGACGGGAAGGGGAGTGTATCGCCATTGGGCGTCGCCATTGTTCCAGTTGCCGCCGCTGACACCCTTGTAATTGGTAATGGCAACGCGAAGAGTGCCCAGGTCGGCGCGGTCCGTCCGCACGTTTTGGTTGTTGCGTCCGGAGTCTGTTGGGCAAAGCAAAACCGTTAGCACCTGGTCGAGGATGCCCGAGGCGGCTAGCGTGGTGCCGAAATCAATTTTCGCTTTTTCGTAAAGCGGCCCCTGATCGACATTTGGCAAAATGCGCGCGATCCAACTCCAGAAGTCTACTCCCGAGCCACAACAGCCTTGCTGGTCCCAGGGATTGCCGACCGGCACCGTTCGGCCATTGAAGGGCATGCGCTTGTGGGCGTCGTGAAAACTATGCACGCCCAGCGCCAGCTGCTTAAGGTTGTTTTGGCATTGTGCCCGCGCCGCGGCTTCGCGCACTTTTTGCACGGCAGGAACCAACAGGGCGATCAAGATGGCAATGATGGCGATCACAACCAAAAGCTCGATTAGCGTGAACCCGAGTCGCTTCGACGTGTTCATGGCGAGACTCCGAAATCTCCAGAAAGGAACGTGATTATTTTTTCATATTTAGGTCGTACGCGCCTGGCGCCGGCGCGGATGTTATTTCAATGGTCAAATCGGTCGTCTGTGCGGAGTTGTACTTGCCGTTGATGAACGATTTCCGCTCCTTGTACAGATCATTCGGATCGATCGGCTCCTGGGCAACCACGACGACCTTGTACCAGCCAGCAGGCGCGCCCGGCTTTTTTTCGGTGTATATCTTGTATACGCCGGGAGATTCGACCAAGCCCACTGGTTCCAGCGTGGATTTGTTGCCCTTGCTCACATCCGGCTTGAACTGGAAACTGCCATGTGGCAGCGGCTGGCCGTCAACCAACACCTTGCCTTCGACCGACTCGAGCTTCACGCCGCTGCAACCGGCCAGGAAAAACGCCAGGGCAAACACGCACATCGGCCGATGGCACGGTAATAGGTGAAACATCGCAGCGCTCCGAGGTGTCCACGTGAGAAGCGCGATGTTACCGGCCAGAAGCACGAAATGCAAGGACCAAAGAAAAATTCAAGCTAACGCGACGACGTCGAATTCGCGACCGGCGTCACGCGGAATACCTGCGATTTGCGAGCGACGCGGCGGTGATTGGGAATGGTCTCGTCCACGACCTGGATCGTGAGTTGATACGTGCCCGCGGGCAATGCCGGCGCGTAGAAGCTGAAGTTGCCGTGATAATCGTTGACGCAGGCGCTGCGGCGATGCGTCGTCTCGTTCTTGTCGAAGGCGTGCGACCAGACTTTTTCGCCGTGCATGTCCTTGAGTTCCAGCGAGCAGGCCAGCTTGGTCAGATAGTCGCCTTCCTTGGTCTGCTTGCTGGCGAAGTTCTTGAGCTCGATGTACAGCTGCACGAGATCGCCGGGGCGGTTCGTCGCCTTGGCGAGGAAGGCGTGGTTTTCCGGCAGCGACTCGAAGTCGGCGAAGCCGTTGACGCGCTTGCAGTAGACCATCTTCGTGACCAGCAGCTCGCAGCGGTCGCGCAGCAATTCACGCAGGCCTTCGATGTGATCCTTCAGGACGCTCCATTCCTGGGCGGACATCTGATCGATCGATTTCTTCGCGAACAGCGTCAACGGCGGCATGACGCGCAAGACAAACTCCTGCGTCGCGTCATCGTACGTCTTCAGAATCTGAATCGCCTTGTTATGCTCGCCGACGAGCATGTGATGCAGCACCAGCGCGAGCGGCTCGACGGCGTCCTTGTTTTCATCGAACACCGCGGGCTTGGGAAGCTCAAACAGTGCATTCTTGGCCGGCGGGCCTTCCTCGATGGTGACGACGCCGGAGACGCCCGCGAACGGCTTCTTGTCCTTGGCTTTGACGATGGGTTCCAGCGGCTCCGTCTCCGCATCTTGCCGCGGACCGGCGGGCGTTTTCGTCACGACGCGCTGCGGCTGTTCCTGCGCGACGGCGGTTGAATAGGCGGGCTCGTCGCGGCGATTTGCTTCCCTGGCTCGGCTCGGCGCTTCCGCGCCCGCGAATGGCGAAACATGCCCGCAGCCCGGCAATGCGAACCACAGCGCAACAAACCACAATAGAGCCGACTTCCGTGCCATTCACACCTCGCAAGAACCCATGCCCGGCGCGGTGATAACGCAAATGACGCGGTTGGTCAAGCACGAACAACGGCTCACGCAAGGTGGGTGCGCCATTTGATTTAGGCGTGCGTGCAAGGCATTAGCATTTGACAATTAGCAATTAGCAATCGCAAATTGCCCAAATTCCTGCTTGTGCGCGACCGCTGGTCGCTGGCACCAATTCACAATTGCTAATTGCAAATTGTCAATTGCTAATGATTTCGTGAACTCGACGCACACTCGACGTCTATGAAAAAATCCGCCGCGCCGATTGGCGTTCCGCGCCGGCGTATCCCATACTTGAATCGATAGCACAGCAACAATCGTACACCTGTACACTAATTGCCCTTTACTCCTCTACCAAGGGTCATCATGGCCGCACCTCGAGCCTCTTTCTGGTCGAAACGAATTGACACGTTCTTGTTCATGCTGGTGCGCGCGGGAATTCTGCTGATCCCGGCCAGCTTATTGTTGATCGCAGCCATGCGCGCCTGGGAATACCAGCCGTGGGTGTTGGTGGGCGGGTTCGCCTTTCAGATGTTGATTTGTTTGTTGACGTTCGTGTCGGCCCGCGCGTGGGAACATCCGATTGGCCCATCGATCGTCACGCTCTATCTGACGGGCGTCGCCTGGCTCTGGTTCGGCGACGTCTCCAGCGATTGGTTCACGCATCTTTCCAAGGGCATCTTGATCGGCATTCCGATACTCGTGTTCGGCGGCCAAACGCTGGTCGAGTCGGGCGCTCCCTTGTTGCGCCGCGCTCACAACCTGGCGCAGCGTATTTCCAAGCGTCAAGATTGGCCCGCGGAGATGTCGCAATGCCGCACGCTTCCCGAAGTGAAAGCGTTTCGCGCCACGCTCGTGTACGACGCGGCGCCTGCACTGGCGCTGTTGCAGCATAAACGCATCGAAGTGCGTGTCGCGGCTCTGGCGGCGCTCGAGTTTCGCAAGGACTGGCGGCCCGGTCAGGCCGAGCTGGTCATGCAAATGGCGCAACGCTCCGAGGAACCCGCGGTCCGCGCCGCCGCCGTGCTCGCGCTGGGCAACCTCGATGACCGCATGATGATCGAGACGCTCGCTCAGTTTCTCAATGACCCCAATCGCGAGGTTCGCCGGGCGGCCGTCGAGGCGGTCTTGTGGGATTGCGAACGCCGCTGGAGCTGGATTCGTTACGCGGTGCGGCGCACGTTGTCCGATCCGCTCTTCCGCGAAGACGGACCGCTGTTGCCGGACGGGCAAATCCTCATCCCGGAAGTCGTCAACGATCTGTCCGCGTGGTGTGCCGAGAAGGGCCTGATCTCCGCACGGACGGCCCAGACGCTCGGCGCCCATTTCAATCGATTGCTGTGCGAACAAAATGATCCGACCATCGTCGCGTCGATTCGCAAGCAGCTCTGCGATCCGCAGGCGCCCGCCGTCTTGCGCCTGGAACTCGGCCGGATCTTGCAGACCCATCAAGTGCTGGATCGCGAACTTCTGGAACATCTGCTCGACCCCGGCACGCCCGCGACCCTGCGGCTGATTGCGTGTGAAACCATTTTGTCGGAAGAAAAGGAATCAACGCTGCGCGACGTGGCGACCAGCGGCCTCAAGGATCTGGCCCATCTGCCGAACCGCGAGATCGCCCTCGGAACGGCCGACGTCGTCCAGCGCCGCCTCGGCATCGACCTGGGCATCGGCCTGGGGCAACCGCTGCCGCCGATCAATAGCCGGCAAGCGACGGAGATCATTCGCCGACTGATCGCGTGGGCCTGCCAGGGGACCGAAGAGATGGAAGAATCCGGCACCCGCCTCAATAAATCGCGCTGGGCCGTTTGATTAATGAAGCCCCGGGGTGAGGTACTCCGAACCCCGGGGTTCGGAGTACCTCACCCCGGGGCTTCTCCCATTAATGAAATGATCATTTCTCCGGTTTGAATTGGTTGTTGCAACTCGTCTTTCTTGCACATAAATTAATTCCAACTAATCCACTCCGCACTCGCATTATCTACAAGGAGATTGTCGTGACTCGCATGTTGTTCGGCTTCGGCCTGGCGCTCGCCGCCCTGGCAACGGCGTCCGTTCCCGTTCGCGCCCAAAGCGTCGAGGGAACCTGGAAAGTTTCCTACGTGACGGGCGGCATTTCCGAAAGCACCGTCGCCATCGTCAAGGTGGCAGTCAAAGACGGCAAAACGACCGGCGAAATGATCGCCGGCACGCCGCGCTTCAAGAACTTTGCGTTCCAATCCGTGACTCAGGAAGGAAACGTCCTGCGCGTGGCCACGAAGGTCGGCGCCACCGATTTGATCTTCGAAGCCACCGTCCCAAAGCAAGCAACCAAGAGCTTGCGCGGCGTCATGGCCATCGGCGACACGCTCTATCCCGCCACCATGACGGTAACGGATGAAACGGAACTCACCGCCATGACCTCGGCGCGCACACTTGACGTCGCGCCGATGAAAGAAGCTCGTACCCTGTTGAATCAACCGCTACTCTTGCGGAACCGAGCCGCGCTGTCGAAGGATCCGGAAAAGAAAAAGGACCTGCTCAAACAGGCCAGCGAGGCCGACAAGAAAGCCAAGGCCGAGACGCCGAAATTGTTCCGCCAGGTCGTGGACCAGTTCGCG
The DNA here is from genome assembly GCA_036745215.1 of Gemmataceae bacterium. Classification (GTDB taxonomy): domain Bacteria; phylum Planctomycetota; class Planctomycetia; order Gemmatales; family Gemmataceae; genus SIAQ01. The sequence continues at coordinate 8,326 of DAIOGM010000060.1, forward strand.
GACAGCCCGGCGGTGCTCGAGGCGTCGCTCGCGTTGATCAAATCGGGCAAAACGACCCCCGCCAATCCGGGCGACGTGAAAGCGTGGGCCGCCGTCGGCGCGGCCGCGGCCAATTCATACGGCCCGCGGCTGGAAGTTGATTTCACGTCGCAAGTCGCCGCCGCACTGGTGCCGCTCGAAGGCATGGAAAAGCTCGCCCTCGAATACGCGCGCTTGAGCGAAAAGGCGCTTGCGCCGAAGGCCTCGGCCGGCGATCAGGTCAAGGTGCTCGGCACGCTCGTCAAGGCCTTGAAGAAGGCCGGCGCGGCGGACGAAGCCAAGACGTTGGATGTACGGATCGACAAACTCAATCAAGTGCTCGACACGGAATACTCGGCCAAGTACCCCGGCTTCAAGGGGACCGTCTTCAAGGGACGCGAAGGCAAGAGCGACCGGGCCGTCTTCATGGAGCTGTTCACCGGCGCCACGTGCCCGCCGTGCGTCGCCGCCGATCTGGCGTTCGACGTGCTGCAAAAGACGTACAAGCCGAGCGAGCTGGTGCTGATTCAGTATCACATGCACATCCCCGGCCCCGATCCGATGACGAACAAAGACACGATTGCCCGCTGGGATTACTACGGTCCCGCGTGGGCCGGCAAACCGCGCGGCGTGCCGTCGAGCATTTTCAACGGCAAACCCGCCGAGAAGCCGGCCCAATCCGGCGGCTTCTTTGAACATGCGGAGCAGAAGTATGCGGATTACTGCAATGTGATCAACCCGCTGCTTGAAGAAAAAGCCGACGTCAAGCTCGTCGTTGCCGTTAGCCGCGACGGCGATCAAATCAACATCAACGCCAAGGTGTCCGATCTCAATGAGCCCGGCGCCACCAAGAAGCTGCGCATCCTCCTCGCGGAGGAAACCGTGCATTATGCCGGCAGCAACAAGATTCGCCTGCACCACAACGTCGTCCGCGCCTTCCCCGGCGGCGTCGAGGGCATGACGCTCAAGGACGCCGCGTCCGTGCACAAGACGTCGATCAAGCTCGGCGAGCTGCGCACCAGCTTGACGAAGTACCTCGACGACTTTGAGGCCAACGTTCGCGAGTTTGCCAACCCGGCCCGCCCGATGGCGATGGAGCATCTGCGCGTGATCGCTTTCGTGCAAGACGACGAATCGCGCCAGATCCTGCAAGCAGTGCAAGTCGATGTGAAGTAGTCAATTGGAACCACGGATGAACACAGATAAGCACAGATTCGTTTGACAGAAATCGCGCCGATTGCAATGCGCGGCTTCGTCTAACTCATCCGTGTTGATCCGTGTTCATCTGTGGTTCATTGGCTTATTCGCGAATAATCACTTCAAACGCCGCCTGCCCGGCCGGCACCCTTTCGATGCGCGGCGTGCGGCCGGCGACGTGCCAGGTGAACTGCCGTTCGATGTCGAACGTCAATGCCTGGTTCTTCGGCAACGGCCACGCCTTGCCTTCGATCGTCACGTTCACATCGCGGCCCGTCAGGTTCCAGAAGCCGACACGACAACGTTCCTTGGACGCCGTGTCGCCGGCTCCGATCGAACGCGCCATGATCTTGGGGGCGCGCGGGTCCTTCGAGCCGATCGGCGGCTCGACGCTCGACGGCGGCGCGGGCGTCGGCTTCGCGTACTTCGGATACGCGTCCGGCACCGGCGTGATCATCGCCGTCGGCGGGCAGTAATAGTAGTACATCGGCGCCGACCACCCGCTGGATGAACGGGACGACGAAGACGACGAGGACGACGACAATAGCCCGATCCGGCCGTGCAACGCGTGCGCCGAAGTTGTGCCAAGCAGCAACGGGATTGCGATGCTCAACGAAATGCGCCAAATACGCGCCATGGTTGCGATCTCCAGGTTGAAGATTCTAGCCGCGAGAATGTTCTTGTTGAATGTATGAATCGCCAAATTTCGTGGCGGCAAGTTTCCAACTTGCCGTTAATTCGCGTGAATCGGCAAGTTGGAAACTTGCCGCCACGAAAGGCCCATCGCGCTCGTTGCAAGAAATCGTCAAGTCAACCGCTCACGACCTTATCGCGGTCCGCCGCGCCGCCGGGCGCGAGCACTTCGCGAATCTTCTGATGGCGATACGTGAAGATGCGCCGCAAGTCGGGCGCGACCAGCCAGCGATTGACGAGCGGCTCGCAGATCCAGCCGCGCGGGCGATACTCGACGTGATCGCGAATCCACGTGCCGTCGTTTTCCGAATCGAAGTCGTGCCGATGGATCCAGACCGCGTACGGCCCGCGCCGCTGCTCGTCCACGAATCGCGTCGGCGGCTGCCAGACCGTGATCTCAGAAATCCAGGTAATCGGCACCCCATGAATCTTCAGGCGATGTTCGAGCAGCTTGCCCACGTGCATCACAATCGGTCGCGGCGTCAGCGTTTGAAAGTGAACCCACGGCGGCGTCAAGCGATCGAGATTGCTCAGGTCGCTGAAGAAATCGAAGACCGTCGTGATCGGCAGGGGAACCCACATTTCGGCTTCGAGGGTGCGGAGATTCATTCAAAAAAGAACCCGAAAAAAGATAAGTGTACTATTGAACACTAACGGAACGTTTGTTACATTATGTTCGGCATCGTGTGGATGCCGGCCCCGGGGTCGCTCGGCTGGGACATAGGGGCGGCCTCGGGCGCCTTTTTCAATGTACTCATCCCGCTCCGCGTGATGGAATTAGGCTTCATTCGCAAAAGGAACCAACTTATTGTGAGCGTTATCCAACTCCATCACGCGGAGCGTGATGACTACATTGGATGAGCGGCCGCATTTCTCCCGCGAGAAACACCGAACCCGCGATGCAAATCAAATCCTCCGCTCGCGCTTCGTCCATGGCTTGGCGCCACGCCTCCGCGGAGCTGGCACACAAGACTGCGGTCGAACGCCGTACCCTCGGCAGCTGCAACGCCAGCTGGTGCGGCGTCTCGCAACGCTGGCTGGTCTGAAAGCTCGTCAAGTAAATGCGCTCGAACTTCGGCGCCAACACATCAAGCATGCCGGTCAAATCCTTGTCGCGGCTGCCGGCGAAGATCAGGATGCGCCGGCCGCGATTGGGTTCCAGCGGAAACGACGCATCGAGCGCCTGCACGAGGGCCCGCGCCGAAGCGACATTGTGCGCGCAATCCAGCACGACCAACGGCTCGCGGCGGATGATCTCCAGCCGCGCAGGCCAGACGACGTTCGCCAGCCCGTTCGCGACCGCGCCGTCGTTGATGGTGACGCCGGCTTCAATCAACTCCTCGACCGCCGCAATCGCCAGCGTGGCATTTCGAGCTTGATGTTCGCCGATCAGGGCCATGTCGAATGCCGGCCAAACGCGCCGTTCCGTCGTCACCTGCACGCGCGCGAGGCGGACATTCTTGTCGCTCATCAGCGCCGCTTGATGGACGCAACGGAAATCGACGTCGAGCTGCCGCAGCGGCGCACCACGCTCAAAGCAAACGCGCTCGATCACTGGCCGCGCTTCCGGATCGCGCACGCCGCTAATGGCTCGGCGCCCCGGCTTGATGATGCCGGCTTTCTCGAAGGCGATCTGCGCGAGCGTGTTGCCGAGCATTTGCGTGTGATCGAAGCTGATGCTGGTGATGATCGACAGCATCGGATCGCAGACGTTGGTGGAATCGAACCGGCCGCCCAGGCCGACCTCGACGACGGCGAAATCGACGCGCCGCCGCAGGAAATGCAAGAAACCCAGGGCGGTGCCGATCTCGAAAAACGTCAGCTCGCGCTCCAGCTCGGGCGGGACCGCGCCGCGGATTTCGTTCATCAAGCCGGCCAGGGCGTCGTGGCCGATGGGTTGGCAATCGACTTGAATGCGTTCTTCGACATGAACCAGGTGCGGCGACGTGAACAGGCCGACGCGAAAGCCCGCCGCCTGCAGGATGGCGCCGAGCAAGGCCGACGTCGAGCCTTTGCCCTTGCTGCCGGCGATGTGCACGATGCGCAAACGCCGATGCGGGTCGCCCAAGAGTTCAAGCAAGCGGCGCATGCGATCGAGCTTGAAGTCGCCGACCTGGGGAGATTTGTGCTCGTAATTGACTCGGCCAAACCAGAACTGGATGGCCTCTTCGTAGGTCATTCCATCGATCCGTAGGGACAAGCGGCTCGCTTGTCCCTTATCGCGTCATGGTATTGAAGGTTCCCAGGGACAAGCGAGCCGCTTGTCCCTACGGGCCGCCCCGTTGATGACTTACGGCTATTTGGCGCGAATTCAATGCGTCGGCGCCGCGCGAAGTTGTTCGAGCAGCCCTTTGATTTTTTGCTGCCACGCGGCCGGCTCGCACAGAAGGTCCTTGGTCAGGAAGAAGTCGGCGCCCGCGTCGCGCAACAGTTGCACGTTTTGCGCATCCTGATCGGGCGTGAACATCGCGACCGGCGTTTCCGCGAGATGCGGCAACGTGCGAATGCGCCGGCACAGCTCGACGCCGCTGATGCCGGTCAGATGGACGTCCAACAAGAGCAAGTCGGCGCCGTGGCGTTGCAAGAAATCCCAGGCTTCCTCGGCCGTTGGGAACCAGGTGATCGACAGGCCGTCGCGTTCGCCGAGCTTGCGAATGATGAGGCCGACGTCGGCTTGATCGTCCACGACGACGAGACGCGGCGCCCGCCCGTTGTCGCTGCCGGTTTTCACGGCCGTCCGGCGTTGCCAGCCTGACGCCGGCGCATCGGCCGACTTTGCCGGCTCGGCTGGCGATTGGCCGTTGATTGGAGGCGTCAGCGGCGACCGAGGCAATGTGAAGAAAAACGTCGCCCCCGCAGCGAGCTGCGACTCGACCCAGATGCGTCCGCCGTGCCCCTCGACGATTTTCTTGCAGATCGCCAGGCCGGCGCCGGTCCCTTCAAACTCGTCCCCTTGATGCAGGCGGCGAAAGATGCCGAAGATCTGCTCGTGAAACGCCGCGTCGATGCCGATGCCGTTGTCGCGCACGAAAATCACCGCCCGGCCCGGTTCGTTCTGATTGGCAGCGACGCCGACGACGACTTTCGGCGCGGGATTCTGATTGTACTTGAGACCATTGGCGACGAGGTTCGTCAAGAGCTGCGTGATGCGCACCGGATCGCCGACCACGTCCGGCAACGAACCCTCCGTCAGCACGATCGCCTCCTTGCGCTGGATCAGATCGACGAGGTCCTGCCGCACCGTTGCGACGATCGCGTTCAAGTTGAACGCTTGCGGCGCGTGCGTGATGCGTCCGGCCTGGCTGAGGTTCAACAGTTCGTCGATCAACGTGCCAAGCCGGCGGCTGGCGCGGATCAAATGATTGACGTATTGAAACCCATCCGGGCCAAGCTGGGCCGCGTGCTCCTCGGCCAGGAGATGACTGTACGCCTGCAACGTCCTTAGCGGCTCCTTCAAGTCGTGCGACACGACGTGCGTGAACGCTTCCAGCTCGCTGTTGATGGTGCGCAACTGGTGATTGGTGCGTTCCAGCTCGTCGCCACGAGCGCGCAGCTCGTTGGAGAGGCGATTCTTTTCGGAAAGATCGATGGCGGCATTGCGATAGCGGACGAATCGGCCTGTCTCGTCGAACACCGGAACCGTATGCAGCCAGACGTCAAACTGCGTGCCGTCTTTCTTGTGCCAGGTCGTTTCCAGTTCGCCCGGTTGCGACGGCATGTTCTCGGCGATCGACACATAGCTCCGAAGCGTCGCCGGCCCCAGCAATAGGGTGTAATTCTTACCCTGCAAATCGGGCCGGTCGTAGCCGAGAGTCGCCAGCAGCGTGTCGTTGAAGGTCACGAATCGTCCGTCGCGATCGAGGCTGAAATACATCACGGGCGCCTGCTGATACAGCTCGCGATAGCTGAGCTTCAGACGATCCATATCGTTCGCCAGCGATCGCAGCCGCCTTTTGGCGCGCGAGACCATCTTGCGGGCGATTTGCAGCTCGAGCTCTTTTTGCAAGATGAGCGGCGTCATATCAACGAATCGGCACAGGAAGCCAACAACCTTGCCAGTGCGATTGCGCTTGGCCGAGACGTTGATCCGCACATAGACGAACGAGTCGGGCGTCAACGGCGGCAACACCGAAGTGTCGGATTTGCGATGCTTCTTGGCCGGCGCCGGTGTATCGGCAATCATGAATCGGCACAGCGCCTGCTGCGTTTTTCCGCCGGCGCTCGCATGGGTGAATGCCTGATCGACCGCCGGGACGTCTTCGGGATGTAACCGTTGCACGATCGGCTCGCCGACGCGCGAGCCGCGCAGGAGAGTCGCGAGTTCCTTCGACATCGAATGCCAGCGCAAAGCAGGCGTGACGCGCGCGTGCAACGGATTGTCTTCGGGTCGATGCCGGCGCGGCTTTTTGTCGGTGCGTTCGACGTCTTGCGGTTTTTCGTTCTCGGCTTTCGTGGCGTCAAGCGGCTGCGATTGAACCGAATTGCTTTTGGTTCGGTTGAGAACAGCAATGATCGTCGCCGGCGCAAGCGATGCAACCACGCCGACGCCCAGCGCCAGGCCGAGCGCCGGAATCTGGTCCCACGCGCCTGCCCCCAGCGCGACAGCGCCGGCCCACCATGCGAGCCACGCGCCAATCGCCAGCGCAATGCCGACGACGACGCTGAATGCCGCATGTTTGAGAAAGGTGCCCATGGTTAGCCGCGGTGCGCACA
>DAIOGM010000060.1:14956-24079 GCA_036745215.1 Gemmataceae bacterium
AAAAGGGAGCAGTGCCTGCTCCCCTGCATTTAAGTATACGTCGCGCACGGTGGGAATGCCAACTATTGCGTTGCAAGGGGAATCTCGATCTCCGCGTCCTCTGCGCCTCTGCGTTTCAAAAAGATTTGAAACGCAGAGACGCAGAGAACGCCGAGAGGTTGGGACTGGGAACCCCCAAGTCCTCACAACCCTTGAGGCGCGCGCACGTGGGGAAGCGGACCAAAAACACCAAGATTTCCAGGTTTTTTCGCACTTCGAGTTACCCAACGCCTGCTGGGTAACTCGCACAAAGCCTAAGTCGAAATCGGCATGCACACCTGTTCGAGCAACTTCTCGCAGCGATCCTGAATCATGTCCGCCAGGTTCGGCAACGCCTGGCCGGGCGGCAGCGATTCACTCAACGCGGCGATCCAGCGCGGGAACGCGTACAGCATCGTGAAGTGTTCCATCGTCATCGGCTCAAGACGAGCATTCATGCCCTTGCGCTCCGATTCTTGCCAGATGGACTTGCTCTTGCCCGTCAGCGCGATGTCGTCATCCAGGCGCAACAGGATCAAGATGTCGATGGCCGTCGGCGTCAAGTCGAGCGCGCCGAGTTTGATTTCCAGATCGCGGGGCTTGCCGGGGCCCTTGCCGAGGAACAGGCCGACGCCCACCTTCCACGGTTGACCGTCCTTGCACACCCAGTGGGCGATCGACATGGCCCCATAAGTTGGATGATCGCTGAACGTGAAGTCGGCAACGACATGCTGCAATCGCCACGGCCCGACCTTGACGCCATGCTCATGGCAAATCGCCAGAAACGCGCCGAGTCCCGCTTGCAACTCGCGCGTCGCCCCGGTCAGGGAGCCTTCCGGTTCGAGCTTCGCCTTGGCGTCGGCGAGCGCTTGCGTCCACATGCCGGCGAGATCGAATGCGTCCGCCGAAGCGCGCGGCAAGCCTGGCGACTTCGCGGGCACTTCGACGACCAGCGCCGACTTCACCGCCGACGGCGTGTCGAGCGTCACGTTCGTCGTCGTCACGCCAGGCGTGTCCACATCATAAGCAGCTTTCTGCACTTCGCCGTAGACGAGATGATCGAACAGTTGCCGAAACTGCTGGAGCATGTCGCGCAACGTCGGCTCCGTGCGCGCAACTTGCAGCACTTGCTCTTCCGTGAACGGATCGATGCACGGCGAGCTTTCGCGATCGAAGACGAGATCGAGCGCTTCCCACATGCGCACCTGCACGACTTTGCGCACCAATTCCGCCGGCGGCGCTTCAAGTCTAAGCGCCTTGATCGTGCCATGTCCCGGCACGTGCACCGGGTTGTTGAGCCGATCTTGAATGTAGCCATCCAGCGACGGCACGAAGCGATTCCACAAGCCGCGCTCCGCGAACACCAAATAACAAATGCCGTCAAGCTGATGCATCGCCTGCACGAGGCCGGCGAAAAACGATTCAGCAACCTTACGGCCATCGTCGGTGCGGCGCGCCAGCAGCAAATCTTCGAGCTGATCGAATGCAATGACGACGGGAATCTTCATGGTCTGCAACACTTCCAGCAGCACGCGTAAAACGGACAGCACCAGCTCCTGCCGGCTCGGCTTCACCTTGTAATCGATCTCCGCGAAGCCATAGGTCAGGAAGTTCGCGAGTTCGCTTTCGTCGCCGACGAGTGCGGCGCGAAGCAGGCCGTGATAGACGTGACGACGCATCATGCCGGCGGTGTTGTGCGTCTCGGTGCGGTCGAGGTGCATCCAAACCAGTTCGCACGTCTTTTCGCCGTCGAGGTTGACCTCGGCACAAATCCGCTTGAGCGGCGTCGTGGCATTCGCAGGCCGGGCGAGTTGCTCGGCCAGCCATTGCACGCGTTCTTGCGTCTGCGATCCGCCGAGGCCGAGCTTGCGCATCCACTTGCCGAGGCCCGGCGCCGGGAACAGCTCCATCTGCTCGCTCTGCGTCATCGCCGCGATCGAACGCAAAAGCAAGCGGCGGCCGATTTCCTCGCTCAGGTATTCGAGCGGGCGTCGCCCTTGCTGCTTGCCGCCGCCTAAGAGAGTGTCGATCAATTGAAAAAGCAGATACTCAAGAAAATCGGTGTCCTTCTGAAACGTGCCGGGCGTGATCAAGAGTTGCCAATCGTTGTGGTGGCCGTGCTTGATCGAATGCAACAGGTGCGTCTTGCCGGCGCCTTTGTTGCCGAGGATCGGGATCATCTCGGAGTGAATCTTCGGATCGACGCGGAAGAGATTGACGACGCCGAGGAGCTGATCGCGTTCCTTGGCGAAGAGTTCGGGCACGTGATAGCGGGCGCAGATGTCGTCGTCGGGATTGCGGGCGAAGAAGTTGCGGAACGGATTGCCGGCGCGGCGCAGCGTCTCGAGCGTGTTTTCCGCCAAGGGGTGTTCGCTGGTTGTGACAGTCATTGTCGTGTCCTCGTACGTCCATGTGAATTCAGCGAGCCACGGGGTTGATCCCCGTGGAATGGAGCCCAACACCACGGGGATAAACCCCGTGGCTCGCTAACTGGGGAGTATAGCGTCAGGGGCGAAATCCGTGCAAGATCAGGAAGTCGGGTTGCGAAGATTGGCCAGCTTGCCTATTATCTCGTCAGGAAAATCGATTCTTCAAGGAGTGATGTCCATGCGAAAAACAACGTGGTCCCTGGCCTTGATGCTCATCGCGCCCTTTGCGCTGGCGGGCGGCACGACGGGCGGCAAGAAAATGCCGGCGGACAAGCATGACGCGACCGTCTTGAACGAAACGCTGCGCGACGTGATCGATGCCGGCGCGAAAATCTTCAACGACAACGGCGACCACGCGGGTTGTTATCGCATGTGGCAAGGCTCGCTGATGTCGATTCGCCCGTTCGTGCCGCCGGACATGCAGGCGACGATTGATAACGGCCTCGCCAGCGCCGCGAAGTGCGACAACTACGCCGACCGCGCGTTCGAGTTGCGCAAGGTCCTCGACGACATTCGCGCCAAGACCAAGGGCAGCGGCGGTTCCGAAACGACCAAGAAAACCAGCGGCGTCGCCGGCCTGGTTGTGGGCAAACTCACGTATCAAGGCCAGCCGGTCGCGGGCGGTTATTTTGTGACGCTGGTGTCCGATGCCAGGAAATTCAGCACCGCGATTCAGAAAGACGGCGCCTTCGAGTTCAAGACGCCGATTCCGTTGGGCGACTATCGCGTCGCCGTCCAGCGAATTCCAGACGAGAACATCAAGGGCCAAACGTTGCCAGCACGCTACGGCTCCACGGACACTTCGGGTTTGGCGATCAACGTGCAGGCGGGAAAACAGAACGTCGATTTGAACCTCGTCAACTGACGTATTCGCCGCTTGCGGTTTCGCGCTCGTAGCGCCACGCGAACGCTAAACCGCAAGCGGCGGAAAGAGCCGATCGAGCATTTGGTCCACGTCCTCATCCACGATCAGCAACGCGCGATTCTTCTCTTTCACAAAATCGTCGGCAATCGCCCGCTCAATCCACGCCAGCAACGGATCGAAGAACCCCGCCACGTTCAACAGGCCAATCTGATGAAACTTGAGCTGCGACCACGTCAGTATTTCGAACAATTCATCGAGCGTACCATACCCGCCCGGCAGCGCCAGAAACGCGTCGGACAGCCCGGCCATCAACGCCTTGCGATCGTGCATGCTCTCCACGACGCGCAAATCCGTGAGCGATTGATGAGCCAGTTCGCGTTCAACGAGCGCCTGGGGAATGACGCCGATCGTCTCGCCGCCATGCTCACGAACGGCGTCGGCGAGCACGCCCATGAGGCCGACGTGTCCCGCGCCGAAGACGAGTCCGAGGCCGCGTTTCGCCATGGAAACGCCGAGGCGACGCGTCTCGTCCGCAAAGATCGGCGCCGTGCCGGTGCGCGAGCCGCAGAAGACGCAGAGCCGTTTCATGGCAATTCACCTTTGCAAGGAAAAATCCGCAGAGTAGATTAAACGGTATAATAGACCGGCGGAGGCGTCTATGGGTGAAAATGACATGGTCACGATCGCGTTTCTCAAAGATCACTCGGGCGAAATGCTGATCCTGGGGGTCATTTGCGTATTGATGCTAACGCTCCTGATCGCGTTGCCGCAACTGATTCGGATGAGCATGCGCAAGACGGAGATGTGGCACGAGCAGCGTCTCAAGTCGCTGGAGCGTGGCATCCCCTTGCCGCCGGACGACGACCGCGCTCGCTTGGCGGGCCGCACCGCCTTGTTGGTGCCGATCGTCGTGATGATCTCGGCCGCGACGGTGACGAGCTTTTTGGTCGTGTACAAATCCGAGCATAGCTTTTCGGTCGGCCTGGCGGTCTGGGTCGTCGCCGGCGTCGTGAGCCTGGCCGCGATCACGGGCGGCGTCGCGTTGATTGGCCGATTGGCGTTGATCCAGGCCGGCGAAGAAGAGGAGCCCGAAGAGGAGCCGCGCGAAACGACTTATATGAATTAGGTCTTGTCTGTAGGTCACGAATTCTCAACGAGCCGCGACCGTTAGGGAGCGATTGGGCCACGCTCCCTAACGGTCGCGGCTCGTTTTTTGGACTGAGCTTGAAATCACAACAGGTAAATCTTCGCGATCGAGAAGTAGATGAGAATGCCGGTCACGTCCACCAGCGTCGCGACGAACGGGCTCGACGCGATGCCTGGATCGATGCCAAACTGCCGAAAAACCAGCGGCAACATCGAACCAACGAGCGTTCCCCAAATGCAGATGCACACGACCGCCTGAAAGATCACCAGTCCGAAGATCCATGCCGGGGGGGGCGGACGTTCGACGCCATGGTCGAACACCGCGTGCGTGATGATGGCGAGCAAGAAACCGATCGCGCCGAGACTCAACCCCAGAGCAATTCCCATCAACATTTCATGGCGCAACACGCGCAGCCAATCGCGGCCGGTGACCTGGCCCAGGGCGAGGGCGCGCGTGATGAGCGTCGCGGCCTGCGAACCCGAGTTGCCTCCGGTGGAAATGCACAGCGGGATGAACAGAGCCAGCATCGCGACGGTGGCGATGGCGTCTTGAAATTGCGCCAGCGCCAGCACCGTGAAGATGCCGCCGATGAACAGACACGCCAGCCAGAACGCCCGCTTTCGCCACACGGTGACAAAACGCGTTTCGAGATAATTCTCCGTCATCGGCCCGACGGCGCCCATGCGATGCGCGTCTTCCGTCGCCTCCTCGACCACCACGTCAATGACGTCGTCATGCGTGATAATGCCGACCATGCGGCCCTGATCGTCCACGACCGGGATCGCGATCAAGTCGTACTGCGCCATCGTCTTGGCCACCTTGTCGCGATCGTCACTTGCGCGGACGGACACGACCTCCTCCTCCATGATGTCGCGGATGAGCGCATGCCGCGGCGCCAGGATAAGATCGCGCAACGACAGGACGCCGGTCAGACGATGCCCCTCGTCGAGAATGAAGATGTAATAGATCGTCTCGCTTTTCGGCGCTTGCAGACGCAGTCGATCGAGTGCTTCGGACGCCGTCAAGCTCGGCGGCAGCCATGCGTAATCGGTCGTCATCAAGGCGCCGGCGGTGTTCACCTCCTGGCGGACCAACGTCGCAATGTCCTTGCGATCCGCTTCGTCGACGAGCCGCAGAAGGCTTTCGGAAACCTTCGGATCGAGCCGGCGCACCAGGTCCACGCGATCGTCGTGCGACATCTCCTGAATCAGCTTGGCCATGTGCTCGCGGCCCGTGCCTTCGACCATTTGCACTTGCCAGTCGATCGGGAAATACTCGAAGATGGCGGCCTGAACCTGGATGCTGGTGTGCTTGAGGACTTGCCAGACCTGATCGACCGAGAGATCGGTGACGAGCGACTCGGCGACCGTCGCGGGGTGAAGCGATTCGCAGAAATCCTTCAGACCGGCGGCGTCGTTTTCCTGAAGCAGAAATTTGACTTCGGGGCTGAAAAGTGCATGAGGCATGAAGAAAAAACCTTTCAAGCCGCGGACAGCGTGGCGAGGCTCAAACATCCATCAACATATTATCGATCAATCGCGTCGCGCCGAAGTAAACGGCCAAAGCGACGAGGACCTTGCCGTGCAATTGAGCCTGCGGTTGCAAACGCTCCCAGTCAACAATCGCGATGTAGTCAATGCGCGTCCCCGGCGTCGCCTCGATCATGGCGCGAATCTCGCGCTCGAGCGGCGCGGCGCCCCGTTCGCCTGCTTCAATGCGCGCTTTTGCGGCTTGAAGGGCGCGATAAAGAACCGTCGCATTCCGGCGTTGGTCGGCGTCAAGATACACGTTACGTGAACTGAGCGCGAGGCCGTCTGGTTCCCGCACGATCGGACCTATTTGCAATTGAATCGGCACGTTGAGATCGCGGACCATCTGCATCAGAATACGGACTTGTTGCGCATCCTTTTGGCCAAAAAACGCGCTGTCCGGCGCGACGATATTGAACAGCTTCAACACGACCGTAGCGACGCCGCGAAAGTGCCCCGGCCGCGACGCGCCGCACAGGACCTTCTGCAATTCGTGAACCTCGACGTACGTTTCAAACGTCGGCGAATACACGACCTCCGGCGGCGGATGAAAGATCAGATCGACCTTCTCGTCGGTGCAGATCTTCACATCCTTCTCGAACGGCCGCGGATAGCGCGACAGGTCCTCTTTCGGCCCGAACTGCGTCGGATTGACGAAGATGGACACGGCGACGAAATCGGTCTCGGCCCGCGCGGCGCGAATCAAGCTGACGTGCCCGGCGTGCAGAGCGCCCATCGTCGGCACGAGGCCGATGCGTTTACCTTGAGCGCGTGCGGCGGCGATGACGCTGCGCGTTTCTTCTACGGTTCTTGTGATGGATGGCGACACGATCGCTCCTACCGTGGTGCAGGCGGCTCGCCTGCACGCTTTATTTTTGTGGAGGCGAGCCGCCTGCTCCACGAGTCAAAACCATTTCCAGATACGAACGCGGCTCGTTCTTTGGCAGTCCCAGTTCCTGGGCAATCTGAAGCAAGATTTCCTGCGCACGTTGTTTCTGCGCCTCGTCCGCCACGATCTCGATTTCAACGAACTTGCCAAGTGTCTCCACATCATCCAGGCACGCCTCCAGGTGGAAGCCGTCGCGTTCGAATTTGTAGATCGTGCGCCGCTTCTTGACGACCGCGGTCGCGCGATAGCCGAGATATACAACCATCTGCCGCCATTTCTCCGCGGCGTCGGACCCCGACTCTATCGCAATCTCGATCTCCGTTCGCGTCTTCGCCGGGCCGGGCTGCTTCGGGCCTTTGTACGTCATGCGGTTGTGCTCGCCGATGGAACGCAAGCGAAACGCTTCATCGGTTTTGCCGAAGTCGCGATCCGGGGCGTTGAAATAATGGTCGGCCTCGTCGATCGTCGGCTGGACGGCCGCGCCCATGCGCGCGAGATGTTTCACGATGGGGCCGAAGTCGGCAACCGGGAATTTCAATTCGATTTCGAGCATGGCGATTTCCTTTCAACGTCTCAGGGTTTGATTGCCTCACCTTGGACCTTCCCGGATCGAGAACCACGTTTGCGAAAATAGATGCCGAGCCCGATTGCGACCGCGAAGATCAATACGATCACGAACCCGATCAAAAGCACTGCGACCAACCATCCCCTGTTGACCGGCGGCGCCTGGTCAACCGCCTGCGCCTGTTGGGCTGCCGGGTTGGGCGGCGCTGGCAATGCTTGATTTCCCTGCCCACCCATGAGAATACGCAGGTCAGAAACACGCACGTCGAGCGACGCCTTTGGGCCGTCCGTGTTCGCCAGAATGCGGACCGTTTTCAGATCATCCGCGGTGAAGCGGTAGCTTCGGAGAAGTTCGAAATCGCCGGCGCCTTCCGCTGCGTAGAACGAAAGCTCGGCATCCAAGCGCACCAGACGCAGTCGGCCGCTCTTTGCTTGCGTCAAGACGGGCATGGAGCGCTTTTCGTGCGTGCCGTCGTCGGCATTCCAGCGCGATGAATACGCCAGGAACTCGCTGCCCGTCTTGGCTCGCACGGCTCGCGAGTATTTGATGCAACTTTGAGTGGCTGCTTCCTGTCCAACGATCAATGTCAATCTCGTCCCGAATTCAGCGACTTCATTGGGTTCGGGCTCACGGAGCACCTGGAAGTTCACGGTAATCTCAAAATCGCCTTTGACGACGACATTCGAAGCCACACCGATAGCGGGCCGCAACTTGGGGTATCCGGCCGGCAACGTGATTCGAAGTCCCGTCGGTTCGTATTTTGCGAGTTTGTTTGCGTCGGGCCCAACGAGCTCCAAATCTTGAACCTTGTCCGGCAATTCCTTGAGGGAATGGACAATCTCCTTTGACGTTTTTGGCTTGGGCTCCTGCGCGGGCGCATGCCATGCGAAAATCAACGCAAATCCCAGGCAATACGCTAGATCGATGGGGACACGTCGACGGTTCATGTTTACCTCAACGCCACGCGGATGTCGCTTCCTGAAAACGCCGCCCTGGTGTAGAATTAACGTAAACCGCCCCGCCCATCCAGGCGAATCGGCGCGATTTCCTGAATCCCGCGAGAAACGCATGAGTGATTTCCAGACCGTGTGCAAGATGCAAGAGCTGCGCGAAGGCGAAGGCAAGACCGTCGTCGTCGGCAACAAGTGCGTCGCCCTGTTCATGATCGACGGCAAGCCCTGCGCCATCGACGACGCCTGTCCGCACATGGGAGCGTCTCTCGCCGGCGGTTACGTTGAAGACGGCATCGTCACCTGTCCCTGGCACGGCTGGCGTTTTCGCGCCACCGACGGCACGTGGGCCGACAACCCGCGCGTCAAGACCGGGGCGTATCCTGTTCGCGTCGTCGGAGATGACGTGCAAGTGCAACTCGCCAGCCCCACCACGGAGAAACCGACATGAGCCCTCTTGTACGCACCGTCCTCGCCGCCGCCGTTCTCTTGAGTTCCGCCGTCGTGCCGGGACTGGGGCAAAACACCGGGCCGGCTAAAATTGTGCCCCGGCTCGAAGCAATCGCCGAGACGAAGCTGATCATGGAAGGCCTCGCTCACGCCAACTTTCGCGGGCTGGAGCGCAGTCTCCTCAAGAACCCGATCGACGAACAAAGCTGGACGTTCGCCCGCGGCCAGGCAACGTTGATCGCGGAGTCGGCGAACTTGATGATGCTGCGGCCGCCGCGCGA
>DAIOGM010000061.1:0-17356 GCA_036745215.1 Gemmataceae bacterium
CCGGGGACCGTCCCACGAAAAAGATGTTGGTAATAGATAGGGCTCTGCCTGGGACCGCACTGTCCGCGAGGCTCTGCCTCGCCGTACCTCGCGTGGGTTTTGCTTACTCCAGGTTCGGCAGGCTGAGCCTGCAAGGCAGTGCGGTCCCAGGCAGAGCCTGGGACCGAGGGACAATAGTTATTTGCTTTGGAAGCCGGTGATCGCCATCTGGCGATCGAGTTCCATGCGGAATTCGTAATTAATCGCGAACGCCTTTTCGCCATTGACGTTCGCGGGCACTTCAACATCCCAGCGAAGCAAGTTGTTCGGCCGGCTTTCGCGAACGTAGATCGCGTCCTTGCACAGCTCCGGCGTCACCTTCAAGAGGTGGACGCCGATGCTTTCGGTTTCGCCCTTGGGCAGGCGGTCCCACACCTGAAGCTGGACCGGCTGGCTCTTGAAGCTGTTGACCAGGATGCGATAGTCGTACTTGAGCACCTGGTTGCCGCCTTGCGTGGTGCGCGTCTGGTCGATCATCTGGCGATTCACCTGAAGCTGCGTATCGACGCCGAAACCGGCGGTGAACTCTTCGCCAATCGCGACGAGCGGCATGGGCATGCGGCCGACGAAATCGGTGCCCTGGAACATGGTCGCTTCGCCGGGCAAGAGGACGTGATCGCTCTTGTTGCAAAGATCGGCCAGGCGATAGACGTTGGTGTTGAGCACGGGGACGGTCTTGTAGTAATACTTCGGCGTCATGTTGAGCTTGGCGACTTCGATGACTTGCTCGTCGCCGCGCGAGGGGACGGTGAGCTTGTTGGGCAAATGATAGGTGACGCTGGGTCCATCGGTGCCGGCGGGGCCGATCGCGACGGCGGGCCGCTTCTTGGCGTTCTCGGCGAGGACTTCTTCGCGGGAACGCATCAGATCGAGGTTTTGCTCGATGGCGGCGGCTTCATTGAGAAGGCGCTGCGTTTCTTGTTGCACGATTTGTTGAGACGGCTGCATGCCGCCGCCGCCGCCGAAGCCGCCGAAACTTTGGCCTGCGGGGCCGCCCTTCTTGCCTGCTCCCTTGGCCATTGGCACGCCCTGCCCGGAGTTGAGCGCCGACGAGGTGCCGCGCTGCGTGATCGCCTTCTGCGCCAGATCGCCCGCGGAATACGTGTTCGCAAACGGCGACGCGAAACCGCCGCCGCCCGGCATCGGCGGAGCGCCCGGCTGGCCGCGCATCACCAGGATCGGCTGCAACATGCACAACTCCGGCGGCGACGCGTTGAGCATCGGCTGCGCCGTGGATAGCGTCATGCGCACCTGAGTCCAGTCCTCGCCCGAATGCTGCATGAGGTTGGCGAGATAATCAACCTGGACATCTTCCGTGACCTTGCCGGCTCGCACCTTGTATTCCGGCCGCCACGTGACGGACGACACCAGATAGTTCAAGCGAACCTTGCCGCCCTTGCTGGTCGTGCGATCGACGACGAGGATCGCGTCGCGTTCCATGCGTCCGCCGCCCCGGCCGAGTTCGCCCATCTTGCGCTGGATGAAGTTGAGCTGCACCATATTCAGGCGTTTTTGATCCTGGATGGCGACCATTTCCTTGGCCTTCTCGACGCGCTGTTCCATGACGTACTTCGACATGGCGATGACTTCGTCGCCGGTGTGCTTGCCTTTCTCGGTGACGGCTTCCAGCTTGGTCAAAAGATCGATGTTCTTTTGAAGGTGTTGAATCTCCGATTCAATCTTGGTGCCGATGACGACGTACTTTTCCATCTCGGCTTCGAGCTTGCGGCGTTCCTCGCTGGTGTCTTCGAGCACCTGGCGCGTGGAGAATCGTGTGGTCAGGACGCGCAGACCGTCGCCGCCTTCGGAGTACATCGTGCTTGGGACGATCTGATTCGGCATCGGCGTGACGGTCAATTCGATCAAGCCCGGGCCGTCGGGCACTTCGACTTCGCGCGTCACGAGCGCGTTGGTGGTGTAGACCGTGACCTTGTCGATCCGGCTCTTCGCGATCTTCGGGGCCGCGGGGGGCGGTTCTTGCGGCTCATTGGGCTGGCCGCCGGACCATAGCATCGGCCCGAAAGCCGCTGCAAGCGGCAGGCAGAGAACGACTGCCGCCGAACCGAGTAACCATCGTCGCATGTTGATGCTCCTTGGAAAAAGGGTGAACGCTCGTAGGGACAAGCGGCTCGCTTGGACCCAAACAAAAGGGACAAGCGAGCCGCTTGTCCCAACGGGTTTACGGGAATTACCAACTCGACAGGCGCAAAAATCCGCCGGGGCCGCCGACGAGCACGTACCGGCCATCGCTCGACACACTTGCACAACCGAAGCTGTCCTCCGTCGCCGACTTGCGAGCGGCGATTTCTTTGCGATCGCTCAGGGTCCAGCGCCGCCACACGTTGTCCGCGCTGCGATGCTGGCTGCCGTGCGAATCGAACTCGCCGCCCTTGCCATGAAATGCGACGTGCACGACCGCGGTAGCGTGGCCGTTGAATGCGTGCAATTCCTTCCGCTCCGGCACGCTCCAAAGGCGAATCGTGTGATCGTTGCCGCCGGAGATCGCCGTCTTGCCGTCGTTAGACAAGGCGACGCTCAAGACGGGACCTGCGTGACCTTGCAATCGGAATACTTCCTTTTGGCCGGCGACGTTCCACCAGCGCAGCGTGCCGTCGCGGCCGGCGCTCATGAGTTTCTGATTGTCGCGCGACCAGACGACGCTGGTGACGCCTTCGGTATGCCCGGCGAGCGCCGCGATTTCGTCGCCGCTGCCAATGTCCCAGACGCGGATGCTGCGATCGTCGCCGGCGGAGACGGCGCGCTTGCCGTCGAACGAGAACGCGACGGAGCGGACGCTGTCGGTGTGGCCGCGAAACGTGCGCACCTGTTTCTTCTTTTCAATGTCCCAGAGCCGCATGAGCCGATCGCGTCCGCCGCTGAGGAGAAACTTGCCATCGGGCGAAAAAGCAACCGTGTATACTTCGCCCATGTTGGCGGCGTCCAGCGTCAGCAGCGAAGTGCCGAACGGAACGGTCCAGACGCGAACGGTGCGGTCGTCGCTGCCGCTCGCGGCCGCGGCGCCGTCGGCGGAAAAGGCGATCGCGTTGACGGTGGCGGTGTGCCCTTCGAAGCCCGCCTCGATTCGCGGCTTCGCCTTCGCTGCCACGGCCGCTTGCATCACCAGGACGCGGCGCGCCATTTCCGGGAAGTTCTCTTGAAAGACGGAACGCTGCACGGTGCCATATTTGACGAGCAGGCCGCCGAAGATGCGCGCGTGATCGGCATTCTGCTTGAGGTACGCCGAAAAATCCTCGATCTTGAGGCCCAGCTCCGCGGCGGCGTATTGCCCATTAATGGTAGCTTCATATCGCAACGTGACGAGATTGACTGGCTCCTGATCCGGATCGCGCACGCCGAATTTTTCGAGCGCTTTCAGATAGCGGACATTGTCTTCGTTGATCTGCGTTTGCAACCGCGCCTTGCGCGGGTGCGTCGCGCGAATGGCGTCCACGACTTGCTTGCCGAACTCCAGGGCGTTCTTCTCAACGTGGTCGCGCAGTTGATCGGTCTTGAAGAGCAAGCCGCGGGCGTGGCACGACATGCACGAGATGCCGGTCTCCACTTTTTGGTCGGGCCGCCGCGGGTCGGCGACGATTTCGATCGGTCCCTTGTCGATGCGCTTGCCCTTGGCGTCCACGAGCATGTACGCTTGCAGGCCGTTGGGCAGATGAAAAATCATCTCGCCGCCGGCCGCCTGAAACGACGTGGCGCCCGCGTTGGGCCCGAGCGGATGCACGAAGAGACTTTGCCGGCCGTTGTTGGCCGAGAAGTCGTAACTGCGCCAGTACGTGCCGTACGCGGAATCATGGCGTTCGAGCAGGCGATTGTTCTTGGAGACTCCGGAGTCGTTGAAACCGGTGCGCAGGATGTTGTCGTCTTGAATGTCGGCGGCGACATCGACTTGAAGCAAGCGTTCCAGGGCGCGGTCGGTTTGCGGCAGTTGCAAGAGATCCTGATAATGCGGCGGCCGCGACGCGGTGGCGACGAACCAGTCGGCCCGCAGCGCCGGAAACTCGCTGCCCGTGATGCTCGCCAGTGCTTTTGACTCGGCGTTCGACTGCAAGCGATACGGATACGCGGCGACGAGCCTTTCCCACTGGGCCGCGGTCCATTTGAACGATCGCAAATCGATGCGCAGGATCGTTGCATCATCGTCCACGGGGTCCGGCTTGGTGATGCGTTGATGCCACGAGAGACTGTTGAGCAACTTGCCGGCCGCCTCGCGCGTCAAGGCGAGATCTTCCGCGGAACGAGCGGCCATCGCGTGATGCGCGAGCGTGAGGTAGCGCGTGAAGCGATGCTGGCGCGGATCGAGCTTTTGCAAATCGGCGAGGATGACGTCGGTGACTTCCGGCGGCGTCAGGATCCGCGTCGATTTGAGTCCGGCGGCAAACGCGGGCGCGCCGGCGTCGATCCAATGTTTGAGCACTTTCACTTCTGCAGCGCTGAGCGGCTTCTTGGCGGACTTCGGCGGCATCTCGCCTTGTTGAATGCGAATAAACAGATCGGACTGATTCGCCTGCCCGGGATGGATCAAGCCGCGGCTGACGAGCAGATCGCGATCCAGGACGAAGCCGAAGCCGCCCTTGATTGCCTTGCCGCCGCCGTGGCAGTCGGCGCAATAGGTTTGCAGAATCGTCTTGGCGTCTTGCCCGAGGCGCGGATTGTCCCCTGCCGACGCGATTCCGGGCGTCGCGCTTGCGGTCAGCGCGACGACGAGTCCCAGGAGCTTCTTCATCGGTGTCCTCGCGTGTTGCCGCCTCACGATCCTGTCGGCGGGCCGAAGGGTGAAGCCAGTTCGAGCGGAGGCGAGAGTGGATACTCCCTCCTAAAAGACGAATCGGGCCTGGAAAAAGATGCTGAAAGGGACAGGATAATCGGGCTTTCTCATAATCGCTAGTCAAAGTACTCATCACGCTCCGCGTGATGGAGTTGGGTTCCATTCGCAGACGATCCAATCCGTCGGTGAGTTATCACGCAGAGCGTGATGACTACATTGCGATCACGGCCACGCCGGCGCTTCCTTGATCAAATCGAAGCCGCGGTGTTGCCAGTCGGCATGACCGTCGGGGAGATGGCCGCCATGCCGTACGCCGCCGTCGTCGATGCGATCGGGGCCGGTGCTCCAGACAATGGCTTTGCCGTTATCAGCGCGATAGCGGAAAGGTTCGCCGCTATACGGGTCGATCGGCAGGCCTGATTTGAAATACCTTGGAACGAGCACTTGCAGATCTTGCGGCGGCTTGCCTTCGTCGAGGCGATATAACCCAACAGCGACAGCTTGTCGAGTCGCGTCCACGTTCCATCGCGCTCGCGTGGCTGCGTTGCGCAATCGCGTGACAGACGCGAACAGGCGCTCGTCAGCGAGCCAAGAGCGATCGAGAATTCGCGCGGTGCGTCTGCGCGATGCCGCGGCGCCGCGGCCGTTTTCATCGGGAAGCCAATCTTGAAGAATGTCGCGCGTCTGCGGTTTTATCGTTTGCAGTTCGTCCGCGCCGGTCGGCAATTCCCAGTGTGGCGTCTGAATGTTGCGCAAGAGCCCAGACCACACGAGTTGCCAGATGCGCGTCTTTCGCTCGGCTTCCCACGGCGCTTCCATGGACAGGGCGATGCCGTTGATGAGCCATAGCTCGGAAACGCCGCCACCACGACCACGGTCCGCGAACGTCCAAGAGATCGGGTTGTCCAGAATGCCCCGAGTGCGAAAACATTCCGTCTGAAGGCAATCGAGCGGCGACGGCGTTTCGTCGGCGTGGCGAATGAGTTCGTTGAGTACCGTTTTCAAAAGCCCCGGCTCCGGTCGTCCCACTGCGAGCCAGCGGTCGAGGCGCGCCAGAGCCGCGTCCTCGAGTTCGACTCCAACAAGATACGATTCGATCGACGCTTTATTGCGCAGGTTGCGCGACAGCGCCAGAATCTGCGTTAAATGAGCGAAGCCGGCGCGGCGGTCGCGCTGTTGTGATCGTTGCAACAGGACGTCGGCCATCTTGCGGCACGCAGGCAGATGCGACACGATTGCCGATTGCCCATCGCCGCGCGGCATGTCGATCACGCCGACTGGCAATCGGGCCGCATCCGCAAGTTGATCAATCCATTGTGCGTCCGGCTCGCCAAAGTCGGCGATCGCCTTCTGAATCGCCCGGCCCGCGGCGTTTTCGTTGTGCGACGGAAGTTGGGCGCGAAATTCATCAACATTCAACGGCTCGCCGACATCCGGCGCCTCGATGGCGCGGTAACCGTAGACCAGCGCCGCCCACACCATCGTCGCCCCCGCATAGCCGAGCAGCGCCGCGAACGGCTTGCGTTCCCAGATGCGCCCGCCCGCCCAGGCGCGCACCAGCACGTACGTCGCCAACAGCATCGTCAATGGCGGCGCCCACACTTGCCAGCCCGTCATGCCGCCGCACACCAACGGCGGCAACCACAACGCGATCGCGCCGATCGCGACCATCGCCGAGATCAACAGCGCAAGAATGTTCTTGCGACAAAGCCACACGATGACCTGGCCGGTCGCGAAGCCGTAAATGAGCCACGCGCCGAGGAACAACATCGGGCCCATCAAGTCGTAGAAAGTGCCTGCCGTAAGTCGCACGAAGTTGATCAAACTCGCTGGCAGCAACATGATTAATGCGACCATCACGGCGACGCCGAGCCAGAACAGAATCTTGAAGCTCCAAAATTGCCGCAAGGGAAGATGCTGCGTTGCCAGGAACTGATAAGACTGATCGCGCTGCTCCGGCGCGAACGCCGCGACGCCGCACACCACACCAAGCAGTAAGGAGGTCAGCGGCCAGAGAATCTGAAAATTCAAGGGCACGACCAACACGCCGACAAAAAAGCCGACCAAAGAGAGACACAAGATGGTCACGCCGGCCTGCCGGCGCGTCAGCCACCACAGGGCGTCCCACTGCGTTTTTGGCTGATCCGGCACGTCGATCGGACCGGATTGTCGCTCATCGGGCTCGCGCTCGGTTGATTCGCTTTCGCTCCACGCCTCGCGCTGTTGACGCCTGGCTTCCGGAATGCTGACGGGAATAACTGGCTCAGGAGCGTCGTAAACATATTCCGGCGAGCGTTCGTAGCGTTCCCATTCTTCGAGGAACTGGTCCTTGCGATCCGGCTCCCATGCCAGACGCTGTTGTGGCGACGCAGACGTTGAGCCGTCGCGCGATTGGTTGACAAACGCCGTACAGGAAACCACCAGGCAAGCGCCGACGCCGAGCAAGCGAATGACGATAAACGCTTCCGGCGGCGCACAGATCGCCAAGAGCAAGATGGGCGTGAACACCGTTGCCGCCACCGCGGCGCCGGCCAGCACGCGCTGCGTCATGGACGAGCCGAGCATGCCCCAGAAGAACGCCTCAAGGGTCACGACCGGCAGGACGAGGAACCAAATTCTCGGGTCCGAGTTTGCACCACGGCCGCCGTCGAGCGCAATCGATTGGCCGACGAAAGCGGGCAGCCACGTTGGCGACTCCGGTTGCAGGTAAGCCAACAGGCCAGCAACGGCCGCCGCCTGCGTCAACGCCAGCACGGTCCCGATCGCCAGTTTGCCGGTCCAGAGCAAGCCGCGTCGTCCGTAGAACACGTCGAGAAACACCAGTGTGCCGCCTTCGTGCTCGCCGGCCAGCATCATCGCTCCGCAAACAACGCCGTAAGCCGCGGCCAGGCCGATAATCGTGAACGTGCCGACGTTCATGGCCATGCCCGCATCGCCGAAGGCGACGATCTTCGCCAGGCCGACGCCGAGCACGATCGACATGATGACCATCGTGAGCCAGACGCCCTGATGTTCGCGCAGTTCTTTCCAGGCCAGCGTGAGGATCATGTCGCTTCGACCTCCCGCGCGAAGAGTGCGCAGTAAACTTCCTCGAGCCCCAGCGGCGCTTCCTCGTAATCATGGATGCCCGGCGTCAAACGCAGCCGATCGAGCGCCGCCCGATTCGGCTCGCGCAAAATCATCTGCCATTTTCCGCCAACGCGTTGCTCTTGCAGGACGGTCCCGAGCGCCGAACCATTGGGGCGAGCGCCTTCGCAACGCAGCCGGACGCGGATCATCAGCTCACGCAAATCTTCCAGCGGCGCCGTCAACACGACTTTGCCCGCGTGCAGGAACGCGACGTGACTCGCGATTCGTTCAATCTCCGCGACCTGATGACTGCAAATCAAAATGGTCCGCCCTTCGCCCGCCAGCCGCACCATGCTTGACAAGAACTCGCGCCGCACCAGCAGGTCGAGGCCGGACGTGGGCTCGTCGAGAATCAACACTTCCGGATCGACCGCAAGCGCCAGCGCCAGGCCGACCTTCGCGTATTGCCCCTTGGATAAGACGCTAAGCTTCGCCTTGGAGTCGAGCAGAAACTGCTTTGTCAATTCGAGATAGCGATCGAGGTAGCCGGCGCCCTGGAATCCGGATGTGAACCAGCCGATCTGGGCGACGGTCATCCAGTCGTAAAACTTCGGCCGCTCCGGGACGTAGCCGATGCGGCGGCGCAATTCGGCGGCGTGTTTCCAGGCGTCCTGGCCGAGGATCCGCGCGTAGCCGGTGTCGGGCGGCGTGAGGCCGTTCAAGATGCGGATGGTCGTGGACTTGCCCGCGCCGTTGTCGCCGAGCAGGGCGAAGATCGAGCCGAAGGGAACGCTGAGACTAAGGGAGTCCAGCGCCTTTTTTCCGGGATAGATCTTGGATACCTTGTGAAGCTCGATGGCTGAATTCATGCTTGGGTTTCTTCATCGCCTGAAGGATTTGTTCGTTGGTCAGCGGTTGGTTCTTGCCGGCGGCCAGCGCTTGTTCGACGGCCTGTTGAATCGCGGCATCGTTCAGGCCGCACGCAAGGCCCAGCGCGACGGCATGGCCGATATGGCCGAGCGCGATGTCCTGCAATCGCAGCCGACAAAGGAGGGCCGCCCCCACGTTCACCACCATCGTGCCGTCCTTGCCCTTGATCAGCACGCCTTCGGATTCCAGCTCGGCGTACGCCTTGGCCACGACCTGCGGGTTGGTCAACAACTCCTGCGCCCAGGCGCGATATTCTTTCAGATTTGCCCCTTCCTTCAAGGCCCCGGACGCGACATGAACCCGGATCTGGCTCGTGAGCTGCTCGTGGATCGGAACCGGTGAATCGTGCTGAATGTCGAACATTGCCCCATCGATTCTACCGCCGGTCGCCGGCCAGTGCAATGATTTGCAGGACGCTTCCGTAGAATTACTTCCCAGCCGCAGGAGATCGGTCCATGGCATTTGACGAAAACCTCGCTGTTCGCATTCGCAAGTCGTTGGCCCGGAAACGGGGCGTCGAGGAGAAGAAAATGTTCGGCGGACTTGTCTTCCTCCTCAACGGCAACATGCTTGTCGGCGTCTGGAAGGACTCGCTGATCGCGCGCATCGGCGCGGAGTCGGCGGACGAAGCGTTGCTTGAGCCGCACGTCAAGCCGATGGATATCACCGGCAAGCCGATGAAGAAATGGGTGCTCGTGGAGCCGGCCGGCGTGACGGACGCAGCCGCGGTGAAGGATTGGACGCAGCGAGCGATCAAGTTCGTGGCGACGTTGCCTGCGAAGTGAACTACCCCCGGCAGGATTCGAACCTGCGTAAGCCCGCTTAGAAGGCGGGTGCATTTCCGCTATGCTACGGGGGCGACTTGCCTCATTTTAGCAAATTTCGCCGCTTGCGGTTTCGCGCTTCGACATGCGTCGGACACCGCGTCGCCACGCCAGGTTCAGGCAAAACCTGCGCTTGCTCCGTGGCGCGATCGTGCGATAATACCTCCATTCCAACAAAAAGGAGCCTCACCTATGTCGCGTCGCGTTCATCGTCGTCGATTTTTGCAAGCGTCCGCCGCCGCCGGGGCGGCGTCATTCTTCGTCAATCCAATCCCTGCAGCGGAGGTGCAACCTGCCGGCAATGAACGCATTCGCGTCGGCATCGTCGGCGTAGCGGGCAAGGGGGGCGATAACCTCACGCAGATCGAACGCACCGGCCTGGCCGAGATCGTCGCGCTGTGCGATGTGGACGAAAACCGCGCGGCCCCCGTTCGGCAGCGCTTTCCGAACGCTCGTTTCTACGAAGACTATCGGCGCATGATGGACCAGAAAGACCTGCAAGCCGTCGTCATTTCCACGCCCGATCATCATCACGCCTTCGCCACGCTCGCGGCCATGCGGGCGCGCAAGCACGTCTATTGCGAAAAGCCGCTGGCGCATTCGGTGCAGGAAGTGCGTCTGATGATGGACGTCGCGGCCAGAGAAAAAGTTGTCACGCAGATGGGGACGCAAATTCACGCCGGGGACAACTATCGCCGCGTCGTCGAGATCGTGCAGTCCGGCCAGCTCGGCGCGATTCGCACCGTCAAGGTATGGTGCAACACGCAACTGCGGCCCGGTTTTCGCGTCAAGGAAGCGACGCCGGTTCCGAAGGGCTTGAATTACGATCTCTGGCTCGGCCCGGCGCCGCAGCAAGGCCATCCACCGTTTCGCACCGGCGACGACTCGTCGGTCCACTTCCACTGGCGCTGGTGGTGGGACTTCGGCGGCGGCGTGCTCGCGGACATGGCGTGCCACTTCATGGATCTGCCGCACTGGGCCCTCAACCTGCGCCATCCGACGAATGTGACCGCGACAGGTAGAATTACCTATAAGGGCGACAACGGCCTCCCCGACAAGATGCAGGTCGAATACGATTATCCCGCCCGCGGCACGCTGCCGGCCGTCCAGTTGACGTGGTATCACGGCGTCAGCGGCCCCGATCTTGACGGCAAGATCACTCATCAAGACTACGCGTCCGGCGTCCTCTTTGAAGGCGAGAACGGCAGCCTGCTCGCCAATTACAATCAGCACCGCTTCCTGCGCCAGCCGAAGGGGTACGTGCGGCCCAAACAAACGATTGCCGCGTCCGTCGGCCATCAACGCGAATGGCTGCAAGCGATCCGCGCCGGCGGGACGACGACGTGCAACTTCGATTACTCCGGGGCGCTCGCGGAAACGGTGCTCCTGGGCAACGTCGCATATCGCGCCGGCGGCAAACTCACGTATGACGGGCGCACGGGTCGAGTGACGGGGAACGCGAATGCGGAGCGTTATTTGCGAAGGGAGTATCGAAAGGGATGGGTGCTATAGAAGCGATCAATTCACAATCCCAGGGGTTCGGATTCCTCGCCCCTGGGGCATGTAGGTCCGGCGAGCCGAGCCGGACCTTGCCGCTCGGCGTCGCGGCACCTACCAGTTTAACGGTGCAGTACTAACGCCCGCTCGATGTCCTCGAAAGGTTTTCATCAATCGCTGCCAAAAGCGCGTCCGGCGACAGGCGTTCCATGAAGCGATCGGCGCGGAAGAGCCAGCGCACGTGGCCCGTGCCGTCCACGAGAATCGTCGTCGGCGCGTTGACGTCTTCGCCTGCCGGGCCGGCCGACTTGTGAATGACTTGAATGGCGTTTGCCATGTTCATGTCGGCGTCCGAGACGATCGTCAAGTGCGAGAATTTTGCTTGTGTCGCCTTCGTCAATTCCACGTCGTCATTCGCAATCGCCATGATTCGCACGTTGCGCTTTTCAAAATCCGCATGGCGTTTTTCGAACTCGCCGAGTTCGACCATGCAGATCCCTCACCAATGGCCGCGGAAAAAGACGAGCACCGTCGGCCGGCCTTTCTCCAGATCGGCATTGGAGAACGTTCCGCCATCGGCGAACTTCGCGGCGAACGCGGGCAGCGCGACGCCGGCCTGAGCCGGGCCGGTGTACGACGGAAGCAGCGCCATGAAACCGATAGCGTACCACTGGAACGCGCAGAAGAGACCGAAGAAGACCAGGCCGATCGAGCGCAAGATGCCCATGCGCACCCAGAGTGACGCGGCCATCAAGAGAACACCGGTCGTTGCCAGGATCGGCATGTACCACGGCGTGTTCAGGCGTCCCATCTGGAATTGAATCGCATAAAGCACCGGCCCGACGACGATGAGCAGGAAGCCCGCAAGAAAAAGCGGCCAACCGCGCGGCTTCGCGATCGTTTCAACCGATTGAGTCGTGTCCATGTTGTGTCTCCAACAGAGCGATTCAATTTGATTTGGCAATTGCCTTGTCCGAAATGTCCTTCCGCCAGAACGCCCCCGTGAAAGTGATCTTTCCAACGGCATCGTATGCCCGCATCTTCGCTTCCGCAAGGGTATTGCCAAGCGCCGTCACGCCGAGGACTCGGCCGCCGTCGGTGATGGTCATGCCTCCCTCGTCCAGTTTCGTGCCGGCGTGGAATACCTTGACGTCGGGCAACTTGGCGGCTTCGTCGAGGCCCTGGATGAACTTGCCCTTGGCAAACGTGCCGGGATAGCCGCCGCTCGCCATGACGACACAGACGGCCGGGCGCGGGTCCCATTCCAAACGGTCCTCCGTGAAATCACCTAGTCGATCATCGCCGGCCGCTTCGAGCAATTCGCACAGGTCCGTCTTGAGCCGCATCAGGATCGGCTGCGCCTCCGGGTCGCCGAGGCGGCAATTGTATTCAAGGATGCGCGGCCCCTGATTGGTGACGAGAACGCCCGCGTAGAGCATGCCGCGAAACGGCGTGCGGGCTCGCTTCATCGCGTGAATCGTTGGGATCAACGCCTCGGATTCGATTTTGCCCAATAGTTCATCCGTGCCGAGCGGCGCCGGCGAGTAGGCGCCCATGCCACCGGTGTTGGGGCCCATGTCGCCGTCGAAGGCACGCTTGTGATCTTGCGACGACGCCAGCGGAATAATTGTTCGGCCGGCGACCAGGGCCATGACGCTCAGCTCTTCGCCTTCAAGACGTTTCTCGACGACGATCTGCCGGCCCGCGTTTCGGCCAAATTCCTCGCGCACCATGATGCGATTGACGGCTTCGATCGCCTCCTCCATCGTCGAACAAACGATGACGCCCTTGCCCGCCGCGAGGCCGTCCGCCTTGACGACGACCGGATACTCGCGCGTTTGAATATACGTCCGCGCCGGCTCGGGATGATCGAAGACGCGAAATTCGGCCGTCGGCACGTCGGCGTGGCGCATCAGTTTCTTGGAATACACCTTGCTCGCTTCGAGTTGCGCAGCCGCTTTCGACGGGCCGAAAATGCGCAGCCCTTGCGCTTGAAACACATCGACGATGCCGCCCGCGAGCGGATCTTCCGGGCCGACGACGGTGAGGCCGATGCTTTCTTTCTTGGCAAATCGAATCAGGTAATCGAAGTCGTTGGCGTCGATCGGCACGTTGACGCCGTCGAGCGCGGTACCGGCGTTGCCGGGCGCGCAGAAAACGCGTTCGACCTTGGGCGACTGCGCCAGCTTCCAAACCAGAGCGTGTTCGCGGCCGCCCTTGCCGATGACGAGGATTTTCATGCAGTCATTATATAGCCCGCCATTTATGACGGGCAAAAAGGAATCGGCCGTTTTCGTTTAGCGCTCGCGTTGGTCAGGCGAGCGCTAAACGGAAACGGCCGATCACGTACCTTTCACGAATCACTTCTTGACGCCGCCCGCCTCCACATTGCTGTAATCGAGGAACCCGATCATCATCTCGTGCCAGGTCTGTTCGCCCCAGACGACGATCTTCGACGGATCGGGATTATTCAGGTTCTTCTCCGAGTTGTCGAAATGCGCCGTGCACTCGATCTTCGTCCCCGCCGGCAAACGCAACGGCTTTTCGAGGATGTAGTTCGACTGCCAGCCGAAGTCGTAACGCGGCACGGAGAGAAGCGTCTCACGCTTGCTGTCGGGATAAACGACCTCGAACTTGAAGTCCTTGCCGCGCAGGTGCATGTGCGGGAACATGCTGTAAAGGATCGCATCCTGCTGGAACGTTGTCTTGCTGACAACTTTATGATGCTCCTCGTTGGGCGGAATCGCGAAGAACTGCTGCGCGACCGCACGGGTCTTGATTTCGGATTTCGGCGGCTCCTTCGCGAAGATGAGGCCGACCGACGATTTGTCGGATTGCTCGATGCCGTTCGGCGTGTAGTGCATTTGAAAGGCTAGCGCCGCGCCCTTGGGCAGCTTCTTGGCCGCGCCCGGTGGGAATATGGAGCCGAGATCGCCCGGAGCATAGGCAACCAAAAGTCCACTGCCGATGCCGTCGATATCCTTCGGACGTTTGCCGCCCTGAGCGATGTAGACGATGATGTGATGCACGACCTCGTGATTGCCCGGCTTCGTCTCGACGGCCTGGATCCATTTGTCCTCGTCGAAGTTGGTAGGGATAATCACGTACTTGTAGGGAATGCCTCCGCGGCCTGCCTTGGCCGGCACGGTGTGCGCTGTCGGCATGGTGAAGACGACGTCGGGCTTGCCGATTGTCCAGCCCTCGGCGAATTCTCTCGGCCTTGGCAATTGATCCTTGCTGCCTTGCGGGCAGCCGGCGTCGATCCAGGCGAGCAGCTTGGTGCGTTCGTCGATGCTGAGCCGGCGGTCGTTCTTGAAGGCGCCATGCTTGGGGTCGGCGTGCCACGGCGGCATGCGATCGTCCGACACGACTTCCTTGATCATCCGCGCCCAGCTCGACGCGTCGTCGTACGTCAAGAGCGGCATCGGCCCGATCTGTCCAGGGCGATGACATTCCTGACAACGGTTTTGCAAGATGCGCGAAACGTCCTTCGTGAACGTCACTTCCGACTTCGCCTTCGCATCGGGAACGCGCGTGATGAAGCAGCCCTCGACCTTGGTCGAAACGATCGTCACGTTCTTGCCATCGAGGACTTCGTTGATCGCCATGGCAAGATCGCGCCGCGTCGGCTCCGGACGCGAGAAGCCGATGCCGAACTGATCGTCGATGCGGCCGTGGTAGCGGATCATGTGCTTGTCGTCGAGCAGATAAACGGTTGGATGCCGCTCGACGCCGAAGCGATTGGCGACGAGGTGCTTTTCGTCACGCAACACGCCGAAGGTCAGGCCATGTTTCTTGGCGTGCTCCTTGATGGGTTCGAGCGAATCGTGCTCATTGGAGTTGACGGCGACGAACTGCACGCCTTTGTCGCGATATTCCTTGGCCAACTCCACGAGCTTCGGCATGTACGCGTTGTTGACGGGGCATTGCGTGCCGATGAACGCGACAACAATGGCCTTGCTCTTTTGATCTTGCAGCGACCAGTCCTTGCCGTCGATGGTCTTGAGAGTGAAGTTGCCGATCGCCTTGGTGGGCGGATCGGCACGAAGACTCGCCGGGACTGCGACAAGCAACGCAAGCAAGATAGACAGCGTAAATCGACGCATGGGACGTTTACCTCAGTCAATATTATTGCTGGAGACGATGGGTATTATACCGCCGAGGACGCGACTCAGTTTCGATTTGGGCCGGCTTCATTTTTTCTTCTTGAGGAACTCTTTCGGCGCCGGCTCGTTGTCGGCCGGCATATCCAGACGGCTTATCAACGCCTCAATTTGCTCCTGCGCCTCCTTGGTGCCGTTCACGATCACCTGATTGGTGCGCGGTTCAGCCAGGACGCGCAGGCGGAGTTTGTTGATGCGCAGCAATTCTTCCATGAGATGCGCCATGTCAACGGCGTTGGCGTTTTTCAAGGCATAGATCCGAAATTCGAGCACGTCCTCGACTTTTTCTTTTCCTTTGGGCGCCGGCTCGAGATCGGGCTTCACATCGGGCGCCGGTTTGCCGGTCGCGGGGCGGCGGAAGAAGAGCATGCTGCTATGAGGGGACTGCCGATCCACGGTAATCAGTTCCCAATCCTCGGCGCCCAGTTTGTTCAAACCGGCATCGAAGTTTCCCTTGCCGAGTGCAATTACGGCGTTGTCGGCCATCGTCCGATATTCCCAGCGGACGCGCGGCGGCGACAGCGCAGGACCCGAGCCGAAGCCGCCGATCCCGCCGCCGAAGTCGAACGGCGTTTTCTTTTTGCCGCCCGGCTGCGCGTTGGTGTCCGCGCCTGCCAAGAACACGCAAGCCAGCCCCAGCACGATCAATGTTGATTTTCGCATGGCATCACTCCTCGCAGTGAAAAAAGCAACAAGGGCTGACACTGAGTATATCCTCGCGCGGGCGCAGCCGTACTTGCTTTTTTTCGCACTCTCATGCTTGTCTAATCTTGACGCCAATCCAACCCCTTCATTGGTTCGTTGATCGCCAAAAGGGTGATCTCGCCGCGCTCCTTGAGCCAGTTCAGAATGTCGAGACAGGCCTGTTCGTATGCAACGACATCGGTCGTGCCCTTCTTTAAATGTTCCTCGACTTCCTCGTAATCGAGCCGGCCGAGGCGTTTGCAATACTCAGGTTCCAAAAGGTGCGCGGCAACATCCGGCGCGGAGCCGAACGTCCGTTCCAGGCCGGCGACGACGAGGGAAAGAAACAACGGCTCGTACGGGAACGGAATGGTCGTGGCGACGATGTGGACGCTGAACGGCTGCGGATTGTCGATCGGCTTTTGCGGCACGATGCGGCCGTACCAGTACATCAGGCCGATCGACGCCGACTTGGCGACGGTCATGGAACCGTCCTTGCACTTGTACTGAAGGTAGATGGGGTCGCGTTGCTTTTTCTTGGCCATGATGCAGTCTCGCGCAACTCAGGCGATCAACAAACTCGATCCCACGCTCCGGGGACGTGATTTTCAGGCTGTGACCAAAGTACTCATCACGCTCCGCGTGATGGAGTTGAGCATCGTTCACAGTAGGGTGATTCCTTCCGCGACTGAAACGCAACTCCATCACGCGGAGCGTGATGACTACTTTGTCGTCGTGATATTCGGACGCGGCGGCGTCTTCATGCCGTCGCCCAAGTAAAAGCCTGTGTGGGCCGGCACGTTGTACGCCACGTTCTGCCAGGCGACGCCCAGGCGATACACCGGATCGTGCACCAGGGTGTGGATGCGGTGCTCCGTCGGGATCGTCGTCGAAAAGATGCGCAGCTCCTGGTTGTCCTTGGTGCGCGTGATCAATTCCTCGCGCCAGTCGCCGAAGATGTCGGCAACCAGGCATGGATTCGCCTTCGTGCCGTTGTTGGACACGACGCCATGCTCGGCGCCGGAGAAGATGCGCACGTCGCGTTCGGCCTTCCAGTCCCACTTGTCGATGTTGACGCCGTCGAGGATTTCGCGCAATAGATCGCCGTCCCACCAGATGGCCATGTTGCAAATGAGCGGCGACCTGGCGGAGAATTTTTGATCGATACGTGAAGCGTGAAACGTGAAACGTGAGCGGACGGCGGTCTCCCAGCGCGGGACAGTTTCACGTTTCACGTTTCACGTTTCACGTTTTACACTGAATTATTAAAATTTTATGTCTATTTTTCACTTCTTAAAACAAACAAGCCCCCAAGATTGAGTAAGTTAAAATCGATTTACTGTTATTTAATAATAATTATTGTCACCTAT
>DAIOGM010000061.1:17366-23863 GCA_036745215.1 Gemmataceae bacterium
CCACCAGATGGCCATGTTGCAAATGCGCGGCGACCTGGCGGAGATTTTTTCGCCCTTCGAACTGTACAGGCCGCCGACGCCTTCGCCGCGCGCCCAGCATTCAACGCCGGGATGGCGTGGATCGATGTCGGCGGCGCACGCCCGGCCGACGCCTTTTTTGCCGGTGGATGGCCGGCCCCAGATGAGCTTGCCGTTTTCCGCGTCGCGATAGCCGATGCCAATTTCTTTGGCGACGTCGCCATGCCCGGCGAAGATTTCGAGGCCAGGCCGCGTCGGATCGAGATCGCCGAAGTGCATTGCGTCGCCGTGTCCCCATCCGGTCGAGTAAATCCCTTTGCCGTCGGAGCCGACCGCGCAGGCGCCATAAATAATGTCGTCCTTGCCATCTCCATTGACATCGCCGACGGAGAGTTGATGATTGCCCTGGCCGCGATAGAAGCGATTGCCGGGATCGCCGTCGTCGGAATCGAACACCCAGCGGCGACTGAGCACGCCGTCGCGCCAATCCCAGGCGACGAGCACGGCCCGCGTGTAATAGCCGCGGCAAAAGACGACGCTCGGCCGCACGCCGTCGAGGTATGCGACGCACGCTAAAAAGCGATCGACGCGATTGCCGTAGTTGTCGCCCCAGTCGGCGACCTTGCCGCGCGGCGGAAGGTAGCGCGTGGTCGCGAGTGCCTTGCCCGTCATGCCGTCGAAGACCGTCAAGAATTCGGGCCCATCGAGGATGTAGCCCTTGTCATTGCGCCAGTCGGCCTTTGGATCGCCAAACACCTTGCCCGTCCCGTCGATCATGCCGTCGGCGGTCTTGCAGACGACCTCAGCTTTGCCGTCGCCGTCGAGATCGTAAACCATGAATTGCGTGTAATGGGCGCCTTCGCGAATGTTCTTGCCAAGGTTGATGCGCCACATGAAGGTGCCGTCGAGCTTGTACGCTTCCAGGATCGGCTCCGTGGTGACGCCCGGCTGGGAATTGTCGCGGCCCGTTCCGACTTGGTGGATGACGATCTCGTATTCGCCATCGCCGTCGAGATCGCCGACGGAACAATCGTTGGGATGATATTTGGCCGGCGTCTTGAGCGGGATGGAGAGATACGGTCTCGCCGGCGCGTCGGCGAGCAGCTTGGCAAGGACGGTGATCTTGCTCGCGTCGAGTTCCTTGCCTTTGAGAATGGGGAGTACGAACCACGCGTTCGCCTTGGTCATGTCGGCGCCGGCATCGACGAAGTTCGTCGATTTCCTAATCGGCTCCTTGTTGAGCTGAATCGGTTCGCCGCCGTCGGCCTGCCGATAAAGATTGAACGCGATGTCGTCGGGATCGGCGCCCAGGAGACGCCAGCTCACAAACACCTTGCCGCCGCCCTGATGTAGGGCGACGACGCCGCGGCCCAGCGCCTCCATTTGCCGCGACGGCAGCGTTCTGCCGACCTGGGCGTCGCGTTCCGCGAACATCACCATCGGCGCCAGTACGCCGACCATTGCGACAACGGGAATGAGCCATCGTGCGTTCATGGCGGATCGCCCTGTGGAGTTGATTTGAACACCAACATACGCAAGGCAAATTGGGATTTCAATCGGATTGCCGCTGACTCACGAGGAATTAATGAGCAAGCTAACTTTGTGCCGATCGCCCAAGACTATTGAACGCGAAGCGTTCAGCGCCGATAATAACCAACGTCGATTGCCTTCGTAGCGACAAGCTGCCAGCTTGTTTGCTTTCTGTTTCAGCACGCAAGCTGGCAGCTTGCGGCTACGAAATCCATGCATAAACTTGAAACCAACCATGCACCATTGCCGCCGATTTCGCCCCGCTTCCTTGACACGCCGCGACATGCTCGCCACATGTGCCGGCGGCTTCGGCGCCGTCGCGCTGGCGGCGCTGTTCGCCGATCGCGCTACGCCGCAAGCCGCGGGGACGCATCATGCGGCCCGCGCCAAGAACGTCATCTTTCTGTACATGGACGGCGGCGTCAGTCAGGTCGATTCCTTTGATTACAAGCCGCTCCTGGAACGCTATCACGGCCGCGATCCGCACACGATCTTTCAAGTCGAGCCGACGCAGTTCAACAACGTCGGCCGCGTCATGATGTCGCCGTGGCGGTTCCATCGTCATGGGCAGTGCGGCCGCTGGGTGAGCGAATTGTTCCCCAATGTCGCCCGCCATGCGGACGATCTCGCCGTCATTCATTCGCTGACGTCGCGCTTTCCCGAACACACGAGCGCCAACTACTTCTTGCACACCGGTACCGGGCTGCAAGGCCGGCCGAGCATGGGCGCCTGGTTGACTTATGGCCTCGGCAGCGAGAATCGCAATCTGCCGGGCTTCATTGTGCTCAATGGAGGGCTCATTCCGCCCGGCGGACTCGACAACTTCAACAGCGGCTTCTTGCC
The DNA here is from genome assembly GCA_036745215.1 of Gemmataceae bacterium. Classification (GTDB taxonomy): domain Bacteria; phylum Planctomycetota; class Planctomycetia; order Gemmatales; family Gemmataceae; genus SIAQ01. The sequence continues at coordinate 19,758 of DAIOGM010000061.1, forward strand.
GGCGGCGCATCAGGGTTCCATCTTTCGCGCCGGTGATCCACCCGTCGCCAACATTCGGCCGCTGGAGCGCGACGCCGATCAGCAACGGCAAAAGCTGGAACTGTTGCGTCAGCTCGATCGAGCCGCCCAGGATCGACTTGGCCGCGCCCCAGAAATCGAGTCCGCGATCGTCAATGCCGAGACCGCGTTTCGCATGCAAACGGCCGTGCCGGAGTTGATGGACCTCGCCGGCGAATCGAATGCGACGAAGGACCTTTACGGCATCAACTCGACCTTCAACGGCACCCGCATCTTCGCCACGCAATGCCTGCTGGCGCGCCGTCTAGTCGAGCGCGGCGTCCGCTTTGTCGAACTGACGTGCCCCAACCTTGGCCATGATCGCTGGGACCAACACGGCAATCTCAAGCGCGGCCACGAGGACAACGCCCGCGCCGTCGATCAGCCGATCGCCGCCCTGTTGCGCGATCTCAAGACGCGCGGATTGTGGGACGAGACGCTCGTCGTCTGGACCGGCGAGTTCGGCCGCACGCCGTTTGCACAAGGATCGGACGGCCGCGATCACAATCCGTTCGGCTTCAGCATGTGGCTCGCCGGCGCCGGCGTCCGAGGCGGCATCTCCTACGGCGCGACCGACGAGTTCGGCTACAAGGCCGTCGAGGGCGTCCGCGAGATCCACGATCTGCACGCGACCATGCTCCATCTCCTCGGCGTCGATCACACGCGACAGACCTTCCGCTTCGGCGGCCGCGACATGCGGCTGACCGACGTGCATGGCGAGTTGATTCGTGAAGTGCTGGCGTGACAATGGCCGTTGCTTTCGCATTGCCAATCAATTAATATCTTTCCCATGAACACTCATTGGATCAAATTACGTAATGATCTTGTGCGCCTGCGTAAGCTCGATTTGATTTCAATTGTTCCGGGAGAGACGGACATGTTGCCGCGTCCATTTCGGCGTCATGCATTTACTTTGATTGAATTGCTCGTCGTCATTGCCATCATCGCGATTCTCATTGCCCTCCTGGTGCCGGCGGTGCAGAAGGTGCGCGAGGCGGCGGCGCGGGCGCAATGCGTGAACAATTTGAAGCAGCTTGGACTCGCGGTGCACTCCTACCACGACGCGGCCAAGCGAATTCCGCCCAATGCGACGAATATCCTTTACAACTACACGGCCGGCACCGTGACCATCAACGGCGTCGCGTATACGGGGGACCGCAACATTCCAGGTCTCAATGCTTGGACGTGGATTGCTCGCATTCTGCCACACATCGATCAGGGGGCGCTGGCAAGTCAGTACAACATTCCCGAAGGCACGGTGCTCAATGCGCAAGCAGGAATATCGATGGTTATTCCTGTGCTGCAATGTCCGTCGGACAACACCAACTCGGCCCGGACTGCGACCAACTGGGCGAATACCGGTTGGACTGGACTTACGATGGGCCTGACCAATTATCGCGGCGTCAGCGGGTCGAACTGGGGCGTCAACTCGGGCACCGCGTTCACCACCGCATTTCCGGTTGCGGACCCGATGATTGGCGCGTCGCCCAGTCCCGCGCAAGACGGTCTCGACAACGGCAACGGCATGTTCTTCCGGACCGGTGGAAACAAGAAGCTCACCATGGTTGGCATCACCGATGGAACCAGCAATACCCTCATGATCGGCGAAAGCACGCATAGCTACGATCAACATTGCGGCGGCTGGGCGATGCCCAATTACGTCAGTGGCACCTGCGCGATCCCGCTCAATTACGAGGACGGGAATCCGGCGAATGTCCACGTTTGGCAAAACCGTTATTCGTTCCGCAGCTTCCATCCCGGCGGCGGCAATTTTTGCTACGCTGACGGCACCGTGCGATTCATTCAAGCAGCCATCAACATCGCCAACTACCGCGCCATGGCCACGATTCGCGGCAATGAAACCGTGACGCTTCCTGATTGATTACGCGCGGCCCGTCCAATCCGTAATTCATTTTCTGGGATCCATCCATGCGAAAACTGACCTGCATTGGTTTGTTGATTTTCACAACCGGTTGCGGACTAAGGACCGCTCCCGTTTCCGGCCGCGTCACCTTGGACAACAAGCCCTTGGTGAATGCCATGGTGATCTTCTTTCCGGATTCCGACGACAAAAACCCCGGCCCAGGCTCACAAGGAAAGACCAACGAGAACGGTGAATACTCGCTGAAGTTGAATGCCGGCAACGCGAACGGCGCCATGATCGGAAAGCACAAGGTCAGCATCACCGGCTATGAAGGAGACGATGGCAGCATCGCATCGAGCGGCCCCGACATGGCTTTTCGCAAATTGATTGTTCCGGCTGAATACAACTCGGAATCCAAATTGACTTTCGAAGTTCCGTCCGGCGGCAGCACCAGCGCTAACTTCGATCTCAAGTCCGCGCCGAAATGACGGCGTTAAAAGATTGCCGAACGGTCGGTGCTGAGTTGAATTCACTTGCCCGAAGGCGGCGGCACGTCGAGTTGTTTACAAATTGCACGGGCAAGCATGCCATCAACTTCCGGATGCCGCGGAATCGCACTCCATCGTCGCGTTGCAGGATTGAATGCGCGCGTATGCCTACTGCCATCCTTGAAAACGCACCCATGAGCGCGAAGATGTTCCATCAACTTCCGGCGTTTCACGTCGTCACCTTCATCGGCACGCGCACGCTTACGGCAATCGTCTCCGTAAACATCGCCTTCCGGTCGCGCGCCCGCGGATTGGGTTTCGGCAACGGCTCACCCTCTTCAAGATGTGTTTGCGCCATCAGACGAAGCGCGTCGCGAAGCATTTTACGCGCCGAGCGCAGCGTCCGCCCCTGGCTATTCGCACCAGGAAAATCGAGCACGATGGCGACAATCCAGCCGTCGTCGCCTTCGTAGTAGGCCGCGTGGTATTCCATGTCCGGTCGCCTTGTTCAGTCTTGATCCTATTTCGCTCGCGTCATTTTAACGTTTTCAACGCCGCCAGTCGCGATCAGAATCGGAATTGCGACTAACCGCCCGCCTTCTTGAACAAATCCAGGAAGCGATCCTCGTAATCCTTGAAGACGCCCAACCGATCCAGCTCCTGCTTCAACTCGAACGCCTTCGAGCGGTCCCTGGCGACTTGCTGGAACAGCTTGTCGATGCGCTGGCGATCGACTTCGGTGAGCTTTTCTTCCTCGACGCCCTCCGTGCGATACGTCTCTTCCTCGGCGGCGGGGAACTGCGGGCCGTACTTCTCTTCGACCTGCGAGAGCAGATCGCCGAGTTGCTGATCCATCTCCTTGACCTGCTCCGTCAACTCCGCGAAATCGAGCTGGATACCGGTGATGACGGTGAAAACTTCGAGGATCGCCAGCGACGCCTTCGGGAACGGAAGCTGGCTGAAGATGTGCGGCATCTCGCCCAAGAGACACGCGCCTTGCAAGCCGTGCTCGGCCGCGGCGCCCAGGAGCACGCCGTTCAAGCCGCTGATGTTGCCGTCTTCCAGCACTTCGAGGTCCAGGCGTTTCAGGTCCGCCAGGGCATCGGCGCTCGTCGCGGCGGCGAACACGCGCGGGCGATTGCCCGGGTGCATTTGCGTCGCCATCGCTGCGAACGTGTAGATGCGCTCGACACCGAGACCTTCCGCGTAATCGATGAGCTTGCGGCAAAAGACATACTTGCCGATGGGCGGCTGCGCTTCGCCGAGGAAGATGACGATGTCGTGATTCTTCTTCGGATCGGTCCAGACGAAAAAGCGATTGCGCGGAAATACGCCGGGCTGCAAGATGCCTGCTTTGACCTCGACCTCATCGACATCAAAAAGCTCGTGCGCTTGCAATTCGGCGATGACGTGCATTTCCAACTTGGCGAGCAGATAGTAGCCTGCGTTGAGGGCGACGTGCCCCATGCCCGGCCAGACGGCGACGAGCCAGGGGTGATTGAGTTTGATATCCTCGGCCATGGCGTTCTTCCCTTTCTGGGGCGACGGCGCGAAGGAGGCCGACCATCCACTATGCTATCGAGGTGCGGCGGGGAATTCATTGGCGGCGGCTGTGGATTTGAGTTGTCGTCGATTGTGGAGTCGAGGTTCTCTCTCCGCGTTCTCTGCGCCTCTGTGTTTCAAAGAATGTTTTTTTT
>DAIOGM010000062.1:0-23713 GCA_036745215.1 Gemmataceae bacterium
AGTGACGACGTTGGCATTTGCACCGGACGGTCAATCGCTGGCCTCCGCAAGCAATGACGGCACGGTGATGGTGTGGAACCTTCGCGGCGAGGCGAAACCCGACGCAATAACGGCTGCGAAACAGGCGGAAGCACACTGGGCTGCGTTGTCGGGCAACGACGCCGTCCGCGCCTACCAGGCGGTCCTGGCGCTCGGCATGTCGCCGCAACATGCGTTGCCGATCTTGAAGACGCACGTGAAACCGGTCGCGGCCGTTCCTGAAGAAACGATTCGCAAGCACATCACCGACCTTGACAGCGGCAGCTTCGCCGTTCGCGATCGGGCGACCCGCGAACTCGAGACCATCGCCGAGGCGGCGGCGCCGTTGTTGTCGCAGGCCATCAAGGTCGAACGTCCGCTGGAATCGCGTCGCCGCTTGCAAGCGATGTTGACGCACGCGGACCAGGCGCGGACCGAACCGTCCGGAGATGGACTGCGTTTGCTCCGCGCCCTCGAAATTCTACGGCGAATCGGCGGCGACGAAGCCGATGAGCTGATTCGCCAACTCGCGTCCGGCTATCCCGGCGCCCATCTGACTCAAGAAGCAAAAGCGATTCTCCAGCGCCGAAGCATCAAGCCCGAGCCCGAAGAGCCGTTCATCGCCGATCCTGAACCTGCGCCGCCGCAGCCGGTTCAAGAAATCGCCGCGGACGAGCCGAAACTCCAACAACCACCAGAGTCGGATTCTTACGTCTTGTGGCTAACGATGTTCAGCATTCTCCTTGTGGCTTTATTTGCGATTTCGGCGATATTGCGCGTCAACAAATCGACGGCTTGATGGTCGTTGGAGCTCCCTCGGCGTTCTCTGCGTCTCTGCGTTTCAACGGCACGGCGACAAATGACGGGATGGGCCGCCGCACCATCTAACGCAGAGACGCAGAGAACGCCGAGAGCCGCGATGTTGGGCTTACCCATTCGACTCGTTGCCGTGCTGATCAGTCAACACATCGAGCGGCTGGCCGAAGAACCAATCCAGGCCGCTGCTGCCTGTCAGGATGTCCTTGACGGCGTCATCCAGAACCGTCGGATTTGGGCCGCCCGCGATCAGGAAGATATTGCCATTCGCGCGCGGCCCGGCGCCGAGGCCGCGCAAGTTGGCGACGCGCGTGTTGTAATCGCGCGCGGACGTCCATTCGGCCATCGCGGCAGCCAACGCTGATTCATCGAAATCGAAGGCCGTGCGGCCGCCGATGAGGATGTCGTCGCCGCTGTTGCCGATGATGCGATCTTCGCCGTCGCCGCCGATCATGAGATCGCGTCCCTGGCCGCCGAGAAGGTGGTCATCGCCGTCACCGCCGAGGAGGACGTTGTGCCCCTTCCCGCCGTTGAGGCGATCATCGCCGGCGTCGCCGTAGAGCCAGGCGGGGATGTCGATGCTGCCGGCGACTTGAATGTTGTCGTCGCCGTCTTGCGCGTGGGCGATGAGCCGCGACGGGGTCGATGTCAACACACTGGTAAAGAGATGAATCGTCGCGCCGCCGAACGTGACCTCGAGCTGGCAACCGGTCGCCGTGGGGCTGAAGTAGCCGATGATCAACTCTACGCTGCCCGGCGCGTACGAAAAGATGGAGATGACGAGATCGCCCTGGTGGATGCCCGGCGTAATGAGAATGAAATCGTCTGCCGTCGTGCCGCCAATAACGAGGGCGGCCTTGGTGGGATCGAGCGGGTCCGGCTGCAACGCGATGGCGGAGATGACGACTTCGTGCGTGACGACGCTGACGCCGCCGTCATCGTCCGCGATCGTCACGGAAATCGTGTACGTGCCGCTCGCGGTGAAGTTGTGATTGACTGAGAATGGCACGCCTTGGCCGACGTTCGTGGGCCCGAAATCGCCGGTGCCGTCGCCGAAGTTCCAGACGGCGGTGTGCGTGTCAAGCGTGCCCACGTCAAGGAAGTTGGCCGTGAACGTCAACGATTGACCGCGCACGCCGCCCGTCGGCCCCGCGATCGGATCGAGCGATGGCGCGACATTGTTGACCGTGACCGTCGTGGCGTCGCTGCCGCTTTCGAGGTCGTCGTCCGTGACCGTGACGGAAATTGTGTAAACATCGGACGCGGTGGCCGTCGGGTTGTCATCGAGAAATTGGTGATTGGCGCTGAAGGACCATTCGCCGTTGCCAAGCGAAATCAGGTCCGCGCCCGACAGCGTCGTGCTGCCTTCACCCGGACCCCAGTTAATGAGGACGGTGTGTGTATCGAGCGGGCCGGCGTCGTGGAATGTGCCGGTGAGCGTGTGCGTATCGTTCTCGTTGATGATCGCCGGCGGCGTCAAGCTGGTGATCGTCGGGGCGACGTTATCGACCTGGATCGAAGTGGTTCCGCTGCCGCTCTCGCCGTCCTTGTCGGTGACCGTCGCGGTGATGGTGAAGGTTCCGTGAGCGTCGCCGGACGGGTTGTCGAGGTACTGATGGCTGGCGCTGAAGGTGAGCACGCCGGCGGCGCGATTGAGGACGGTGTTAGGCGAGCCGTCGCCCCAGTTGATGGTGACGGTGTGCGTGTCCTGCGTGCCGGGATCGGTGAACGTGCCGTTGATGGTCGTCGTGCCGTTCTCGTCGAGGATCGCCGCGGTGGGCGTGAGGACGACATTGGCGGGCGCGACGTTGTTGACCACGACCGTCGCCGAGGCGTCCACGTTCAAACCCATGTTGACGTTGATCGAATAGGTTCCGCCGTGCGCCTGGCCGGCGGGGTTGTCGAGATAACGGTGCGTGCGCGTGAAGGTGAACACGCCCGTATCGACGGTAAAGTTCGTGGACGATTCATCGCCCCAGCGGATCGTACCGCCGTGCGACAACGGCACGCCAAGCGCCGTGAAGGTGACCGTCAACGTCGTCGTGCCGTTTTCGTCGATGGGCGTCGCCGACACACTCGTGATGTGCGGCCTGAAATTGTACGTCATCACGTACTCGCCGCGGGTGTCGAAATCGCCCGTCACACGCAGCCGATAGACGCCCGCGACGGTCGGCTCGTGTTCGATGTCGAAGAAATCGGAGTCGAGAAGTTGGCCGGCCGGATCGTACAGTTCCATCTTCGCCGCGAGAAAATTGATGAATTCTGCTTGCGGCCCCGGGATGAAATCCCTGGACGGCGTGGCGATCGAGAAGTGCAGCGGGTGGTCGGTGTCGGCCACGGTGATCGCATACCAGTCGTCGTTGAACGGGCCAGCGGGATACCGCACGACGGTATCCACAAACGCCTGGAAGCCGTTGTTGCGAAACCCGATGCCGCCGGACGTGATGTCGTTGTTGGTGGCCGTGGCGGTGTTGAGCAACGTCGTGCCGTCGCTGTCGTAGACTCGGCCGGTCAGTTGTCCGCCAACGCCCCAGGTCACTTCCATGCGATACCAATGATTGGCGAGCCACGTCTGGCTGACGGGCGTGCCAATCGTGACGGCGCCAAAGCCGGCGTTGTTCTGGAAAAGGAGTTGCCCGGTGTCGCCGGCCAAGACAAGCGACAACGCCCCGGCCGCGCTGGCGCCGAAACCGAGGTTGAGCCGGCCCGTGCTGGGCGAGCCGTTGACCTGGGCCCACCAGGAAATGACGTCCCCCTGCTTGACCTGGACGGGCGCATCGTTGCGGTACATCCAGTCCGTTGGGCTGCTGAGCCTCAAGCCCGAGTTACCATCATGTTTCGCAATGGGAAGCGTGATCGCGTTATTGGCCCCGGTGAAGGTGTAAGTGAAAACGCCGCCGTGCTCGAAGGATTCGATCGTGGTCTTGCTGGTGGCGTAGCCGAACACGGTCCGGCGGTCATCGATGTTTTGGGCGGTGGCGAAGGTGTCATTCGGCTCCATTTCGAAATCGCCATTCGGCGTGACGATGAGGCTGAAGGACGCGGCCGACAGGCCGGAGACGACGGCGAAGAAGTTCCCGCCCGCCGGCGCGACGAAATCGGCGACGATGCGATCGAGGTTCGCCGTCCCGGCGACGCCCGTCGCCACGGTGACGCCGGCGGCATCCTGGATCGTCAAGGTCGGCATGGTCCCGGTCAGGGTTTTCAAAGCAATCGTGTTGTGTTCGCCGCCATTCACGGCGAAACGGAAAAAACGGAAATCCGGTCCTGCGGCGGCGACGACGTTGCCGATGGCCGCATAGCGCCCGATGGACGAACCGGGCTCCATCGACAGGTTGTTCATGACGAGCGCCGTGTTTCGCGACGTGTTGGGCGGGCCTTGCACCGAGGCGTTCAGGTAGATCTGCACCGTGTAACCGCCCGTCGTATTGAAGATACCTCCGCCGATGGTGATCGTTTGCACGCCGTCGATGGGGCTGGTCTGCAGCATGGCCGTTCCCGGCGGCAGGCCTGAGATTTGACCGCCAAAGGCGGGGCTGATGCCGATCGTTGGGTTTAAGTTTCCCGAGGTCCGCGTGACGATGATGGTCAACGTTTGCCGCGGATTCCCGCCGACGTTAATGGTGAAGCGATCCGTGTCGCCGGCGGCGTGGATCGCGCCGGTCGTCGTGCCAGTGTAAATCAAGGAGCCGACCGGCAGAACCGCCGTCAATGGGACGGGGAATGCTACGGTGGTGACATCCACCGTAAACGTCGCGGAGAAGTTCGAACGGCTCGGGTTGCCGAACGCGTCGGTGATCGCGGCTGCGGGCAGGCTCACGCTCAGCGTCCCCTCCGAGTTGGCGCCGGTGATCGCGAACGTCGCCGAGGTGTTGCCCGGCCCGAACGTGACGCCGCTCACGATGACGCCTGGAATGCCGCCGACAATCAAGTCGCTCGCTGTCAGACTCGCTGGATTGATCGCCTCGTTGAAGGTGAGCGTCAGATTCACCGGCCCCGGCACGGTGAACACGCTGCCCGCGGCCGGGCTCGTCGTGGTCACCGCGAGCGCCGTGGTATCGTAGTAGAACGTGCCGTCGAACACGGCGAGCGGAGCGCCGTCCGGCTGGCGCGTGACGGCGCCTGCGTCGATGTGCATCGTCTGCGGACCTTCCGCGACCGTCACCGGCGACGTGGCGTAAGTAAACGTGAGCGCGTTGCCGCCCGGGGCTTGCGTGACCGAGTTCGCGGCGATGCCGTTCACCTTGAAGTCGCTGGCCTGAATCGTTGATGAGATGGCAAAGGTGGTGAGGTTGACCGTAAACGACGTCGGCCGTGTGGTGACGGCGCTGTTGACCGCGGGCACGGTAGTGGTCACCGAGAAGGGCACGACGATGCGATCGAACTGAACGTTCGGATCCATCCGCGTACCGCCGCCGGGCAAGAGGGTGCGGTTGTCGGACCAGGCGACGACGAACAAGCCGCCGGCGCCGACGGCCTGATTGTAATCGCCCATGAAATCCGGCGCGATGGCGGCGTCGCGGCCGACCTCCGGCTTCGAATTGACGTCGCTGACCGCGAAGCTCGGCGCAAACGTGATGGCCGAGCCATTGATCGCGCCGATGCGGCCATAGTAGCGGAACTGATTGTTGACGGGATCGCCGTCGGTGGTGACCGTGTCAACTTGCCGGCTGTAATAGAAGATGCCGAGGCGAGCGCCGTCGGCCGTGACGGCGACGGCCGGATTCCACTGGTCGGTCGTCGTCGCATCATCGTTCACTTTGAACGGAGCGCCCCAGGTCGCACCGCCGTCGGTAGAGCTGACGATAAAAATGTCGGCCTTGTCCGCGCCGGCGCCGTCGTTGGCGTACGTCACGTAAAGGTGGCCATTGATTGGATTGACCGTCGGCTGCGGGAAGGCGTTCGTTCGAATCGGCCGCGTGAAGGTTTCGCCGTTGTTTTGGCCGACCAAGCCGAGGTCGCCGTTAACGCCGCCGGCCAAACCCGACGCCACCGTCACTGGAGCGCCGAAGGACACGCCTTGATTGACCGACTTTCGCATCATCAACGTCGGGCCGTTGTACCAGAAGACGTATACGGCGTGGTCCGTTCCAACGACGACGTTGGCCCCCTGGCCGCCGGTGGTGATGAGCGTGCCGCCGCTGGGGCCGAACGAGTTGCCGTTGTCGATCGAGCGGAAGAAGTAGATGCCGTTGCCGGGTCCGAAATCGCGTTCGACGAGGTAGACGTTGCCGTTGCCCGAGCCCGGCAGGCCAAAACTATCGACGGCGATCCACGGCTTGTCCTGCAAACCCGTCTTGCCCGGTGCGCCTTGCACGGGCGATAGCCACGACATCGTGGGTGCGCTCGAAAACGCATTGTCAGAGCGAAAGACATTGATGCCGGCGCCGGAGAACTGCATGGTGGCCAGGAACGTTCGGCCTGTGAAGCTGGTATTGCGCGCCATCACCGCATCGCCGGCGTCGCCGAGCGTGTTGTTAACGGGCAGCGTGCCGCCATCGGTAAAAGTCGTCGGGCCGAAGGCGGCGTTGGTGGAACGCGCGAAGCCGGTGAACTTGTTGTTGGGACTCGCCGCGGCGGACCCGGAATCAAAGAACGCGGCCACGACCACGCTGCCTTCGAAATTGCCTCCCAGCGCGACCTGGCTTTGCGTGAAGTTCGCCGTGCCGGTGCTGCCCGTGTTGTTGTTGACGATCGCGTCAAGCGGCGCAAATGGCCCAAAGAGCGGATCGGGCCGCTCGCGCAGCATGCTCGCTTCGAGGCCCACGAACGGCTGCTCCGGCGTGCCTGGCGCGTCGTACCCTTGCGCAAAGATGAAACCCGGCACCGTCTGCAGTTCCGTAACCAATGCCGATTCGTCAACGTCCAGCGGCGTTTGCACGAGAAAGCTGCCGCTCAAGTCGAGCGCGTTGACGACGTGCACTTCCTCGTCCGTGACGCCGGCGTCCAGCAACCATGTTTGACCCGCTAACGCCTGCTCTTCCAGCGAGTTGCCCGCGGGAATGCCTTCAAAAAACGCCAACCACTGGCCGGCGCTCGGCACCGTTCGGTCTTCCAGGATCTCGAATCGCGGACGAACACGTCGAACACGACGCGACCCTCTCAGGGAGCGCCGTTGTGAGAGCAGTAAGTGAGCCATGGATCGAACCTCCAAAACGACAGAGATGAAATGAAAAAAAACATGAACCAACCGCCGAATAATTGGGTTCGTATGAAAATGGTACGAGGGGGCGATTTGTCTGCACGATAATCTGCCTACCCATACGGACCGTTTGTCGAATGTGACGCGCTTTTTTCGATTTTCTTTTTTTGCGTTCGCGTTTGCGATACGATGGTGAATGGCGGACGTTGATATGCTCAGCCGCGATTTCGCTCCTGGAGACTCGACATGGAACGAAAGAACACGAGCCGACTGAGCGCCATTCAAACTTGCTGGGCGCTCGTATTCGACGCGCACGCGGGCAAGGGCGATGCGATCGTCACCGCGCAAGAGCGTCTGCTGATGCGTTACTACCGATCCGTCGTGCGTTACATGCGGGCGCTGGTGCGCGATCCCGATGTGGCCGACGAGTTGACGCACGAATTCGTCGTCCGCTTTCTTCGCGGCGATCTCCGGCAGGCGAACCCATCGCGCGGCCGTTTTCGCGATCTACTGAAAAAGGCGCTGCGCAACCTGGCGATCGATTACTGGCGGCGCAAGCAATCGGAGAAGAAGACGCACGCCGGCGCCCGGCCATTGAGGGAAAGGGAAGTATCGACACCTCTCTCGGACGAGGCCGAAGCGGATGAATTGTTCCTGCGCGACTGGCGCAAGGAGATCATGGGCCAGGCGAGCCGGGCGCTGGCGCGTCTCGACGATCGCCGCGGCCAGCAGTACTTTGCCATCCTGCATTTCAAGGCGGCCCATCCCAAAAAGCATTCGAAGGAGCTGGCCCCGCTCTTCGGCGCCAGCGTCGGCAAACCCATGACGGCGGCCGCTTTTCGCCAATCGCTAAGGCGTGCCCGCGAGAAATATGCGGACCTCCTGATCGCGGAAGTCGCCCGATCCTTGCACACGGCCGACCCGGACGCAGTCGAAGCGGAGCTGGTCGAACTCGCTCTGTTATCCTTTTGCCGGCGTTCGATGCTGCGATTGAGGGGCGCGAAAACCGTGGCGCGTGGGAAAAAACGAACGCCATGAACGTGAGTTTGTGCGAAACCTGCAAGAACATGCGTCAGGTCACCACGACAAGGTCGCGGTTCCTGCTGTGTGAATTGTCGGTCACGAATACGAACTACCCGAAGTACCCGCCGCAGCCGATTGTACGCTGCGACGGTTATCAGCCAAAGAGCACAGCCGGGGACGACAGGAAATAATCTCACGCCAAGACGCAAAGACGCAAAGGAAGACAGGAGCGACGCGTGGCCCAAGGCCGATTGCGTTGCCGGAGGTGCGGTGAAGGTTGCCCAATCGGACCCTTTTACCCAACAGCATTTGGGTAACAAGAAACGCGAAAAACACGGCGTTTGTTGGCGTTTTCGGGGCTATTACCCACGAGTGCGCGGCTCAGGCACGTGCATGGGTTGCCATCGAATAGGCGCCGAATCATCATGGACCCAATTAAGGACTTACGGCGACGAGAATTCCCATGATGACGGGTTTTGCCAGTACCGGGGTTTGTTTGGCCAAACGATGATCAGGTGGATTTCCGCCGAACAAGAGGTCCTGACACCTTGTCAAAATCGCCGCCGCAGCAGGCGCCCTGAAGTAAGATGGGCGCATGAACTTTCTCCGCGACCTCTTTGATCGTTTGCGCAAGAAGCTCGCGGCGATCTTGCCGGTTTTGCTGGCGGCGATTGTCGTGTTCGCGGTCGTCTGGCTGATCTCGTACCTGCTAACACCGGCATTCCCGGACGAATGGCAGGAGATCCTGACGCTCGCTGGATCCGGCGACTGGATCGAAGCGCGGGCCCGGTTTCGCGTGATTCTCGAATCGTCGGACCTCGGCATCGAGATCACCTTCATCCTCCTGCAGGCCGTGCAGGTCCTGATCGCCCCGATTCCAGGCCAGCTCGTCGGCCTGATCGGCGGATACCTTTTCGGATTCTGGTACGGCCTCCTCCTGACGATGATCGGCCTGACGCTCGGGTCCGCGATCGCGATGCTCCTGGGCCGGCTGTTCGGCGCCCAGGTCGTGCGGCGATTCGTGCCGGCAGACCTCATGGCCAAAGTGGACAACCTGATTTCGGGCGGCGGGCTGTCCAACTTCTTCGTGATCTTTCTCTTGCCCAGCTTGCCCGACGACGCGATCTGCTTTGTCGCCGGCATGACCCGCCTGAGCCTGTGGAAGCTGATCCTGGTCATGATCCTTGGCCGCCTGCCCGGCATGGCGGTGCTGGCCTTCATCGGCAGCAGCGCCGGTGAAAGCTCCACGCTCGGCTGGACCATCTTCGCCATCGCCATGATGGCGTCGCTGGTGCTCTGGCTCTACAGTGAGGAGTTGGAAGCCAGGTTTTTCCCCGGGCCCGAGAAAGGGGGAACTGGCGACAAATCGGCGAATCCACCGGTCGTTGGGAACTAATATCAAGTTGATAGTCGTCATGGCAGCCCATTTAGAACGGCATCGGCGGGAGCAGAAATGGGGTCGGGAGTCGATTTAGTAGGTATTTATACTCAGCGGTGTATTACCTATATTATCGACTCCCGACCCCTTTTCTGGCGCGTTTCCACGGGCCGCTTGAGGTGACCTGCCACATCGATTGTATGAACGGCGGCTTACTTTCTAGCTGCAGGGTAAGCGAGCGCTATAAATTCGCTGAGCAGACCATGCCACACAAATACTTCACGTGAAAGCCCGTGATCGCTGCGATCTACGATCTCCCCAGTATTCTCGAGTTGGCTAAATGTCCCAGGGTATTCACGAACACGTATCTGCGGCACTTTTTTTATCAGGTTGGTTTGACCAAGGATAGTAACACGAAAATCGCCCTCGTCGATTGGAGCGTTCCAAGCTGGTCTCGACATCACAATTGGAGATGGGATCTTGTCCCGTGTCGCTGCCAAATAAGCATCCAATGCGATGAGCGCCTCAGGGCTGAGGCCATCACGAGGGTGCTCTAGCGCCAGTACATGCATGGAATAGTAAACAAACAACCGCGAGATCGGGAAACGCGGACTTTGACGCTCGAATGTTCTTGACATCACGGGCAAGGACTCGAAACACTCATATTCAGCGAGCAAATAGGTTGATACGTTTGCATTCACAGTTCGCCGGAAGTATTCCATCTGCTTCGGCGGATTGAACGGCACTTCTTCAGGTTTCTGACAGCGTTGAAAATGCTCCTTGTCGTACTCTTTGTAAAAACGGAAATAATCGTGCACCGCATCCGTGAGCATTTTCTCAAGTTTGGGCCGAAGTGTTTTCCGGTCTTGTCGCGGAACTTCTTGAAGGAGGCGGCGAACACGGACCAGTCTTGGCACAACGACACATCCGTAGAGATAACACCCAGGCTGACCGTCTCCCATTGACAAATTCGCACCGATTTCCGCACTAGCAATGTCATCCAAATGACTGGTGAGATTATCCAATAAACTATCCACCGGTTCGGCCGCGACCTGATCCACCAGCTGCTTGCGCATCCTGAGCGGAGGAGGAAGCTCCTTTTCCTTTGCCTTGGCGTCTGCCTTGGCGTCGTGGCCGCGATTGACAAACAAAGCAAATGCAACAGTACCCACAAGGGCGCCAATGCAGAAAACTAGCTTCCCATTGTGTGAAAGCCAACGTGCAACCGCTCGAACAGCAATGAACATGGCAAGAACTCCTCATTGCAACAGATTGGCTGTCGGCCTCACTTGGTCTTTAGCTCCAATATGGTAGCCCGATCGGGATCGCCAGACTTCAGAACCTACCAGGTCAAATTGGTTTTTGCCATGGCAACTCCATTCAGAACGCCGTCGGCGGCGGCACTTCTTTTCCCGCGAGCTTCTCAAACAGTTGCGAAACCAGCTCCGGTCCGGGGCGGGCCGCCTCCTCATCCGGATGGTTCTTGGCCCACTCCAGCGCCAGGATCAACGGCACCCAGGGAACGTAGCGAACGTCGGCCGGCAGCGGATCGAATCGAGCGAGCGCCCACCACATCTTGAATGGAAAACGGATTGGCTGGACGTTTTCATCGCGCACCTTCGCGCAATGTTCCGCCGGCGACGTGACGAGAAACTCACGGCACGACACGGGCCGCTCGGGATGAATCGAACACGACTCCTCCTCCAGAAACGGGCACGGCATCGCCAGGCGAAAATAATCGGCGCCCAGCGCCTGGTAATCGTCGTCCGTCCATTGCTGGTTGTGCCGCATTTTTTCAAGCAGCCCGCTCTCGGCCAGCCGCTCCAGGGCGGCCGCGAAGCGCGCGCGGATCTCGGTGCGGCGCGGCTCGGGCAGCGCGTCCACCATGTCGGCAAGGTAACGCGCCTCGACGCCGGACACGGGCACCATCTGCCGGCAACAGGCGCCGCAGCCCTTCTTGCACGACACGTGATGCCCTTGCTGCGCCAGGTCTTGCGTGACGGCGCCGATCATCGTCTCGCTCAATGACCGCACCAGCGGCAACATCTGGCGGAGGCGGATTGGCTCCGTGGGAATGGTGACTTTCGTCTGGAAGCGCCATTCACCGGCGCCGAACTCGATCTTGGCCGTCACCGTGGACTTGGTTTCTTGGTGCTCATTGTTCATTTGAACCTCGATGGCAGTTCACGGACGACTTTTGACATGGCGCCCATTATCATATCGTGTGAAGAGAGCGGGAGGATGAACGAGGGAGAAAAACGTGAGCGACGAAATTCAGCCTTATGTCGTTTATCGCATCGACGGCGATCAGATGGAGTGTGCGCTCTGGCAATTCAAGGATGGCCAGAAGGCGCTCGCCCTCTTCTTGTCCGGGGATGCGGCCACGACCTATCGAGCGTCGGCAAAGCTTGGCGAAGACTGGAAGATTTTTTGCCCCGCCAAGGAGGCCCTGATGCAATTATTGAAAGGATGCCATGAAGGCGGGATTGGTCATGCCGTGCTTGACCCCGATCTGGAAAAGGCGAAGCGGATTTTCAGCATTCGAGAGATCTTGAATGCTGCGGAAAAGTAATGACATCATCACCAAGGCGCCGAGGAGATTGTCCATGGAGCCCCGAGTCAGCTTCATCACACTGGGCGTAAGCGACATGCAACGGTCGATCCAATTCTATCATGATGGCCTAGGCTTTCCCCTTTCCTCGGCGAGCAAAGAGGATGTCGCCTTCTTCAAGACGGGCGGCATCGTGCTGGCGTTGTATCCGTCGGACAAATTGGCCGAGGATGCCCAGGTGCCGGCGGAAGGTTCTGGCTTCGGACGAATGACGCTGGCCCATAACGTGCGACGGAAGGAAGACGTCAGCAACGTCCTGGCGCTCGCAGCGTCGGCAGGCGCCACGATCACCAAGCCCGCCCAGGACACATTTTGGGGAGGCCACGGCGGCTATTTCGCGGATCCAGATGGACATCTGTGGGAGGTCGTCTGGAACCCGTTCTTCCCAATCACGGAAGATGGACGGGTCGTGGTGCCTTGACGAATTGGACCATATTCCGTGGAGGCGCACCATGAAGGACGAAGCGAGCTACGTCTGTGATGCCTGTGGCGAGGAGATCGTCGTGCCCATCGACATGTCGGCGGGATCGAGCCAGGAATATGTTGAGGACTGCCCCGTTTGTTGCCGGCCGAACGTCATTCGAATTGAGGTTGACGAGGACGGCGAAGCGCGAGTCTGGGCGGAAGGCGAATGAGGCCAATCACGTCATACTCCCGGCAGCCTGATCTCGATGCCGTACCTTGGCGCAACCGCCAGCAACTTCTCGATCTCTTCCTTCGTTGGCGGCGCCGCTGTCGTTGCTCCCTGGGCCACCGGCACGCCGACTTCGAAGAACATCTTCTCCAGGCCGGCAGGGGCGACTGAAATCAACATCTTTGCCGGTTTGCTGCTTTCGTTCTTGAATGAGTGCGGCGTCCCGACTGACATGTTGGCGAACATGCCCGCCGTCGCCACGACTCGCTCACCGTTGATCGTGAAAGTAATTTCGCCGTCGAGAATGTAGAAACCTTCTTCTTCACGGCTATGGACGTGCGGCGGCGGTCCGCCACCGGGCGGCACGATGGCCTCCCACAGGGCGTATTGACCATTCGTGTCTTCGCCGGTCGCAAGAAAGCGATACACGTCGCCGACGACGGCGACCGTGCGGCCTTGACCCGGTTTCGCCATCAGGAAATCTGGCATGTTTCGACTCCGGTTCATTTCGACGATTCAACACGGAATACTATATCGAGAGAGATTGTGAGCCGCCCTCTGAGGAGAGTGCCATGATTTTGAGTCCCGTCGAAGCCATCAATCGCACCAACGAGTCGGTCACGGTCGAGATGGTGGTCCAGCGAACGAAGTGTTGCACCGGCTCCAGCCAGGTGTTTCTCGACTCCGAGCCCAACCATCGTGATGCGAAGAATCTGGGCGTGATCGTCACCGAGGCTGGACGAGCGAAATTCGGCGAAACGGGCATAGCCGACCCGACCGCTCACTTCAAAGGCAAGACGATCCGAGTGCGTGGCGTGGTGATCCGCAAAGAAGATCGGCCGTACATCGAAGTGAGCGAACCGGGCCAGATCGAGATGGTGAATTAGCAACAAAATCCGAGAAGAAGCCGTGACGGTCCCGTGCAACCTCATCACTGACCTTCCCGCGCACTTGCCGGATGAGCTTGTCCAGACGCTCATCACCGGCGCTAACCTGCGCATTGAAAGAATCGTCTCCCACGGCCACGCCTCGCCCGAAGGTTTCTGTTACGACCAGGATCAGCACGAGTGGGTCATCGTGCTGCAGGGCGCTGCACGGCTGCGCTGCGAGGATGGAATCGTGGAGATGAAGCCCGGAGATTACCTGAGCCTCCCGGCGCACCAACGGCATCGGGTTGAATGGACGACGCCGGACGAGCCGACGATCTGGCTGGCAGTGCATTACGGCGAAAAACGGTGAGCCGCGACGAATCAACGGGAAGACGAGTCCTTCCGTCTTCACGTTGTGTTCGGCCCCGTTCGATTCCGGGACTTCTAAGCGGCGCCGATCATGGTCGGCCTCGACAACCGGTGCAATTTCTGCGTTCGCTTGCCAGGCTTCGCCTTGGCCGATTGGAAGCCGCTTTCGAGTGCGTAGAGCAGCATTCGGGCTTCGTCGAATCGCTTTGCGTCCTGGAGCAATCGCACCAACCCCAATCCAATGGAGCTGGTTTCGAGGCGGTCGCACATTGGGCTGGTTACGTGATCGTGAAATGACAACATGGTTCGGTATCCTTTCTGGAACGCATCGAATGCGATGCGCTCACCATAGTGTGGATGCCTCGTCCATGAGATAACAGGATGAAACGGCGCCAGAATAGCGAGGCGCCGTGTGGCGAGTCCCTTCGTGACGGTTGAGTATGCCTCAATTAGGAAAATCGAACAATGGCAGTTTTCTTGGAAGCAATTGGCCTTCTGCATCTTCTCCAGCCTGCCGGCAAATAGGGCTCGCTCCCAACTGGAGCCTTGCACAAAAACGAACGGAATAGGTGAACCACGGGGAACACGGGGGTCACGGGGAAAAGCCAAACAGGATTCTAAACGAGGTTGTGCCTTCGATTTCTGTCACTGCCTGTGTGAGATTCCCCCGTGTTCCCCGTGCCCCCCGTGGTTCAAAGCTGAGTTTTTGTGCAAGCTCCCAACTGGCCCTTCTAATCAGAACGGACTATCAAGTTGGGTAATCCGCAATATCTGGAGCGAATCATGCGCATCGTCACTCCGTTTCTCGCCTTTATCTTCGCTGCTCCGCTCCTCGCCGGCGAACCCAAGGCCCAGAAGGGTACCGAGCAAATAGACAATCTCAAGAAACTTGGCGCAAGAATCACGCTTGACGGAGAGAAGAGGGTCATCAGCGTCAATCTCGGGGAACGCCGGGTCACGGATGCGGACCTGGTTCATCTCAAAGGACTGCACCACCTTAAGGAATTGGATCTCACCCGCACGAGAATCACGGGGGCGGGCCTGGTGCATATCAAGGATTTGTCGGCTCTACGGAAGCTGTTTCTCACCGAAACGAAGGTCGATGATGCCGGCGTCGAGAAACTGAAAGGCATGAAGTCCCTCGCATTGATAGGACTATCCGGAACCAAGATCACGGACGCCGCCCTGGACCATCTTCGAGAACTGAAGGAGCTCCGACAGTTGTTTTGCCTCGACACTGGCGTCACCGACGCAGGATTAGAAAAACTAAAACGAGCGTTGCCGAAATGTCAGATCACGCATTAGACCTTCAACGAGGCAGAACGCTCCTCACATGAACTTTTTCATCTTCATCGCCCATTCCTGAAAACCCTGCACATCTCGCCAGATTGTCATGCTCGAGGGCGCCTGGAAGGGATGAAGCACCTTGTACTTGATAATGTTTGAGATCAAGCGACCCGGTTTGACTCTTTTCAGAATCAAGTAGCCGAAGAAATTCCAGTCGGCCCGACAGTCGTCGCAGAGCGGCACGACGGGCCTCGTCACCGTCCTGAGGACGCCGCTTGCCAGTTTCCTGGCGCAGACCAGGCAGAGCCTGGTCCCTACCACAGAAGACTCAAAGAGCGGTTCAGGTAAGTCGTCCATAGATGTTGTTCAGATAAAGAGCAATTCGCCGGGATGAGGGCTTTGCAACGCAACTGAACCACAGAGACACAGAGGCACAGAGAAAGGCAGGATAGGTAAGAAAAATCCCGCGTCTCACTTCCCCATTTTCTCTTCTCTGTGTCTCTGTGCCTCTGTGGTTCAAATGCGTTGCAAAGCCCGGGATGAGTGATTCTGCCCCCGGTGTATCTTACCGGCTAGCGTCAACATCAAGACAAGCAGCTCAAAACCGCGGATAATGAACCTATGGCGGGAGGACATCTCCATGAAAGCACCTTGCACGCTCACGCGTCTTTGGAACGGCGCCTGGCTTGTTCGTCATTCGAGCCCAGCGCTCGGCGACGTTGAGGTCACGGCAAACGCTCGCGACGAGGCGCTGACGAAAATGCGAGACGAGCTGCAGTACCGGATCGAGTTATGCCCATGCAGCGGTGCGTCCGGCGATACGGTCGAACTGCAGGTGAAGGAAGCATGATCATGTCCAGGCTCACCCAATCCGATTGGCTCAATGCAGTCGAGCCTCACACCATGCTTGAATTCCTTCACAGCAACGGAAAGCCGAGCGACAGAAAGTTGCGGCTGTTTGCCGTCGCCTGCTCCCGGCGTATCTGGCGCCTGATTGATGATCTCGGACGTGCCGCGGTCGAAGCAGAGGAGGACTTCGCTGATGGTCGCCTTGGTTCGGATGAATTGCGTGCTGCTCGGCTTGCCTGTCAAGGGACGGGAGGCCAGGCGTCATGGTACGCTGCGGCCACGGACCCTGCGATTGCCGCCCGAAATGCGGCTCGCAGTGCCCAGGCCGGCGCTGCCACGCTCGGCGCCGAGGCGGAAGAACTGGTTGCCCAGGCGGAGCTGGTTCGAGAGGTATTCGGCAACCCCTTCCGGCAAATGTCCATCGACCAATCCTGGCTGACACCTGGCGTGGTCAAGCTGGCCCAGACCATTTACGATGACTGTGCGTTTTACTTGATGCCGGAACTCGCTGCCGAACTGGAAAATGCAGGCTGCAACCACGTCGAAGTTCTGAGCCATTGCCGGGAGCGCGGCACGCATGAGCGTGGCTGCTGGGTGCTGGACATCATGCTCGGTCGTTCCTGATCAGTTTCGATAGAAGTCGATCCAGTTCACGGTGATCGCCTTCGGGTTGCCATCGAATAGCGCTTTCGGCAACGCTGCCTCGAAGTAACCGGCCTTGAGCGGCAACGCTTTCGCCGCCTTGCCATCGCCGCCGAAAATGCGAATGTCCATCCACATCGGGCTCTTGTCGTCCAGGGGAGCATCTTCCTTGCCGTCCTTCCATTGACGCACCTTCGGCTTGCCATCTTGAACGGAAACTGCCGCATCGAGGGTGACTTTGCCGGAGGCCGCTCGGAAGCTCTCCAGGCCCTTCAGGTGCAGGCGCAACACGACGGCCTTTGGCCAAGTTTCGTCAACCCGCTCGATGACAGCCTGGCTGATGCCGAATGGGCTCTTCACGACAAACAACGTCTTGTCCCCATCGGCCCGGACCGCCACCGTGTCGTCCTTCTTCTTGGTCGTGATCTTGAACTTTGTCGGCGGGTCGCCCTCGGCGGTGACGGCGGCGGCGATGCAAAGGAGCAACAATGCGGGCACGATCGTTCTGGTCATGATAAACCCCTGATGTCAGCGGTACTTTTGCGCCGGCGATTTTTTAATCCTCACCCTGTTCCTCGGGAGCGGAATTATCCGTAGATACTACTCACCGTCTCACGTCGTTACAGTAGTCTGACTTGGGAGATTTGGTAGCGACGCTCGATGGAGGACGCAGTTTCATGGCCGGCGCCGACTGGGATGTTCATTATCAGAGCGGCAGTCCTCCCTGGGAGACCGGAAGGCCTTCCGATGAATTGCAGCGATTCATTGCCGAGCTAAAGATGCCGCCCTGCCGCGTGATCGAACTCGGTTGCGGCTCCGGTATCAACGCAATCTGGCTGGCCCAGCAAGGCTTCGACGTGACAGGCGTCGACTTCAGCCCTCTGGCGATCGAGAAGGCAAAGCGACGAGCGGCCGACGCCAATGCAGCCGTTCGATTCATTCTGGGCGATGTGCTTGATCTGCCGGAAAAGTTTGAGCCTTTCCCGTTCTTCTTTGACCGAGGCTGCTATCAAGCGGTGAGGCGCAATGACGTTCAGGCCTATCTGCGGACGCTGCGCGAAGTCACGGCGCCAGGATCGCTCGGGCTGATCTTAACCGGCAATGCGCGGGATCCGCACGAACCCGGCCAAGGACCGCCGGTGGTTTCGGCCGAGGAGATTCACGCCGAATTAGGAACGGTGTTCGAGATCGTGCGTTTGCACGAATTCTACTTCGACCAGAACGAAGGTGATGGCCGTCGCTTCTTGGCGTGGGCCTGCATGCTGCGTCGGCAGTCCGCCTGCGATCCGGCACAGTAGGAAGCGCACGTCATTCGTCGCGGAAAGGCACACCATTTGCAAAAGAAGTTGGAAGAGATGGGAACGCGCCAACGCAGTTTTGAAGGAGCACATCATGAAAGAGTCCAAGCCGGGAGACCCAGTTCTTAATACCGTGTTAGCTGCATCGGGCCGCTCGCCCGATATACCTGAACATGCGGATGCTTACGGCTGGCTCATTGGAAGTTGGGAACTGACGGTTCTCCATTATTGGGGGCTCGACGTTGCCGCGCGCGGAATCAAAGGCGAGGCGCATTTCGGCTGGATCCTCGAAGGCCGCGCGGTGCAAGACGTCTGGATCATGCCGCCGCGTTCTCAGCGTACAGCGAAACGGGACAAGACCATGAACATGTACGGCACCACGCTGCGCGTATGGGACCCATCCATTCAGGCCTGGCGTATCACGTGGTTCAATCCGGCGGGCGACCACTACGAGACGCAGATTGGCCGACTTATCGGCAAGGATGTCGTTCAGATCGGAACGCGCCCCGATGGCACGCCAAGCCGCTGGATGTTTACCGAGATCACGCCGAACTCATTTCATTGGCTCGGCGAAGCATTGGAAGCCGATGGCAAGACTTGGAAGCTCGAAGGCGAGTTCCGTGCGGCGCGGATTTCGTAACTATTTGCCTTTCTTGTGTTAACATCGGTGAAGAAACTTGACATCGAGACCCTCAAAAAAGCGTTTGCGGGGCGATAGATTATTATCGCGGACGCATTTTGGAGGGAGAACATGCACAACTGGTTCCGGCTGACAAGAATCACTCTCGCGCTGCTCTTCGCCTCGCTCTTTGCGCCCGGGGGTCCCATGAAAGCCCATGCGGGCGGAACCGGCGAAAAGAAGCACGGCTACGCGCCCGTCAACGGGCTCAAAATGTACTACGAGATTCATGGCGCCGGTGGCACGCCGCTGGTTCTATTGCACGGCGGCGGATCGAGCATCGAAACGACCTTCGGTAAGATCCTGCCGGTCCTGGCCAAGTCACGCCAGGTTATCGCCTTCGAGCAACAAGGCCACGGCCGCACCGCCGACGTTGCCGATCGCCCGTTCACGTTTGAACAGTCGGCCGATGACGCCGCCGCACTATTGAAGCACCTCAAGATCAAGCAAGCCGATCTGCTCGGCTTCAGCAACGGCGGGCACATCGCCATGCAGGTCGCTATCCGGCATCCGAAGGTGGTGCGCAAGCTGGTCGTTGCTTCCGCCGGTTTCAAGCGCGACGGGCACCCTGCGGAGTTCTGGGAGTTCATGAAACAGGCGAAGCTTGAAACCATGCCAAAAGTGCTGCGGGACGATTATGTCAAGCTCTCGCCGCATCCGGAGCAATTGCCCACGTTCTTTGACAAGAGCGTGAAACGGATGCGTGAGTTCAAGGATATCCCGGTGGAAGATATACGGTCGATCACAGCGGCCACGTTCGTAATGATCGGCGATGCCGACAACGTCCGCCCCGAGCACGCGGTCGAGTTGTTTAGACTGCTTCCACATGGAAAACTCGCCGTACTCCCAGGCGGTCATGGCGCTTACCTCGGCGAGGTGACCGCCGCACGATTGGAGGATTCGAAGGTGCAGTTTGGCGACGCCAGAAAGGACAGCAAACTTCCAGGCATGGTCGTCGCCATGATTGAAGAGTTTCTCGATGCACCGATGCCCGAACCGAAGGTAAAGTAATCCACGAGAGCACCGCAGAAGACCGAAGATTGACCTCGATACTTCACGCAGCAAACACGATCACCAACGTGTTCTCCACCACCAAGCGCGGACGCGCGGGATTGGCCAATTCCTAACATTTCCTACACTGCACGTAATCCCAATGTCACTCGCCCGAACCTCCTACATCGTTCGGAGTCTTCGCCATGACGCGCACCATCCTCGGCGCCTCGCTTCTCGCCATCCTGTTTGCGGCCTCCGCACTGAGCCAGTATCCGGCGCTCGATGAAAAGCGACCGATCGCGGCGCTCGATTCGGTCTTGATCGAAGAGCTTACATGGATGGAAGTCCGCGACGCACTCAAGGCGGGGAAGACGACGGTCGTCATCCCCACCGGCGGAGTCGAACAGAATGGGCCCTATCTCGCGACCGGCAAGCACAACTACGTTCTGCGCGCGACCACCGAGGCGATCGCCCGCAAACTCGGCAACGCTCTGGTGGCGCCGATTGTCCCGTTCGTGCCCGAAGGCGACATCGCCCCGCCGACCGGCCACATGAAATATCCCGGCACGATCAGTCTGACCGAGGAGACGTATCAGCTTCTTCTCACCGATATCTGCGCCAGCTTCAAGACGCACGGCTTCGAACACATCGTGATGATCGGCGACAGCGGCGGCAACCAGCAGGGCATGAAGGCGGTTGCCAGCAAGCTGAACGAGAAGTGGGCTGGCAGCAAGACGCGTGTTCATTTCATCCCGGAGTACTACGACTACCCTGGCGTGACCAAGTGGCTCACGGGCCAGGGCATCGTGCAAAAGAACGAGGGCCTGCACGACGACTTCGCGGTCACTGCCATCATGATGACCGTGGACCCAACCACGGTGCGGATGAAGCAGCGCATCGCGGCCGACAAGTTTCGCATCAACGGCATCGAACTGGCGCCTGCGGAAAAGACCATCGAGATGGGCAGAAAGATCGTTGACATTCGTGCCGAGGCCACCGTGAAGGCGATCCGCAAGGCGATGGCGGCGCAACCCTGAGCGACCGGTCACTGCATACGGATTCGTCGCGCACACATACAGACACCCCCCCTTGTTTTGCGCGACGAATATTTTTGTCGCAACGGACATTGCAATTTGCATGCAATTGCGAATCGCTCTGGAGAGTCGAATCATTCGGCTTGTTGACCACCCGACCGGCAACTATCGATTCCTCCCGGGAATTGCACCCTACTCGTGCGGAGCCATTTCCACCGCGGGCTTCGAAATCGTCAACGTCACCTTCCAGCGGCCAATCGCGTACCGGACCTAAGAACGAAGAAGAAGTGATCGTCCGGGAGATCCGTCGCCGCGTGTGGGAACCAAATGTACCGAGGCGCTTTTGCCTCGTAGAATGAAGCATAGTGAGGGAAGACGCCCTCAGTGTGTCAATGGAGGCTGGTCATGGCAGCAGTCGACGATTTCCTGAGCCTATTTGACGAACAGGGGCTATACAAGAACGGCGACGGCGCGGTACCGGTCGACTTCCTGACAAGAAGCGGAGCGAAGTATCCGGGGAAACTCCGGTTCAAAAATGGGCACTTGGTGAGCGCCGAGATGGACGGTGCCGACCCATGGCGTTACCCGAATGAATCGCCACTTGAGGCCATGAAGTTCCTGCTGCACTTCCAAGGGGAAAAACCGCGGGCAGTGTTCGTCCAACAGGGACGGGTCATTCACAACTTCGAGGCGCAGGACCGAGCGTCGAAGGAACAATTTCTGGCCAACTTCCGAGTCGCTCGGAACCTTTTCTTTCACTCAGGTGCTGAGGCTGACAGCCCGATTATCGACACAGCCTCCATCTCCGATGCATTAACTCGGGGCGCGCTCTGGCTGACGCCGAAATCGGTAGAGGATTTCAACGCAGCAGACTTCCCCGAACTAAAGGCAGATCGACAAGCGGACCTACTGAACGCCGTGAAAGCGTTCCAGGCCGTTGCAAGCCAGGTTCCAGCCGATAAGCCTCCAAGCAAAGAGCAGTACGGTAACGCAGCCACCGCCTTCATCGCAATACTGAACATCCTGAGCCCATACCTTCCCACCCCAGAGGAGTCCAAAAAGGTTGAGAAGGCACTGCGAAATGTGCCTTTCCCGCCCTGGGTAGTCAACTGGGACTACGAACTCGGAAGCAGTGAGGAGGGGGACGCTGCGGTCTGGGTAAATGTCTTCGCCGAGGGGAACGTCGCTCGGAATGATTACGGACGCTTTGGCTCACAGATCATCCCGAAAATTCGCGAGGCGCTTGCGACGGAGGGAATCCGTAGGTGGCCCTACGTCAGGCTGCGCACCGCCACGGAATACAAGACGGCCTGACCTCATGGCGCTACACGATGACCTTCTGGCCCTGGCGAGACGACTCGTGCCCCCAGTCCCTCCGCCGCCTGCTCCTGTTCCGCCTCCACCGGTGATTGTGGAGGCGGATCTGCGGCGCGGCGTATCTACCGCTTACTACGCCTTGTTCCACCTGCTCATCCACGAGGCGATGGCGCGGATCGTCGCCGATCCTACATTACGTTCCCGCGTGAGCCGGTCCCTTGAACACGGCAAGATGAAGCAGGTTTGCCAAGAGTATTCTGGTGCGACCGTCTCGGCAGGCGTGCTGACGGTGAGGCCGGGCTTTGCCATTGCACCCCAACTCCAAGACATTGGTACCGCCTTCGTCGATCTACAACAAGCCAGACATGACGCCGATTACGACACTGCGACTCCGCTAGCACATGCGGATGCCGACTTGAAAGTCATGACAGCAGAGAACGCTTTTCTCGATTGGACAGCGTGTCAAGCTGACCCGTCCTCGGGTGTGTTCCTAACGGATCTGTTCTTGAAATGCGTCCTGAAGAGATCCTAATCAAGGAGAGATACTCGGGATCGCTTATCAAGTTAACTTACGATGACATTATCAGGCGTTTCCAACAAAAAAGTCTATACTCCGGTCCGAAACGCCGTGCTTTCGGACAATCCAGTTCCTTCAGGTCGAGAACCTTCGATCGTCAGCTAGGAAGCGCGATGCCATCAAGGGCCTTCAAAAATACGATGACTTCGTCACGCATCAGACCTCTCTATGAGTCCACCCGATGAACATCTCTTTTTCCTACCGTTTACTGCTCGTCGCCGCATTGACCCCCACGATCCTTGCCGTTTCGGGCAAGGCGGAAGATCGCGTGTTGAAAATCGGCAAGGCGGAGCAGGTGGGCATGTCTGCATCCCGCCTGGAAAGAGTGAATCAAATACTGACGGAGGAAACCAAGAGCGGGCGCGTGACGGCTGCCTCGGTGCTCGTGGCGCGGCGCGGCGTCATTGTCTTGCGCGGCGGCTGGGGCAGGCTCAATCCGGATGCTGCCAGCGCCAAGGCGGGGCCGGAGACAGTGTACATTGTCGCCTCCATCTCCAAGCCGATTACTTACCTCATGCTGATGCTGCTGGTGGAACGGGGACAGGTCTCGCTCAACGACCCGGTGCAGAAATACTTGCCCGAGTTCAAGGGGCCGCAGCGGGAAAAAGTGCGCGTGCAAGATTTGCTCACGCACACATCGGGATTGCCGGACATGCTGCCGGAGAATGTCAAGCTGCGCGAAGCGAATGCGCCGCTGGCCGACTTCGTCAAGGGCGCCATGACCACGCCGTTGTTGTTTGAGCCGCGCAGCTCGTTCAGCTATTCCAGCATGGGCACGCTCCTGGCGGCGGAGATCGTGGAACGGGTCACCAAAATGCCGTTGGCCCAGCTTGAGCAGCAGGAATTATTCGAGCCCTTGAAAATGAAGCACAGCAGTCTGGGCCTGGGCAAGCGTGCCCTGGCGGATACGGCCCGCGTGCAGGGCGACTCCTTCGCCAAGGCCGAGAAAGACCTCGAACGCTACGGGGCGAACAGTTCCTATTTGCGGAAGCTCGGGCACCCGTGGGGCGGGATGCACACGACCGTCGATGATCTCGGCATCGTCCTGCAAATGTTCCTCAACGAAGGGGTCTACGACGGGAAACGCATTCTGGGCAAGGCCACCGTTGAGGCCATGATCTCGAACCAGAATAAAGGCCTCGGTCATCCGTGGGGTTTGGGTTGGGGGTTGCAGACG
>DAIOGM010000063.1:0-3085 GCA_036745215.1 Gemmataceae bacterium
TCCACGGGGATAAACCCCGTGGCTCGCTTTACGATATCATCTCGACGAAATTCTTCAACAACTTCGGCCCTTCCAACGTCAAAAAACTCTCCGGATGAAACTGCACGCCATGCAGCGGCCAATAGCGATGCCGCACGCCCATGATCTCGCCTTCTTCCGTCCACGCGCTCACCACGAAATCGGGGTTCTTGAATGTCTCGCGCTTGATGACGAGGCTGTGATAACGCGTCGCTTCAAATGGGTTGCTCAACCCTCGAAAGACGCCCTCGTCGTCATGATGGATCATCGACGTCTTGCCGTGCATCACGCGTTCGTTGCGCACCACTTCGCCACCGAATGAATGGCCGATGCACTGATGCCCCAGACACACGCCCAGGATCGGCAGCGACGGCGCGAAACGCGCGAGCACCTCGTTGGAGATGCCCGCTTCCTTCGGCGTACACGGCCCCGGCGAAATGATGATGTGGCTCGGCTTCAGCTCCGCGATTTCGTCGAGCGTGATCTTGTCATTGCGCACGACGCGCAGATCGACGCGCGCATCCATCTCGCCGAGCCGTTGCACCAGGTTGTAAGTGAAGGAGTCGTAGTTGTCGATGAGGAGAATCATGGCAGACTCAAGCCCCACCATGAGCGCAGCGATTGGTGGGGGTCGTTCGTCACCCCTGCTTCTCAGGCATAACCTGCGCACTGTTGACGTTCTTGTACTTCGCCTTTTCGTCGTCAGCTTCAACTTTGACGAGATACTCTTCGGACGCCGGAATGTCGTACCAGCCGCCGTCCTGGAAATCGACGATCGCCCGGCCATTGTAATTGACGGTGACGATCCTGCCAACGATGCCCGCGAAACGCTTCAACTCGGGGCGGCTGTCGTTGACCTTGACGAACTGGTCGATCCACTGTTTGCGAACATCGTCTTGAACTTCAAAGCGGTCCATGTGCGAAGGCCCTTGATCCGGGTGCGGTTATCGTGATTGTATGTCCGTCAGCTCCATTTGTCGCGGCTCTCTGAGCGTATGACGAAGTATTATCGTTCCGCGCATACAGCCGCATTCAGCCGCTTTCGCCGTACTCAGTTTGCGATGGGTGTCGAGTGAACGACTGAATGACAGCTCACTTCGCGGGGAAATCCATGCGTTTGACGAACTTGCACGCTTCCTCGGCGCCGAAGTCGCGGTCCATGCTCGGGTCGGACCACTCGACCGACAGCGGCCCCTCATAACGAATCCCGTTCAAGGCGCGGAACAGCGATTCCCAGTCGATGCCGCCATGCCCCGGCGAACGAAACTCCCAGCCGCGCCGCGGGTCGCCGTACGGCTGATACGCATTCAAGACGCCGGTTCGGCCGTTGAGCGTCATGGCGACGTCCTTGATATGGACGTGATAGATACGGTCGGCAAATCGTCGCAAGAATTCGACCGGATCGACGCCTTGCCAATGCAAATGGCTCGGATCGAACGTGAAGCCGAACTCCTCGCGGCCGTCGAGCACTTCGAGCGTCATCTCCGCGGAGTAGAGATCGAAGGCGACCTGGCCCGGATGAATTTCGAGGGCATAGCGAATGCCGGCGTCGGCGCACGCGTCGAGGATGGGACGCCACCGGTCGGCGAACTCGCGCAGGCCTTCCTCGACTTCGTCCGGATAGCAGGGCGGATAGCCGACGACGCCGTTCCAGATCGGCGAGCCGCAGAAGCCGGTGATGGTCGAGACGCCGAGCTTCTGGGCGGCCTGCACGGTGGCGAGCATCTCGGCCGTGGCGCGTTCGCGGACGCCTTCGGGATCGCCGTCGCCCCAGACGTAGTCGGGAAGGGTCTTTTTGTGCCGCGGTTCGATGCGATCGCACACGGCCTGGCCGACGCGATGATTGCACAGGACGAGCGTTTGCAAATCGTGTTTGGCAAGTAAATCGAGTTTGGCCTGGCAATACTCATCTTCGCTCAGGGCTCGCTGCACTTCGAAATGGTCGCCCTGGCAGCATAACTCGAGGCCTTGATAGCCCCAGTCGTTGAGCTTTTGCGCGAGTTCCTCGAGCGGAAACTGCGTCCATTGTCCGCTGAAGAGGAGCACGGGACGAGGCATAGGAATCCTCCGTGAATGATCCGAGCCGGAAGCGGAAGCGAAGAACTTCGTTCAGTCCTTTTGAGGTTGCGCTTTTTGTTGAGCACCGAAGGTGCGATCATGTTAAAGCCCAGGGCGATAGCCCTGGGACAGGCGACCAACGGGAACTCGAGCCCCGAAGGGGCGCCATTTCGTCGATGGGCGATTATTGCGCCCCTTCGGGGCTTGAACGCGGGAAGCGTTCGGTCCCAGGGCTGCGCCCTGGGCTTTAACATGGCCGCACCTTTGGTGCTCTAGAATTCGCAACGTCAAAACTTTCCCTCATCAGGCTCGGACAATCAACTGGGCGGCGGGTTCGCCGGCGGCTCGGGCGCCGCATACGTCGGCGGAGACGGCGGCGCCTCGACCAGGTTCAGGCTCACCGTCCCCGGCTTGATCTCCGGCGCCGGCGGCGGCGCGGCGGCGGGCGCGGGCGGCGGCGCCTTCAAGAACGGATCATCGAGGTCGTCCTCCTCCATGTGCACTTCGTCCATCTCCGTGTCGTCCACGTGACGCCGCATCAGGAAATAAATGATCGTGCTCGCCGACCAGAAATAGCTGTAGCCGAAACCGACTACCAGGAGGAAGAACGGGTAAATCCAAATCGAAACGAGGAATGCACCGGTTTTTTCCCACGGCTGCATCGCCTGCTTGTATTCTTCCGTGAATTCGCGCTGTCTCACCTGGCGGCCGTCATAGGAAATGACCGTCTTTTCCTCGACGAATCGCGCATTGCTGCTGATCAGCAAATCGCGCCAGCCGAACGAGGTCGGCGCATAGTAGAACAGGTACGAAGGTTCCCGGTCCGATTTGGCGTCGGCGCTGGCAAGGCCTGGCGCGCTGGAGACTGCCCATTTGCCGAGGAACACCATCATCGACGCCATGAAGCCAATGAAGAACACGACGACGGCGCCGTAGAGGATGGCCAAAAAGTTGTACCAAAGAAACTGCCAGGGCGCCTGATAAATGTAGCTATACGATCGGCTGAGCG
>DAIOGM010000063.1:3095-23518 GCA_036745215.1 Gemmataceae bacterium
GGCCGACGAGAACGATGGTCATGACAAAGCCGATGACTAGAACAATCGGCCAAAGAAGCCCGGCGATCGTGTCGCCGACAAAATAGGGAATCCATTCAACCCAGCCGAAGACCACGAGCAAAAGAGTCAGAATCGCCAGGAGCACCATCGGAAACGCCGGCGCCGCGATGTAGGAGATGCAGCGTTCATTGGCAAACGAAATGGCGTCGCGCAGCGTGATGCGTTCGTTGCGCGCCACCTGCACCGCGGCGATGCGGCAAATCGCGCCGCCGAAATAGCCCCAGATGAGCAGCGTCCAGAAGATGATCAGGATTAGATAGAGCCGATCCCAGCCGCCGGCCCGCGCGTCGAACATGTAGACGATCGGCAGAAGGAACTTGACGAGCGGCTCCCAGAGGACGGGCGCTTCGTCCTTGATGAACCATGACGCCAGTTGGCCATTGCCGACGAGCGACTCGCCGCGCGTCTTGACGGCGTCGGCGACGATCAGGTATGGATTGCCGCCGCGGTTTTCGTGCCACGGCGAGACGCGCAATAAGCCGGCGACCTTGGGTCGAGGATTCGCAAGATGGGCGCGGAACTTTTCGAATGTTTTGAGTTGACCTTTGTCTTTGGCCATGTTTTCGATGACGTCGAGGCCGACCGCGGCATGGAGATAATTCTCGAGCTTGTCTAATCCCGTGGGTTCGATTTCCAATTTGACGCCGTCGATAACAATGGCGCGCGGCCCCTTGTCAACGGGGGAAATCACGATCGCTCGCAGCGTCAGTTTCTTGGCATGCAGGTCTTTCAGGCGAGCTTTCGTATTTTCGTCGGCCGCCGTCAATAGGTACTTCGCATTGTTCAGACTGGGAACGAAAAGCGCGTTGTCTTGAATCTGAATCGGCTCCGCAAGTCGCTGGATGAATTCCTGCCATCCTTTCAGGACGAGGAATTCCTCAAAATCGTTCGTGACATCGGCTGCGTCCACACGGATCGGGTTGGTCTCGTCGAAAGTGCCCGCCAGTTCATGGATCAAGTTCCACGATTCTCGTCTGGCCTTGAAGGTATCCCATTCGGCCTTGACGGCCGCGGGGCCTTTATTGTCCCTGATTTCTTTTGATTCGACCACGAATACCGGCATCGTGCGCAGGCCGTAGAACGTCCAGGACAAGGCCCACCAGCCGACAAACGCAAATAAGATGCCGGCGGCGGCGAGAGACATCTTCTTCAGGTCGAGCGCGACTTTGAACGCCGTGAAAATCTTCGTCCATGGGGCTTTCGATGGGGCAGTGCTGTTCTCTTGAGCCATGGAACTCGCTCCTTCTTTGGGTGAGTCGTTATCCTTAATTTGCGTCGCGATCGGCTTGGGCAATTACGAAGGGTGATTATATGGGCGCCGGGGCGCGGAGCAATTCCGTTTACGTTTAGCGTTCGCGTGGCGCCGCGCGAACGCTAAACGGAAACAGCGCGATCCATTATCCCCAACACACCAGTCCCGGCTCGAACGCGTTGCCCAGGTGCGCATGCCGCGGCAGCACACGCACCGCGTAGCCGTAATGCCCGCTCGATTGGCAGCGAATCTTGCCCTGGAACGCCCATGAGCTGCCCGTGTGGTCGCCGTTCGTCGCCATCATGGCGATGCTTGGCTCGGGGATATTGTCGGCGTTGTCGATGATGCCATGGAAGAGCTGCACCGCAACGTCGTCGGGCGTCAAACTGCCGAGGTTGATGCGGGCGTGCACCTCGAACTCGGCGCCGACGCGCATCGCGTCCTTGCCGTCGCCTTCGACGTTTTCGATCTTGATGTGGCTCCATTCGCGCACGAGCTTGCGCCGCCACAGCGACAGATCGGCCGCCGACTTGAGATTGTCGCCCGTGAGCTGGGCGTAGCGATTCGCCGACGGTGCGTAACACGAACGCGTGTATTGCTCGACCATGCGATTCGTGTTGAACACCGGGCAACACGTCATGATCGAGTGCTTCATGTAATTGATCCAGCCGCGCGGCAACCCGTCCGAAGAGCGATTGTAAAACATCGGCACAATCTCTTGCTCCCAGAGATCGTAAATCGTGCGGCTCTCGATGTCGTCCTGATAGGTGCGATCGGCGTCCGAATACTCTTCGCCGGCGCCGATGGCCCAGCCGTTGTCGCCGGAGTAGCCTTCGCACCACCAGCCGTCGAGGATGGAGAGATTGAGGCCGCCGTTGATGCACACTTTCATGCCGCTGGTGCCGGACGCTTCGAGCGGACGGCGCGGGTTGTTGAGCCAGATGTCCACGCCTTGCACCAAATTGCGAGCGACGTTGATGTCATAATCCTCGATAAACACCATGCGCCGGCGAAACTCCGGCCGCCGGCAAACGTGGACGATTTCCGCGATCAGCTCCTTGCCGCCGTGGTCGCGGGGATGCGCCTTGCCGGCGAAAATAATCTGCACCGGGCGTTCCTTGTGGTTGAGGATCGCCGCGAGGCGTTCGAGATTGCGGAAGATCAACGTTCCACGCTTGTAGGTCGCGAAACGGCGTGCGAAGCCGATGGTCAACGCTTCGGGATCGAGGATCTCGTCGGCCTTCGCGATCTCGGACGGCGTCGCGCCGCGCCGTTCGAGCTGGACATGCAAGCGCTTGCGTGCGAACACGACGAGCCGTTCGCGCCGGCGCTCGTGCGTGCGCCACAATTCCGCGTTCGGGATGTTGTCCACTTTCTTCCAGATCGTGTGATCGGTCGGCTTCTGTTCCCACTGAGCGCCGAGATAGCGATCGTAAAGCTGCGCGAAGTCGGCCGCCATCCAGCTTAGCGTGTGCACGCCATTCGTGATCGACGTGATCGGCACCTCCGACTCCGGCAAGCTGGGCCAGATGGATTTCCACATGTTGCGCGACACCTTGCCGTGCAGGGCGCTGACGCCGTTGGAGATGTTCGACAACCGGATGGCGAGCACGGTCATGCAGAACGGCTCATTGAGGTCGCGCGGGTTCTGCCGGCCCAGGCCGAGGAATTCGTTCCAGTCGATTTTCAATTGCGGCAGATAGCCGGCGAAGTAATGTTGGATGAGCTGCGGCGCGAACACGTCGTTGCCGGCGGGCACCGGCGTGTGCGTCGTGAAGCACGTGCCCGCCATGACGGCCTCGCGAGCGGCGGCGAAATCGAGCGAGTGCTCGTCCATCATCACGCGAATGCGTTCCAGGCCGCAAAACGCGGAGTGCCCTTCATTCATGTGGCACACCGCGGGAATTTTACCTAATGCTCGCAACGCGCGGATGCCGCCGATGCCGAGCACCATTTCCTGGCGGATGCGCATGTCGTGATCGCCGCCGTAGAGACGCGACGTGATTTGCCGATCGTCCGTGTTATTCAGCGGGATATTCGTATCGAGCAAATAAAGCGGAATGCGGCCTACATTAAGGAGCCAAACGCGCATCCACACCTCGCGGCCCGGCAACGGCACGCTGATCAAAAGCGGCGTGCCATCGTCCTTGGTCGCGGAAATCAAGGGGAGATTGAAGAAGTCGTTTTCGGGATAACGCTCTTGCTGCCAGCCATCGACGTTCAAATATTGGCGGAAGTAACCTTCGCGATACATCAGGCCGACGCCGATCAACGGCAGTCCGAGGTCGGACGCCGATTTCAAATGATCGCCCGCCAACAGCCCAAGGCCGCCGGAATAGATAGGCACGCTGTCGTGCAACCCGAACTCGGCCGAAAAGTACGCGATGCGATAGCGATTGAGCGCTTGAGCGGGATCGTCCGTTTTCTTGATGAACGTCTCGTGGAACCACGTCGTCGCAGCCAGGTAACGTTTTTGAGCTTCCAGGACGCGCTGCAACTGAGCCATGAAGCCTTCATCGTCCTTGAGCTGCTCCAGGCGTTCCTGGCCGACCGTCGCTAACAGCTTCACCGGGCTGTGTTCGGCTTGATCGAATTTCTTTTCATCGATGCGGCGAAAAAGCGAGATGGCATCGTGGTTCCAGCACCACCACAGGTTGTAAGCGAGATCGTGCAATCCTTGCAGCTCCGCCGGCAGGTTGGGCAGCACGGTAAAAGTCCGTAACGGTCGCGTGGCCATGCGTTCCCACCTCCTGGCAAACGAAACGAATTCCTTGCATTCAGCATATTTTGGCCGCGCGGATCGGCAATTGCATTCGGCGTCATTACAATGTCCGTGCTTACGTTTCTTGTTTACGTTGAGCGCTCGCGTGGCGCCATGCGAGCGCCAAACGTAAACTCGGTTGAGGTAGAACCCATGCGAACTCTGATCACCGGCGGCGCCGGCTTCGTCGGCTCCCACTTGTGCGAACGCTTCTTGAAGGAAGGCCACGACGTCATCTGTCTCGACAACTTCATCACCGGCAACCCCGTCAACTTGCAGCACTTGCAAGACAATCCGAAGCTGACCTTCCTGCGGCACAACATCTCCAATCACGTCGAGATCGACGCGCCAATCGACAACATCCTGCACTTCGCATCGCCCGCCAGTCCGGTCGATTATCTGCGTCATCCGATCCCGACGCTCAAGGTCGGCTCCCTCGGCACGCACAACACGCTCGGCCTCGCAAAAGCGAAAAACTCCCGGTATCTGTTGGCAAGCACCAGCGAAGTCTACGGCGATCCCGAACGTCATCCCCAGCGCGAGGACTACTGGGGCAACGTCAATCCCATCGGCATTCGCGGCGTTTACGACGAAGCCAAGCGTTTTGCCGAGGCGATGACGATGGCGTATCATCGCTCGCACGGGCTCAACACGCACATCGTCCGCATCTTCAACACATACGGTCCGCGCATGCGCCTCGACGACGGCCGCGTCGTGCCAAATCTGATGGGCCAGGCGTTACGCGGCGAACCGCTTACGGTGTACGGCGACGGTTCGCAGACGCGCAGCTTCTGTTATGTATCCGACCTGGTCGAAGGCATTTATCGCTTGCTGAACGCCGACTTTCATGAGCCGGTCAATCTCGGCAATCCCAATGAGGTGAGCATTCTTGACTTTGCGAAGGAGATTCAAAAGCTGTCCGGCGCCAAGTGCGCGATCGAGTTCAAGCCGTTGCCGCAGGACGATCCGAAAGTGCGCAAGCCGGATATTACGCGGGCTCGTACGCTGCTGAAATGGGAGCCGACGGTGAGCCGGGAGGAAGGGATGAAGAGGACGATGGAGTATTTTCGCGGGACGATGTGAGGACATTGGGTTGTTTACGTTTAGCGCTCGCGTGGCGCCATGCGAGCGCTAAACGTAAACACGGCAAATCATTTCCCGTTCTTCACGTCATAGCACAACAACACATCCCAATCGCGCAAATACAAGCGTCCCCCCGCGACGATCGGATGCGCCCACGCATTTTGACCACTGCGGTCCGGCTGATCAAATCGACCGTGTTCCTTGTATCCCGCCGGCGTCGCCTCGACGAGGGCGACGGGGCCGCGTTCGCTGCGATGGTAGAACATGCCGTCGGCGTACGCGATCGAGCCTTTGCCGACGCTGTCCTTCGCGTTCCAGGCGATCTTGCCGGTCTTGAACTCGACGCAAAGAAGCGAATTGCTGCCCGTGCCAAAAACATGATCGCCGACGAGGATCATGCCGCCGTGATGATTTTGCATTTGCTTGACAAAGTAGACCTCCTTGGCGCCGTCGCTGGAGATCTGCGCCAACCCGCCGCCGGTGCCGTAGCCCGTCGCAGCGAAGACGGCATCGCCGGAGGCAATCGGCGTCGAGATGTTGGCGGTGCCGTTCGCGGGTTTGTTGTAGTTCCACAGCATTTTTCCCGACGTCGAGTCCACGCCGACGACGCCGCCCGAGAGGAATTGCACATATTGACGTTCGTTGTTGATGTTGGCGACGATGACCGACGAATAGCCCGCGGAGCCGAAGCCGCCCTTCAGTCCCTTCGTGCTCGCTTTCCAAATCACTTCGCCGCTGGTCTTCTTCATTGCGACGATCGCCGCATCGGCGCCGCCCGGAGTGCAGACGAGGACATCTCCGTCAATTAGCGGCGATTCGCAATACGCCCAGCCGCCGCTCTTGCCGCCGAAATCTGCCTTGAGGTCCTTCTTCCAATCGATCGAACCATTCTTGATGTTGGCTCGAACGAGCTTGCCGTCGGAGCTGATGGCGTAAAGCCAATCGCCGTCCACGGTGGGCGTGCAGCGCGGGCCGGGGTAGCCGCCGGCCGTAACGCCGATCGGCGTGGACCAGAGTTTGTTGCCGTCCTTGACGTCCAGGGCAATGATTTGCTCCTGTTTGCCGATCGTGCCCATCAAGAAGATTTTGCCGCCGGCGACCGAAGGCGTGGAATAACCGGTGCCCAGGCCCTTGATTTTCCACAAGAGACTCGGCCCCTCTTTAGGCCATTGCTTGAGCAATCCGGTTTCAGTGCTCAAACCGTCGCGATTCGGGCCGCGCCAGGCCGGCCATTCGCCGGGTTCAGATTTCAGTTGGGCAAAAAGCGGAGTCGCAAAGAAAGCCGCGCACGAAAGCGCAAGAAGCGGTCGCAAAGCACGAGTCATTGACGATGGATCCTTTCACGGGGAGAGAATATCGTTGTTACGCCCCTCGCATTCAAGGGGGTCGGCAGGCAGGATTTCACTCAACTCTCAACACCGGAGGAGCGTCGAGGTATCGCAATCATATAACATTTACGTAGTCTTCGCCAGGCGGCAATGACGCGAAGCGTTGGCGAAGATTGGGCCGTGGACTACGATTCCAATCGTGGAGCACGCGGTTTTTGCATGGCCCCCCCACGATTGGAATCGTAGTCCACAAAAGTCGAAACGATGTCCTGGATGCAGGGAAGGACCGCGAACGCATGACCTCATCGGCCCCCGTTGCATTGATCACCGGCGCCGGCAGCGGCATCGGCCGATCGCTCGCCCGCGTTCTCGCTCTGGAAGGTCACGCGATTGCTGCCGTCGATTTATCTGAACTTGGTTTGCGATCGCTGGCGGACGAGTTGAAAGACAAGCCGCTGGCGTGGGCCGTCGCCGACGTCACCGATGCCTCCGGTCTTCAGAATGCGGTGCGCGACCTTGAGTCGAAACTCGGTCCCGTCGATTTGTTGATCGCCAACGCCGGCGTCGGCTACGAGACCTCCGCGGTCAATTACAACGTTGACGCCATGAACAAGATCATCGGCGTCAACTTGATCGGCGTCTCCAACAGCATCGGCGCCGTGTTGCCGGGCATGATCGAACGCAAACGCGGCCACCTCGTCGGCATCTCCAGCATCGCGTCGTATCGCGGATTGCCGCGGATGCTCGGCTACTGTGCGAGCAAGGCGGGTGTGAACGCGATATTCGAAGGGCTGCGCGTTGAACTGGCGCCGTTCGGAATTCACTCGACCATCGTTTGCCCCGGCTGGGTCAAGACGCCGCTGACGGAGAATTTGGAAGGCCCGATGGAGCATTTGCTTGAAGTCGAGGACGCCGCCCGCGAGATCGTGTATGCCATCCGCAACAAGCTGTGCTTCTACACATTCCCCGGCCAGATGCGTTGGAAGATGCGCTTGATGCAGTTTTGGCCGCGGTCCTGGCAGGACGGCATGATTCGGCGTTTGATGAATCGAGTCAAGACGAAGAAACTGGGTGAAAAAGAAGCCCAAGGATGAGCGCAGCGATTCCTGGGGGTTGCAACTTGGTGGAGAATCATCATGAAAACGACGCGCCGCCGTCTCCTGCAATCGCTCGCCGCCGCACCGCTCTTGTCGTTGCCCGCGTTCGCCGGCGAGCAACGTCGGCCGCGCGTCGCGGTCATCTACACGGCGTGCTATCACCGTTCGCACGCCCATGTCATTCTCGAAAACATGCTCACGCCCTACCTCTTCAACGGCAAGCTCACGCAGCCGACGGTTGACGTCGTTTCGATCTTCGCCGATCAACGTCGCGGCGCCGGAAGTCTGCCCGATCTAACCGACGACATTGTCCGCCAATTCAAGGTGCCGGTGCACAAAACGATCGAAGGCGCTCTCACCCTCGGCGGCAAGGAACTCGCGGTGGACGGCGTCGTCTCCATCGGCGAGCATGGCAATTATCCAACTAACAAGCAGGGCGTCCGCGAATATCCGCGCAAACGATTCTTCGACGAAATCGTCACGGTCATGCGTCGCAGCAATCGCTTCGTGCCGATTTTCAACGACAAGCACCTTTCGTATCGCTGGGACTGGGCACGCGAGATGTACGACACGTGTCAGAAGCATCGTATCCCATTCATGGCCGGCAGCTCCGTCCCGCTGGCCCAGCGCCGGCCGGAGATGGACTTGCCCGCGAATTGCGTCATCGAGGAAGCCGTCAGTATTCACGGCGGGCCGTTCGAGATTTACGACTTCCACGCTCTTGAAGTGCTGCAAGCGTTTGTCGAATCGCGCAAGGGTGGCGAGACGGGAATCAGTCACGTCGAATTCTTGCCGCAAGACGCTTTGTTCCGCGCCGAGAAAGCCGGCCGCTGGTCGCTCGAATTGGCCCGTGCTGCGATGCGCACCGAGTTCGGCGACAAGCTCCCCGACATCACGCGGCCCATCAACGACGTCGAACCGTGGGGCATCCTGGTCACGTACCGCGACGGCACGAAGGGCACAATGCTCAAGCTCGGCTACTCCGGCACACGCTGGAACGTCGCGTGCAAGCTCTCGGGCGAGAAGATGCCTCGCGTCACTCGGCACCACGTCGGCCCGTGGAACAATCGCTGCTTGTTCATGGCCCTGTCACACGCGATCCAGCAATTCATCGTGACGCGCACGTCGCCGTACCCGGTTGAGCGTACGCTGCTCGCCACCGGCGCACTCGAAGCTGCGGTGCGTTCTCGCACCGAGAATCGCCGTCTGGAGACGCCGAATTTGAACATCGCCTATGCCGCGCGCGACTTCCGCGCCATGCGTGAGATGGGTGAGTCGTGGAAAATTCTGACGGAAGAGACGAAGGAGACGATCGCGTTCGCAGAGAGGCCATTGCGGCGTTGAGATGCTTTTATTGTTTCTTTGGTTTCGCCTTTACGCGTTTGGGCCGACAAGCTGGGACGCCATGCAACATGCCGTGAAGGCTGATGTCTTCATCAATCTCAGGCCAGTGGATTCCTTCGCCATTGCCGATGATTTCGAACCGCTTCCGTTGCGCCGGCGTCGCGTTCATCAAACGCCACGACCAGGCGAGCGGCACGCTGACCGCGCGGCCATCGGCAAGCTGTGCGATGATCGCGTCTTTTGTTATCTCCAGCCCGACGATGCGGGGTTCAGTGGCCACAATGCTCATCCCATGCCTCGCGAATGTGATTCAAGTTCTCGAGTATGATACTGCGAATGCGATTCAGTTCCTTCTGTTTGAACCCGCTCTTCGATGCCAACGCAACGGGATCTAGCCAGTACTTGCACACGGCCTTGTCACGACGCACATGGACATGCCTCGGTTCGTTGCAATCAAAACTGTAGAAAAAGAACCGATACGGACCAGCGATGCCAGGAATCGTGGGCACAAGCAACGCTCCACCTTGACTTGACAATTGCGCAAAGCCAGGAACCCGACGACACCTTGCATTTTACCCCGGTGTCCCGCATGATCAAGGCATAGGAGGCCTTGCCGATGGCCCCGGAAATCTACCGCTTCCTGGAAGCCGCGTCCCCCTGGCTTATTCTCTGGTCGTTCGCGTTCACGCTCATCCATAGCGTGCGCATCGTGCATCATCTGTCGCGCGGCGGCGGTAAGATTCCCGATAATGCTCCGCTCACGGAGCTCGCGGGACTGCCGCTCACGGTCCTGCAATCCGTCGCGTTCGGCATGGCCTGCTATTACGCCGATTGGTTATCGATGCTTCTCTTCCTCTGGTGGGGACCCGGATTCATCGCGGTGGTTCTCCTTCTCGTCATCGCGCGGCTGCGCGGCCGCCGCATCGACTGGGCGCCGTATCGCTTCGTCATTTCGTATGCGTGCAAGATCTATTACCTGGCGTACATGGCCGCGTTCTTCGCGCACGATGCACCGGGCATGATGTTCGTCTTCAGCGTGTGGATCATTAACGACCAGGTTGAGAAGGCGTTTCTGTCTCTTGATGCGGACCGCACACGTCGCACGTTTCATGACCGGTGGATATTCCGCATCGGCTACCCGGCTGGACTGTTGATTCCAATTTTCTTTGAAGCGACGCCCCTGCGAGCGTTCAGCATCGGCTATGGACTGGCGTCCCTGGGACTTTGGCTCGCGGGCCTCACATATGTCGCACGGCGCGGCGAGTTCTTCAACGTGCCGGACGATTCGAGTTTGCTCAGGAACATGGTCTACTTCGGCAAGTTGCGCGAAGACGGTGTTGTGCCCGTGGGCCAAGAAAAAGAGGCGCCGACGATCGGTTAGCCGCTTGCTTTTTCCTCATCGCGGCTGCAAGATCAAGGCTCCCTGTAACCGTTGAGGAGCCTCTTCCATGCGTTTCCATTTCGCGATTTTGTTATCGTTAGCAATCATTCACGTCGCTGTCGCCCAGGACGGCAAGGATTACACCAACTCGCTCGGCATGCGCTTCGTGCGCGTTGCGCCCGATTCATTCATAATGGGCACGGGCAACGAGGCGCCAAAGGCGCGAGCCGATTGGACGGAGCGCGACTACGACGAAGCGCCGGCTCATCGCGTCAAGTTCTCGAAGGTGCTCTACGTCGGCGTTCATGAAGCCACCAATGCCCAGTACGAAGCTTTTGATCCGAAGCACAAAGCCCTGCGTGGCCAAAAGAACGGCTCGACGAACGACGATCACCCCGTCGTTCATGTCACCTGGCACGAAGCAGTCGCATATTGCGATTGGCTGTCGAAAAAAGAAGGCAAGCCGTATCGCCTGCCGACCGAAGCCGAATGGGAGTTCGTTTGCCGAGCAGGGACGGCGACGAAGTTTCACACGGGCGACCATTTGACGGCGGATCAGGCGAACGTCGGCAGCAGCAAGGACGCTAAACTCCGCGCCGTCGGAAGTTTCCCCGCCAACGCGTGGGGCCTTTTCGACCTGCACGGCAACGTCGCGGAGTGGTGCCACGATTGGTATGGTGCCTATGAAGCCGACGAGCAAACGGATCCGGTCGGCCGGGCCGATGGCCACGCGCGCGTCGTGCGTGGCTGGAGCATTTTGAGGGCAATCCTCGATCCGACGCGCTATGCCCGCTCCGCCAATCGCTCGGGCCATTTGCCGGAGGACGCCAACGCGTATACGGGATTTCGCGTAGTGCTCGGCGAGATGCCGAAGACGAAGCCGTTGCCAAAGGTGTTTCAACTTTATCAGTTGCTTGTGTTGGACCCACCACCTCGCATTGCCAGCCCGGATCCGAAGAAGCCCCATTTCGTCGGCTACCCGAAGCTCGGCACGAACCCGAAGCTCGCCGCCGATTCCTGGGGCCCCATATTCAGCAATCACAACCACTACTCCGCGTGTTGCGTTTGCCCGAACGGCGACGTGCTGTTTAGCTGGTACACCTGCGTCAAAGAACAGGGCCGCGAGATGGCGCTGGCAATCAGCCGCTTGCGCGCCGGTTCGGCCAAGTGGGACGACGCGTGCCTGTTCTTCGACGTGCCCGACGTCAACGATCACGCGCCGGTGCTCTTCTCCGACGGCAAGCGCATCTTCCACTTTTGCACGCAATCGCTGTTCGGCTGGGACAACGCGTCGAACATCGTACGCTGGTCCGACGACAACGGCGTCACCTGGTCGCATCCAAAGATCATGCTGACGCGCGATGCCCCCGACCGCCTGAGCCAGCCATGCTCCGCGTTTCAGGCCAAGGATGGGACGCTCGTGCTGGCGTGCGACGGCGACGTGCACGTCGATGAACGCCTCATGATCTCCAAGGATCGCGGCCAAACCTGGAAAGTCGCGAAGGGTGACATGCGCAATGCGTACGGCGGCAAGTACGTCATCCATCCCGCTGTCGTGCCCACGTCGGACGGCGCCATCCTCTCCTTCATGCGCGGCCGGCCCGGCGAGCATCCCATGCCGGTGTTCAAGTCGAAAGATTGGGGCGACACCTGGGAAGTGAAAACGACGCCATTCCCTGGGATTGGCGGCGGCCAAAAGATTGCCGCCATGCGATTGGCGTCCGGCGCCATCCTCATGTGCTCGCAGGATTCCAATTCCTCCCTCATTGGCGGCGGCACCTATGCGGCTCTTTCGCTCGACGACGGCAAGACGTGGCCGCATGTTCGCAAGGTCGATGGCGTCGGCGGTTACATGTCGGTCGATCAGGCGCCGAATGGCGTCATTTACCTATGTGGGAGCCGCATGGGTTGCGCGGCGTTCAATGAAGCGTGGCTGCGCGAGGGGAAGGGTATTGTTGACAAATAAGCCCCAGGGTGAGGTATTCCGAACCCTGGGGATGATCCCAGAGGCTCGGAGTACCTCGCCCCTGGGCTTCTGCATTCTTCCATTGAGAATGTACAATGCGAATCGTCTCCACATTGATTGCAACAATGTTCGCCGCAAACGTCGCTCACGCTGGCGCTCCGAATACGTGGACCAAGCTCGACAACGCCGTCACCATCGGCAAACGCTGGGACGTCCCGCTCGGTTACGATCCGATTGCCAAGCGGTTCACCATCCTCGGCGGTCGCACGACGATCGCCGACTACCGGAAGCCACGTTCGTATGATGTGCTGACGCTGCATCCGGACAAGAAGCAATGGGAGAACGAATTGTCGCCTGACAAAACCTGGGGCGGCAAGATCGGCGCCGTGCTCGCACCGGCGTGGAAAGGCGAAGTCTGGGGCTTTCGCGATCTCGAAGGCAACGTGCGGCCCAACTGGACCGTCTACGGCACGTTTTCGCTGGGCCAAAAGTACGACTACGATCCCGATACGAAGGCATTCTACTTCTACGCCGGCGGCAGCACGTTCAAGTATGAGCCGGCGGAACGAAAGTGGACCGATCTGCATCCCGCGTCGCACCCGGAGAAGGAACTCGGCGGCATCTTGCTCTGGAGTTCGATAGTCTACGATCGGCACAACAAGCAATTCGTCCTCTTCGGCGGCGGCAACATCCAGTCCGAACGCGGCGATCCCGGCACGTGGACATATTCGCCCGCAAAAAACGCGTGGACACAACTCAAATTGAAAGTTCAGCCGCCGCAGCGCGCCAACTCACGGCTCGCGTATGATCCAATTCACAAAAAGATCGTCCTCTTTGGCGGCGATCAGCTCGATCAACTCTTGTGCGACACCTGGCTCTTCGACGTGGTCCAGCAGGAATGGAGCGAAGCGCCGCCTCCTCCTGCGCCGAGGGAGAAAGTGAAAGCCGTCGGCAGCGTGCCGGCGCCGCGCGGCGGCCATGCGCTCGTGTGGCTGCCGAAGGCGAAGAGGATTTTGTTAGTAGGCGGTTATACCTATACCTCGACGACGGGCTACGTTTCCAGTTTGTATCAACGGCTCGCACCCGAGTTGTGGACCTATGACATCGAAAGCGGACGCTGGGTTCCGCTCAATCGGCCAGGACCAAAAGAAGGGCC
Source organism: Gemmataceae bacterium (assembly GCA_036745215.1). GTDB lineage: Bacteria > Planctomycetota > Planctomycetia > Gemmatales > Gemmataceae > SIAQ01. The sequence continues at coordinate 16,524 of DAIOGM010000063.1, forward strand.
CGATGCGCCGGCGAATTTCTTCTGGAGCGCGGCCGTCGATCAAGACGACAACGTACTCGTCCTGGGCCAATCCGGCGCCTGGACCTGCGCGGTCGATACGACCAAAGTCGAAATCCTCTCGACGGCCAACGCGGCCCAGCCCGGCACGATCACGCGGCGCATCGATTCGCACGAGCCGAGCTGGTATTTCAAGGGAGTGCCGCCCGACGAGCCCGACAAGGTCGCGGCCGATTTAAAGTCCCTGCCCGCCAATGAATGGGCGATCCGCCCGACGCCGAAGCGGCCCGGCATGAACATGGATTGGGGCTCGGCCGTCTTCGCGCCGGAGCGCGACCTCATCCTGCGTTTCTCCGGCGGCCATTCCGCTTACAGCGGCACCGCGCCCTTTGTTTACAACGTCAAAACCGATCGCTACACCTTGCCTTTTACGCCGGAGTATCCGCTTGAATACGCGTACTCCAATGATCAAGTCCGCGGCGAATGGAGCTTCAAGCAAAACCCGTGGATGACTGGCCACACTTACAAATCGACGGGCTACGATCCGAATCTCAAGGCGCTCGTCTTCGCGCCGCACGACTATACTTATTTCTTCGATCCGGCGACATCGGAGTGGTCGCGCACCAAGGACAAGAGTCCCTGGCAGCCGAACTTCTACATCGTCACCGTATGTGCGACGCCGAAGGGCGCCGTCGTCTGGGCGAACGCGCGCAAGGGTGGGCCGGGACTTTGGCGACTTGACGCGCAATCGAAGACGTTCCAGCCGATCCCGCTCAAGGGCGAGATGCCGCAAACGAGCGCCGATCATCACGGCATGGCATATGACTCAAAACGCGATCGGTTGCTTCTCTTTAGCGACCTCGGCAAGAACAAGGGCGATGTGCTCGAATACGACTTCAAGTTCGGCGCGACGCGCTGGCTGCACGCAGCCGGCAAGGACAAGGCGCTCGCCCAATCGCGTGAGACGGCGTACATCCCCGAGGCCGACGCCGTTTTGATTGGCGCACACATCAAGGACACGTCGATTTGGCCGATGTATGATTGCGCCGCCAATGCGTGGGTCGGCGTTGAGTTGAAAGGCGCTGATCCCGTCGGTAAGCGGGCGTTCAACAACTCGATGGGATTGATGTACGACCCAAATCGCCGGCTCGTCTGGGCGGTCGGACAGTACAGCCACGTGCACGTATTGAAATTGGACGCAAAATCGTCTGCGCGGAAACTGGCCGACTGATGCGTCATGGCGTCAAAACGATTTTGCCGATCAACGTGCCCGCTTGCTTGAGCGTGTTGTCTTCGAGAAATTGATGCGCCGTCGCCGCGTCCGCAATCTTGAACCTCTTGCCGATCGGCACCTGTAACTTCTTGTCCGCGAGCCAGCGATTGATTTCCTCGGCGCACACGCGCTGCTCGTCCGGCGTCGCGTTGAACATCGCGAAGCCGAACAGCGACAGATCTTTGACGTAGAAAGGGCCAACTGGAAAGATCGGCTTGGATTGCCTGCCGGCCATGACGATCATGCGGCCGCGCGGCTTCATGAGCGGAATCATCTTCTCGAAATCGGGCTCGCGCTGCGTTTCGTACCAGACGTTGACGCCTTTGCCTTCGGTGAAATCCTTGATGCGTGCGGGGATATCGTCGGTCTTGTAGTTGAGCACGCAATCGACGCCCCAGCTTTTGCACACGTTGGCTTTTTCCGCGGAGCCGACGGTGGTGATCGCCTTGGCGCCGACGGCCTTGGCCATCTGCACGACCATGGAGCCGACGCCGCCGGTGCCGCCGTTGACGAAGACGGTCTCGCCGGCTTGCAATTTGGCGCACCGGAAAAGGCCGAGGTGGGCAGTAATGCCGACCAAGGCGCCCGCGGCTGCCTGTTCATCCGGCACGCCGGCAGGCGCCGCATAGAAAAGCTCTTCGGACGCGCAGACAAATTCCGCGCACGAGCCCTGCCGGCCGAGCAAGCCTTGATTCGAGCCCCAGACACGTTGGCCGACGTTGAAGCGCTTGACGCCCGGGCCAACCATGTCAATGGCGCCTGCGACATCGGAGCCGGTGATGAACGGCTTCGGCAACTGCATGGCGACGACGCCCGCGCGGATGTACGTGTCGATCGGATTGAGCGACGCGGCGGCGACCTTGATGCGAATTTCGCCCGCCTTCGGCTCCGGCGTCGGCAGGTCGGCATACTTGAGCACATCGGGAGCGCCGGGCGCGTCCAGGTAGGCGGCTTTCATGGTCGGAACTCCCCAGAGAAATGTCCGCCCTTCTTTGTTTAGCGCCCGCGCGACACCACGCGGGCGCTAAACGAAGAAGGGAGTTCTCGTGCCAATTCAATTCTTGGGACGGAAAAAAGTCGCGCGCGTCTTCTCGGCCTGATTCCTCATTTCCTCGTGCGGACTCTGCGCCAATTCGTCCACGCGCGCATAGATTTGCAATAGCGCCGCGGGGGGCGTGCTGCCTTCCGGCTGCTTGGAGTGCCAGGTCGCCAACGCCTTCAACGCGATGATCGTGAACGCGCGAGCGGCGACTTCGTCATCGACGTAGGTGCCATCCGGCCAACGAACTCGTTGCGTGCGCAGTTGCAGCTTGTCGTCTAGCATTTCACGAATGATTGGCCATGGGACGTTCGCGCTGCCGCGCCGCGCCAGGGTTGCGGCGGCGTTGTAGCGAACCTCCCAGCCCGGTTCGCTGGGCAAGTTTTCGCTCAAGAGAAACACCGTGGGCCAGGAGACGTGCGACGGAAACCCCAGGTTGCCCGGCGCCATCATCGACGCGATGTACGTTTCCGGCGGCGTTTGAAGCGTTTGCCGCGTCGGCGTGGTGCGCCAAAGGATCAGCACCAGCACGAACGTCGCCAGCCCGCCGATCAGCGCCAGCAGGAACAAGCCGCGTATCACCAGGCCTTTGTCTTCTTGTGCCATCACCTATTCCTCGCCGCTTGCGGTTTCGCGTTCGCGAACAAGCGGCGGTTAATCGATTTCTTCCACGCGAATGAGCGTGCCGCGGCCGGTGTCTTGCGACAGGCGCAACAGCGTCGCCTCGGCTTGCGGGCCGTCCCAGAAGTTGAACGCCATCGCAACCAGTTCGCGCATGAACGGGTCGTCCGAATTGGTCAACGCCACGAGCGTTTCATCGACGCGGGTGTATTGCTCGTGGCCGCGAATCCGGACCGACTCCGGCTCAATGTAATGCAGCGCCGTGCGTGCCCAGTTGGATCGGGCGGTCGCTCCCTTGGCAGCCTCCGCACGCAACGTCTCCAGGGCGCTATCTTGTTGTTCCTTCGGCATCTTCGCGAAGCCGTGCAGGTTTTCACCCATGTTCATGAGCGCCCACAATGCCTTGCGGCGCTGCAGCGTGTTGCCTTTAACGTCGGCGGACGCATCGTGCTTGACCATCGTGCATAAAACGGGTGCGCCGACCGGGACGTGGAACTCGCCCAGGGCCGACACCAGGAAGCTGACGAAATCGCGCTGATTGCGCAGCTTGCGCCATAATAGGTGTTTATCCTTATCGTTGCTCTTGGCGATCTCGGCGCCGATTTTGGCTTCGTTCTTGAGAAGTTCGTTGCGGGCCGAATCAAGCCGATCGACGAGATCGAGGGCGAAGCCGGCGTCCGCCTTCCAGCGCAGCGTCGCCGGCTCGGGGCGCTTGAGAATCTGCGCCAGATCGCTCGCGCCGCGCCAGCGGATGTCCATGTTGTCGCTGTCGAGCTGTTGCAAAAAGTACGCCGGCTCGCGTTCACGCCGCACAAAAAGCGTCGAAACAATGACGAGCAGGACAATGACCGTGATAATCAAGCCGGGAATCACGAAGAGTTGACCAATGAACCGCGCCGACGGCGGCTGCACCGGCGGCAGACCCGCGGCGGGCTTGGGAGCGTCATTGGCGGCTGCGGATTCCATGTCGATGCAAACCCTCCCCCCCCCGACCCATCTCTCACCGGGCGAGCGGAAGTCGGTGGGAACGGACATTTCTGTTGGTTTTACTAAATCAAACCGTGATGAACCAGTGCGCTCACCGCCTGCGGTCTCGCGTTCGCGCGAATGCGACGCCGCGACGGCATTGAAGGCTTTGCTCATGCCGATGACGCTGGAACAATACGCCGATTTCCTCGACACGCGCGACCTGGTCTGGCCGGCGCCGCCGGAAGTCCAGCCCGTCAAGGCCAAGCCGAAACTGGCGATGCTGTCTAACATCCGCGTCGTGACGTGGAACCTGTACGGCACGCTCTTGAACATCTTCAACGGGCAACTCCTCTTCGAGCATCCGCAGAAGTTCGTCATGGACATTGCGCTGGACAAGACGGTGCAGGAATTCAAGATGTGGGGCTCGATGAGCCGCAAGCCGGGTCAGCCCGCGGAATATCTGGGCGAGATGTATCGCAAGGTGCTGGAAGACATGCGCATGGCGCCGTCGCGCGGCGAGAGGCATCCGGAGATCAGTGCGGAACGGGTCTGGGAGGCGGTTGTCAAGAAGCTCGCTCAGAAAGATTACAAATACGACGCCGTGTTTTACGGCCCGCCCGCGGAGTTCAACCGCAAAGTCGCCTACTTTTTTCAGGCGAGCATTCAGGGGACGGCGTGTCATGAGGGGGCCGTCAACGCGCTGGATTTCGTTCATCAAGCGGGGTTGAAACAGGGGGTCATCGCCGACGCGCAATGCTTCAGCTTCGTACAATTACAGCGCGGCCTGCGTGCGCAGAAGGGCACCATACCCGTGACTCAGTTATTCGAATTGCCGTTGCGAACGCTGTCGTGCGATGTCGGGGCGCGCAAGCCGTCGGAGCGGATTTTCAAACATTGCTTGGCCCAACTGTCGGCTCAAGGCATCGCGCCGGCCCAGGTGTTGCACGTCGGCTCGAGCTTCCCGCGCGACCTGGCGCCGGCCAAGAAACTGGGCATGCGCACGGCGTTGTTTGCCGGCGATAAAGAGTCGCTCGAGGCGACCAAAGAGCAACTGAAGGATCACGCGACGCGCCCCGATGCACTCCTGACCGAGTTAAGCCAGATCGCACAGATCGTCGGGACGTGAATTCCCATTGGGTCAGTCGTCGCCAGCGCTGAGGGACATTGGAACGAGGCTCGCGTCATGCCGCCGGCATTGCACTATGAACTTGAAAAGATCGATTTCAATCACGTCGTCGCCGACCGCGAGGCCATCCAGCGCGTCAATCCCCAGCGTTTTGAAATGGTTCAGCTTGATGCCATCGTTTATCTGGACAATGTCAACGCCATCTGCATCGGCTACAAGGACGTGCGTTTCGACGAGTTCTGGGTGCGCGGCCATCTCCCCGGTTACCCGCTCATGCCCGGGGTCTTGATGTGCGAGGCGTCTGCGCAACTTTGCAGTTATTACATGATGACGCAGCATCCGTTCGACGACGCGTTCCTCGGCTTCGGCGGACTGGAGAATGTGCGCTTTCGCAGCCCGGTCCGCCCCGGCGAGCGGCTCGTGCTCGTCGGCAAGGAGACGCGTTTCAATCGCCGGCAGATGCTGTGCAACGTGCAGGGCTTCGTCAAGGATACGATGGTCTTTCACGGCGACATCATCGGCGTCCCCTTGAAGCGAGGCGAAGCATAGCCGTGCGCACGTCGCGCCATTTGCCGCTGGAAGCGTTGGCCCCCTTTTTGCTTGATGTGCCGCATCCGCGCGTGCTCAAGCCGGATTCGCCGAGGCTCGCGCCGGCGCCGCCGATCGATTGGCGCGTCCTTTTCGGCAACGAACATTCCATTGAAATCGAGGTGGGCTTCGGCAAGGGGCTTTTCCTCGTCAATCAAGGCGCCGCGCGTGCGGACACCAATTTCTTCGGCATCGAGATTGAACGCAAGTACGCGTTGTTTGCCGCGAACCGCGTCGCCAAGCGCGGCCTCGCCAACGTCAAACTCGCGTGCACTGACGCGCGCTGGTTTTTAAAGGAGCGCGTCATCGCGTCAAGCGTCGCGGCCGTACATGTGTACTTTCCCGACCCGTGGTGGAAGACGCGGCATCGCAAGCGCAAGCTGTTCACGCGCGATTTCGCGGAGACTTGCGTGCGCGTACTGAAGCCCGGTGGGCGATTGCATTTCATCTCGGATGTCGAGGCGTACTTCAACGAAACGATGACGATGTTGAATGAGATTGCGGCGCTGCGAGTTTTGCCGACGCCGACGATTGAGGATGAGGGGCTGACGAATTTCGAGCGGAAGTATCGGCTTGAAGGGCGAGCGATTCATCGAGCAGAATTGGAGAAAAACGCTGCTTGCGTTTAGTCGCCAACACCTCGCTCAATTGGCAGGCACTTGCTCACTAACCCTGAGCGCAAGCGAGGGGATAGCGGCGAACCTTGCAGGTGTCTGTCAAACCGAGGGATGCTGTTATCCCCTCGCTTGCGCTCAGGGTTAGTGAAGAAGCGGATGCAGAATAGCGAATTGTAAACCAGGGAAAAAATGAAATGCATTTTGCCGATCGACTATTGAACGCCTGCAAGAAAAAAGGCAACGCGGTTTGCGCCGGCATCGACCCGCGCTGGGAGTTGCTGCCGCTGGCGATTCGCCAGCGGCACGCGCAAAGGACGCTCGACGCCATGGCGAACGCATTTGAAGAGTTCAGCCTGCGCGTGCTCGACATCGTTGCGCCGCTCGTGCCGATCGTCAAACCGCAGAGCGCGTTCTTCGAAGCATGCGGGCCGGCGGGCATGCGTGCGCAGCAGAACGTATTAAACAAGGCAAAGTCGCTTGGCTTGATCACGATCCTCGACAACAAGCGCGGCGACATCGCCACGACCGCGGAAGCGTACGCCGACGCGGCACTGGCGGGCACGCTGTTCGACGGCAAACGCCAACCCGTGTGGGCAGCAGATGCGCTCACGGTCAATCCGTACCTTGGCCGCGATGCGATCGAGCCGTTCCTGAAAAGCGCCCGGCAATGCGACGCGGGCGTCTTCGTGCTGGTGCGCACAAGCAACAAGGGCGGCAGCCAGTTTCAGGATTTAGCATGCGACGGCAAGCCGCTTTATCGTCACG
>DAIOGM010000064.1:0-7711 GCA_036745215.1 Gemmataceae bacterium
GTAATTTCCGAATGTCGCGGGCAGTTGGAGAACGCTGGCCGGCGCCGTGGAATTGGGATGCGCGACGGTGCTGCCGACGGTCGGTTTCGATTGCACAAAGTCGATCATCTGGCCGACGGTGAGAAGCTGGCGGAGTTCATCGATGAGATCGGGATGCTCGCTGCCGACGGCGTCGTAGTCGATCGGTTGTCCAGCGGCTTGCTGTTTCAAGAGTCCATCGAGGACGATCGCGAGGCGGTCGTCGCGAGGCATCGTGATGGGAATGGATGGAACCAAGTGTAATACACCCGGTTTACGTTTAGCGCTCGCATGGCGCCATGCGAGCGCTAAACGCAAACGGCTAACCACTCGTTGCGCGATCGAGCAGCGTTTGCACTTCAACAACGAGCTTCAAGCAATGCTCGAGCGCCGGCTCGCCATGGCGCGCGCCGAGCGAGCGGATCGCCTCCGCCAGGCGCAGGCACGGCTCGTCTTCGCGCTTCGGCTGCAAGCACGTTCGCAACTGCTCGAAGACCTGCGGCGGCGGCTGCGCGGCGCCTGCCAGAGACGCGGTCATCTGATCGCTCGCCTTCATCGCGGCGGCGACGGCGTCGAACAACAGCTCATGCGTCATCCGCTGGCCGAGCGCTTGCCGCATCAATTCCACGCCGAGGTTTGCGGCCGAGCGTGCGATATGCTGATCGTCGGCGTTGAAACCGGCCGCCTTGTCGAACAGCTCGATCACGACTTGCGTGCCGGAAGCGACCGTCATCGGCACGGCCAAGAGGTTGCGATGCGATCTCTCGAACGTTTGCAATTCGACCGCGCCGGCGTTGCTCGCGTGCAGATCGTTCATCACGCTCGGCTGCCCGAGGCTCGCGGCGCTGCCGGCCACGGAGCGCGCAAATGGCGCCAGGCTCACTTGCATCGGCTGGCCGTCGGCGTCATAAGCGCGGCAAATCTCCGCGGGCTGGCGATTGGCGTCGTAATGGCGGACGAGGAGCATGCCGGCCTGCGCGCGCGTCACCTGCATCAAGAAACGCACCAGGCTGCGGATCGCGTCCGGCAACGGCACCGGCTCATTCAGCGTCGCCGCCGATTGCACCAGCGGCAATACTTGCTCGACGGCGGCGCGAAAACCGACCAGCGTCTGATGTAAACGCCGCATTTGTTTGGCGGGGCGAATCAGGTCGAGCTGTTTCTTGACCGATTTCGTCAGCGACTCGCGACTGAAGTCGTGATTCTTGTCGAGATAATCGCGCACGCCCATGCGCATCGCATCGAGCGGCGTCGCCAGGTTCGCGAAGCCGGTGATCATGATCGCGACGATGTCCGGATGAAACGCCGCGAGATCTTGGAGAAGCTGCAAGCCGTCGTCGCCGGCGCCAAGATTCCAGTCGAGGATGGCGAGATCGATCGAATGTTCGTTGGCGATCTTGAGGGCCGACTCGGCATCGGGCGCCACGAGGATGTCGCAATCGAGGTTTGCCTGCGTGAGCCATTCGCGCACCGTCTGGCGAACGGAGCTTTCGTCATCGACGATGAGAATGGTGTCTTGCATTAACGCCTCGGTGCTTATCTTCCCTCGATTAAGTATATCGCACTCGGGTAGCGAAGAATTGACAATTGACAATTGACAATTATCAATTGACAATTTTGAAATGCATCGTTCGTGCCACGCCAATTGCGAACGCGGTCCTGTCTTCAATTGGAAATTGCTAACTGTCAATTGTCAATTGTCAATGCATTTTCGAATCACCCCACGCTCTCGAAGATGGTAGCGATGCCTTGCCCGGTGCCGATGCACATCGTCGCGAGGCCGAACTTTGCTTTCTTGTCGAGCATCGTGTTAATCAATGTCGCCGCGATGCGGGCCCCGGAGGCGCCGAGCGGATGCCCGATTGCGATGGCGCCGCCTCGGACGTTCACCTTCTCGGGATTCGCGCCGAGCAATTTGATGACGGACAGCGTTTGCACGGCGAAAGCCTCGTTGATCTCGATCAGGTCGATGTCCGCGAGCTTCAACCCGGCGCGTTCGAGCGCCTTTTGCGTCGCGGGAACGGGGCCGATGCCCATCACCGCGGGATCGACGCCGGCGACGGCCATGGCGCGAACTTTCACCTTCGGCTTCAAGCCCAGCTCTTTGGCTCGTTCTTCGGACATCACCAACAGGGCAGCGGCGCCGACGTTGAGCGGGCTGGAGTTGCCCGCAGTGACGCTGCCGATTTCCGGCGCAAACGCGGGCTTCAAGGCGCCGAGCGATTCGAGGCTCGTGTCGCGGCGGATGCATTGATCTTGCGTGATCAGCACCTTGCGGCCTTCGTCGTCGCGGCCCCACGTCGGGATAATCTCATTCTTGAACGCACCGGCGTCGGTCGCTTGCGCCGCTTTTTGATGGCTGCGCAAGGCGAATTCATCCTGCTCGCGGCGGCCGATCTTGTATTTGCGTGCCAAGTTTTCCGCGGTGACGCCCATGTATTGCGTGGCGATGCTGTTGAGGAATTGAAAACGCGGGCTGAGATCGAAGCCGGCCTCCATCGGATTGTGATGCATGTGCTCGACGCCGCCCGCGATTTGCACGTCATCGACGCCGGCCATCACGCTCTGGGCCGCTTGATTGAGCGCTTGCAGGCTGGAGCCGCACAGGCGATTCACCGTCGTCGCGGGCGTCTCGACGGGAAAGCCGGCAATAATGGCTGCCATGCGCGCAACATTGAAGCCCTGTTCGCGTTCCTGTTTGACACAGCCCCAGTGGATGTCCTCGACTTGATTGGCGGGGAACGGCACGCGATCCAGGAGCGCCCGCATGATGTCCGCGGACAGATCGTCGGCGCGAACGTCCCGGAAGCAGCCCTTCTCCGCATGCGCCCGCCCGATCGGCGTTCGCACGGCTTCGACGATGACGGCATGACGCATGGCGGTCTCCATTTTTTCGCTGGCGGCTTCGCGCTCGCGCAGCGCTCGGTGAACGCGAAGCCGCAAGCGGCTGATTCGATTGTAGCGGATTTTCACCGCAGTCAAGCTAGCGAAAGCTTGCCGGTCCGGCAAAAGATTTTGAATGTGGCAAGCTCCGGACCTTCGGGTTGTTTATCTTTTTGCGGTGAACGCGGAGAATGGCGCAAAACAGGTCGATGTAGGAGGCATCACCCGTGTGCTGCAACGCCTAACTACCCACCATGGACGGCCTCTTTGCGCAAGCATGCAGCCGACGGGACCCTTACCAACCCGCCTTCGCTCCATGGTGGAGAACGATGGAAAGCATTCGTTTGGCATCGCCTGACAGCATATTTCCGAAGATCCCCTGTTGCCGCTGCGGCGACGAGTCGCGTTTCTGGGATCGCATCGCCGGCAAGACGTACTGTCCCAATTGCCTCGAGGCGCTTGCCCTCGGCGAAGGGGACCCGCTCGTCGTGCGCACCGAACGCAAACGCTGCGCCGTCTGTCATCATCTGGGCACGGTGCGTTATGTGACGTTCCCACTGCATTCGCGCCGCCCGGTGGAGATGGAGCTGTGCGCGGAGCATGTGCGTGCGCTCGTCGCGCGCCGGCTTGGGCCGCACGCATTTGAGCAGCTTCGGCGGCAACTTCATACGTTGGGTTTGGAAGTCGCGGAAGTGTTCTTGTTGCACGAAGCGTTTTATGATGAATATGGCCGGGCGATTCAACCGGCGCTGGAGATGTAGTAACCCGCTTGCCGTTTAGCGCTCGCATTGAAGTGCCGGGATCTGAGCGCTTCAAAGCGAGCGCTAAACGGCACGCGGGTTTTTGGTTAATCACGTCTATTGATTGCGGTCCCTATCGTGGTACAACTCTTCGATTGATCCCGAATGCGAAAGGGCCGCCGCATGCTCACCGCGACCGCTGCGCACACGAAGACGAGCGTCTTTCTGACCGCGGGTTGGCACAATCTCGCGATGCTCAATTTCGTCGTCGATTCGCGCTTGCTGGAGCCGCACGTTCCTGCGGGCACGGAACTCGACTTCTATCAGGATCAGGCCTTTGTCAGCGTCGTCGGCTTTCAGTTCATTCAGTCAACGGTCCTCGGCATTCCGTTACCGTTCCATCGCGATTTCGAAGAGGTGAATTTGCGTTTCTACGTCGTTCGCCGCGCCCCGGAAGGCATTCGTCGCGGCGTCGTATTTCTGCGCGAGATTGCGCCGAAGTGGCTGATCTCCGTGGCGGCGCGGTGGTTTTACAACGAGAAATACGTGACGATGCCGATGCGGCAGCGTGTGGAACCGCCTCGGGTCGAGTACGAATGGCTCCGTGCTGGCCGATGGAACGGGTTGAGCGTGGAAACCTGCGGCGACGCGCTCCATCCCGTGAGCGGCTCCGTGGAGGAGTTCGTCACCGAGCATTACTGGGGCTACACCAAGCAGCGCGACGGCGTCACGATGGAATACGAAGTCGAGCATCCGCCGTGGCGCGTTCGGCCGGTGTCGAGTGTGCGTTACGATTGCGATGTCGAAGCGATCTACGGGGCGGCGTTCGTGCCGTTCTTGCGCGAACCCGCGTCGGCGCTCGTTGCGGATGGGTCGGCAGTGATTGTGAGACGCGGGCGCCGCATCTGACCCGTGGTGCAGGCGGCTCGCCTGCACGATTTCATTGTGCAGGCGAGCCGCCTGCACCACGATCGATTAATGGCGCACCAACGCCAGGATGATCTCGATCAAGATCAAGAGCACGACGATCAATTCCAAAAACTCCAGGCGAAAGTTGCTCGCCTGATCCGACAACACCTGATACACGCCCTCCGCGACTTCGAGCTTGCGCTGAATGTTCTCGATCCATGTCTCCAGATGAAATCGCGTCGCCAGCAGCCGGTACGCGCGAGCCAGGTACGGATCGCCGACGAGCTTGAGCGCGTTGCCGGTGCGTTCGAACAATCCGTTCGCCTCGACTTTCAATTCGCCCAAAACGCGCAACGGTCTTTCGTGCATCCGCCAGAACGGCAACACGCGATGCGTCAACGGCTGAATGATGCGCGACGCATCGGCGAGGCTGACGTCGAGGCGACTGTCGATGTGGCGAAACTCCAATAGCTGCAAGTTGGCGAAGGCGATCGCGTGCAGTGTGTCGTCGCATTCGCTATCAACAAGTACGGCGGCGGCCCAGTCCGGCACGAAAAGATCGTCCGTGCTGTAGCTGAGGCGATAGCGTAACGCCTCGCCGATCTCCTCGGCGCTGAGCGGCTCGATTTCCAGGTGCACCAGCCCGGCGAGCCAGGCGCGATCGTCCATTTGCGTTAGCGATTCTGGGCCGAACTGGAAGACGAAATACTCTTCACTCAGGTCATCCTGCCAGAGCGGATCGTGAATCGCCGATTGCAATTGTCGATGGAGCGGTTCAAGGACTTGCCGCGCTTTTTGCATGAACGGCGTCGGATCGGCGAGCGCGCCGGCGAGGCGACTGAGCGCATCGGGCGTGGCCGAAAATGGCAATTGAAACGCAACGCTGACGGCGCCGAAGTCGAACAGCGTCGCCGACACCGACGCCTGCACTGTGCCCAGTTCGGGAAGCTCCAGAGGCGCGTCCGGTAGCGCGACCCGAAGCGGCGCGGGCCGATAGAAGAACGACAACGGCGTGCGCCGGCGGCGCGGCAACTCCTGTGCCGAGGCCGGCACGATCGTGCGAACGCGTTCGAGTTCGATTTCATCGCCCCAATCGAAGGCGACATAGATATGCAATGTGCCTTGCAAGCACGGGGAGGTGGTCGCCATAAGAGATTGAACCACAGATGAACACGGATGAGCACAGATAAGAAAGAAGTCAGGAAACAGCCCTGCGTCTTATCTGTGTTGATCTGTGTCCATCGGTGGTTTCATCATTAATGGGAGAAGTTGATCACCCAGTATGCCACCACCGAATAAATGAAGACGCCGGTCAGGAAGATGCCGAGCATCAAAACGACGACGGCCTTGCCCGCGGAGAAATCCTCGGAATGCATGTGAGCGAGTTCGGATTCAGTGAAAACGTTGTTGGCGGGCGCGGCATGGTCGGACATTGAACTCTCCATTATTGCAATCGAAATCGTTGCGAGCATTGTATCCAGAAGCAATCACTTCAGCAATTCCGCCGGGATCTCGCTGATTGGGCGGATCGAGATGTTGCGATAATACACCTCGGCGCCTTCGGATTGAATCTGAATCTTGCCCCTGGTGAGCGGCACTTCCTTGTCGCCGACTTTGTGGCGCGAGCCGGTCAGGATCAGGTTGACCTTGCCGTTGACCATGTGCACGCTGGTTTGGCCGACGGTGTAGAGTTCGATGGTGTTCCATTCGCCGGTCGGCTTTTCGTTGTCGGGACTTTTGACGATGCGATTGCCGCCGGATTCCTTGCTGGGCACGGTGTACTTCATGCCGCCTTTTTTGTAAATGATGGGGCTTTTGGCGTCCTTGCGTTCGCCTTCCACGTCAACGATGGCGCCGGCGACGCTCCAATAGTCGCCGCAGTCCTTTTCCTGGATTTGCAATTCTTGCGAGCGCATCCAGAACGTGCCCTGGGCGCCGTGCTCGCCGACGCAATGATACAGGAGGCCGCTGTCGCGCACGGCTTTCTCGCGCGGCGGCCAGCGTTTTTCGCCCCATTTGAATTCGAGCGTGAAGTGGTAGTTTTCGAACTCTTTTTTCGACGTCAAGGCCCCGAAGGTTTGGCCGGAGATGCGAATCGCGGGCTTGCCGTCGGTTTCGACGACGGTGTAGACCTTGTCCGGATCGATGTTGAGTCCGAACGGCTTTTCGCCTTTCTTCGGAGCGCCGAGCCAGGTGTCCCAGCCGGCGAGGTCTTTGCCGTTGAAAAGGGGGGATTTTTCGCCGGCGTAGACCGGTGAGGCGACAAGGAGAACAAGGAGCAGGACAATCGTGCGCATCGTACATCCCTAAGCCCCGGGATGAGCGCAGCGATTCCCGGGGGTGGATCGAGTTTTTCGCGGTGCAACCCCCGGGAATCGCTGCGCTCATCCCGGGGCTTCATGGGAATTAACGTTGTTGCACGAATACGTGGACGCCCTTCTTGTTGGCGACGATGATGTCGGGCAATCCGTCGCCATTCATGTCGGCGATCGCGAATGAGGTGCCGACGCCGGAATCCGAGTCGATCAAGTGCGGCGTGAATGAGATCAAGCCATCGGTGCCTTTCTTGCCCTGGAACCAGTAGAGCTGGGCGGGATCGTTGGCGCCGTCGTCGCCGCGCGGGCCGTGGGCCCACCAGCGGCGGCCGGTGATGAGGTCCTTCATGCCGTCGCCGTCGATGTCAACCATGTGCAAGGCGTGCGTTTGCGACGGCAGCGAGAATTGGCCGCGATCGCCGATGACGAACGTGTACTGCACCTCGCCGGAATCGAGCTTCGCCGTGCCGACGCCGATCTCGAAACCGGGCAGGACGAGGTCGGCGTCTTTTTCGTTGTCCGGCATCAGCGACAGGGCAAGCTTTTGCATCGGGGTCAACTCAGGGCCTTTTTTGTCCTTCTTGTCTTTCTTCGTTTCCTTGACGTCGGCTGGCGGCATGACGCGCACGGTTTTGACGGTCAGCACTTTGCCGGGATACTTGCCGTTGATGTTTTCTTCCTTGGCGTTCGACTTCGCGATGCGCTCCGCGTGATCACGGGCCATGCGACACAACTCCGGATGGGCGGCGAACGGCGAACGCGAGAAATGCACCTTGCGAACAGAGCCGACTGCGTCAAACAGACGTTGCTCTTCGTCCGAAAGCTTCAAACTTGTGGGCAACTTGG
>DAIOGM010000064.1:7721-9638 GCA_036745215.1 Gemmataceae bacterium
GAGCGGTGATCCTGCTGCTTTTGGGCATTAGTGTGTGGGCAACTTGGCGACATCGAACGGGCTGGGGAACAACGTGCGCTGCACGAACGAATCGGCGTCCTTTTGCTGGCTCCACCAGAAGCCCCAGTAATGGGCGCTGGAGCTGATGATGTCCATCTTGCCGTCGCCGTCGATGTCGAGGGTGTACATATCGGAGCAGGGATTGGTGATCTTCGTGCGATGGAACTTCCACGCGGTGGGCGGGCCAGATTGCTTTTCCGGCTGCTCCCACCAGCCGTCGGCGCAGAGGACATCGAGTCGGCCATCGCTGTTGACGTCGCCGGCGCCGAGGCCGTGCGAAAACGGATCGCAGCCTGGAAACGGCTTGCCCTTGGGCGTTCCGCTGATGGAGATGCGGTTCCATGGCTTCGTCGGATCGTTGCCGGGGACG
Source organism: Gemmataceae bacterium (assembly GCA_036745215.1). Classification (GTDB taxonomy): domain Bacteria; phylum Planctomycetota; class Planctomycetia; order Gemmatales; family Gemmataceae; genus SIAQ01. The sequence goes on from DAIOGM010000064.1 coordinate 8,152, forward strand.
AAGTAGCACATCTCGCCGCTGCCGGCGGTGTTGCCCTTGCTGATATCGCCTTCGTCCTTGGGCGGGTTCCAGCCCATGACGAGGACTTTCTTGCCGGTCTTGAAGAGATCGACGTAGATGGGAGTTTCATTGCTGGCGCTGTTGGTCAGGAAGTGCTGCGTCCACAGGCCTCCCTTGGCGCCGGGATTCTCGTACCAGTAGCACGGCCGGCCTGGGAATGGGATAACGATCACGTCAACCCAACCATCGCCGTTGAAGTCGTCGCTGAAGCAACAAAACGAATCGCTGTAAACGAGCAGATCGAATTTTCGATCCGCACGCAGAATGTGGCGTTTCCATTCGCCGCCTGAATCCTTCGGAGCTTCATACCAGCAATCGCCGACGACTACGTCGAGTTTGCCGTCTTTGTTGAGGTCCGCGACACCGGCGCCTTCTGAGCGGAAGATGCGATCGAGGGTAATTTTCTTCCATGCAACCTTCGTCGTTTTGCCACCGGCGGCGGTCTGCGCGTCAGAGTCAACGCCAACGCCCGCGCCGACGATCAACAGCGCGCCCAGGAACCAATAGAGCCGTTTCATAACTTGCCCTCGATACGGGGTTTTACTTTTTCGTGGGTCAGGTATTCTCGTAGGACGAGTCTCCCGACCCGTCCCCGATCAACCTGGACGGGTTAGGAGACCCGTCCTACAACCTAAGCGACATTCTCGCTGAGATTATGGGGCGCAGCGAAGCCGGGTGCAATAGTTAAATTGCTGAGCCGGCTGGTCTCTCCCAAATCGCCTAATGCGAGACAATCGCCTGAATTCTTCGTCCCGAAGAAACTGCCTCGCTTCGGGCTGAATTTTTTGGTTCTGCGTGTCCGATTTTTTGCCTAGGACGCGTCTGTGCGGTAGGATTGAAATAGAGTCGGACCCAAGCCAAGAACGGTTTCCTTCGCAACCCACCGGAGTTCGCTAATGTCGAAGCAGTTGATGGAAATCGTTTTGCCGAGACTCGCCCGGCCGCTCTACCAACACCTGGAACAATTTCAGCTCGGACAGCTCGACGAATCGCAATTCACCAAGCGATTCGAGAAAGAACTGCAAAAGCAACATCACTGGCTGGCGAAGCGAGGCATCGAGGTCGCGAAGGCGGCGGTGGCGATTCACGCCGCGGTCATCGTGCTGAGCTTGCCGGGGCTGCGCGCCGAGGCGAAGGACTGCGATTTGCCGCTCGAGGTGCTGGAGTTTCGCGCCATTCGCGAGGCGGCCCAGGATGTCGCGCAGAACTACGGCATGTGCTGTAAGCGGGCCATCAACGCCATCTCTCGCCTGGTCGCGCGTTACGGCGAGTAGGCGACGATTCCCAAAAGGCCGGACAGGAATGTCCGGCCTACGGATTGTAGGACAGACTTTCCTGTCCGTCCCCCGTTCGCAGAAGTGTCCAGTCGGCAAAATCAGCATTTCCCTTAAACTTCCCTGCGCTAGAATGAGCATGGTGATAACTGC
>DAIOGM010000064.1:9648-16820 GCA_036745215.1 Gemmataceae bacterium
GTCCAGCTCGAAGAGGGTGCGTAGGGCCTCGGCATAGCTGTCGCCGTCCGGGCCAGCGGCCAGCTTCTTCACTTGCACGGTCGGGGTGTGCAGCAGCTTGTCGACCACCCTGCGCACGGTCTGCGTGAACTCCTCGCGCACGGGTGTCGCATGCGCATCATCCTTACCGTTGTCGCCGGGCCGCACAAGGGGCTGGAATTCGCGTTCGATCGGCACGACACGTTTCTGGTCGGCCGGTCCAAACATGCGCATTTTCAATTGCCTGCCAAAGATAAGTATTTCTCCCGAATCCACTTCATGATGGAAGTCAATCCGCCCGAATGCCGGCTCATCGACATGGGCAGCCACAACGGCACATTCGTCAACGGCGAAAAGATTTTCACGGCCGACCTGAAGGATGGCGATCAGATTCGCGCCGGGCACACGATCTTGCGCGTCAAGGTGGATCGAAGCGACACGGGCGTGACGTCGAGTATGGAATCCGAACCCGCGCTCGGCTTGCCGATCATCCCCGGTTATCTTTTGGAACGCGAGTTGGGCCGCGGCGCGATGGGCGCGACATATCTCGGACGTCGCGGCGGCGAGTCGGCATTGCTTGCGGTGAAGGTGGTGAAACCGAGCTTCCAGGGCACGCCGCAGCAGATCGGCGATTTTCTGCGTTCGGCACGGGCGTTATGCGTGCTCGATCATCCGCATCTGGTCCGTTTGCGCGAGGTCGGCGGCTGTCCGAGCGGTTTCTATTTCGTCTCCGATTTCGTGCCGGGCCTCGATGCGGGTCAGATCCTCAAGCGCGAAGGCCCGCTGCCGATCGCGAGGACGCTGCGCTGGGCCGACCACGTCTTGCAGGCGCTCGAATACGCGCACGGCAAGCACTTCATGCACCACGACATCAAACCGACGAACGTGATCATCACGGACATCGACGGCCAGGAAGTCGCACGTCTCGCGGATTTCGCCGTCGCCCGCGTCTATCAAAACGCGTCCTTCAGCGGCTTGAGTTTGACGACGGGGCTGCTCGATCTGGCGTCATTCGTGCCGCCGGAGATCTTGTTCAACTATCAGGAAAGCAATCCGCTGTCGGATCAGTATTCGGTCGCCGCGGTCATCTATCATTTGTTGACCGGCGCTCCCGTGCTCGATTTGCCGAAAGAGGAACGCAAGAAATTCTCGACGCTCTTGCGTCGCCAGTACGTGCCGATTCGCGAACGCCGCAGCAACGTGCCGGAGGCGCTTGCCGACGTGATCGAACGGGCCTTGTCGCGCACGCCGAGCAAGCGTTTCGCGGACATCGCGGCGTTTCGTCAAGCGCTTCTGCGATCGGCCTGAGACCTCATCCCGGCGGCCAGTGGAAGTCGCGGCCGCCGAGCAAGTGCATATGCAAGTGCGGCACCGTCTGCCCGCCTCGATCCAGGCAGTTGACGACGATGCGATAGCCGTCATCGAGCTTGAGTTCTTTGGCCAACTTCACCGCGACCAAATGTAAATGGCCGAGCAGTTCGCGATCGTGCTCCGCGATATCGGCATGCGTACGGATCACCTTGCGCGGGATGATCAAGACGTGCGTGGGCGCTTGCGGATTGACGTCGTGAAACGCGACGCACAGATCATCCTCGTGCACGATCTTCGCCGGGATTTTCTTGTCGATGATTTTTTGAAAGATGTTGTCTTGGAGCATGGAGCCGTCCCTCCGTAAAAAGAATTGCAGCCAAGCCCCAGGATGAGCGCAGCGATTCCTGGGGGTTGAGTTGGGTTGAGCTTCATCTTATTCGGAAGGACTCGCACATGCCCTGGCTCATCGGCATCGACGAAGCCGGCTACGGCCCCAATCTCGGCCCCTTCGTGATGACGCTCGTCGCCTGCCACGTGCCGGATGATCCCCACGATCTGAATCTTTGGACGCGACTCAAGCCTGCCGTTCGCAGCGCGAAACAGAAAGCCGATCATCGAATCGTCATCGCGGATTCGAAGCTGGTGTACTCGCCGGCGAGCGGTTGGGTTGATCTGGAACGAGGCGTGCTGACGAGCTTGGGTGCGTCGATCGCAACGTTGCAAGATTTACTCGCGCATCTTGCCGACGGCGAATTGCCGGCGATTCGTCAGGAGTCATGGTACGTCGGCGATACGGCCTTGCCGACCGCGGTCGGGCCGGACGACCTGACGGCCGCCTGTGACCTCTGGCGTGATGCGAATAACGCGGCCGAAGTTACGTGGTGTTTCTGCCGCAGCGCGATTGTGCCTGCGCCGCGTTTCAATGACCTCGTGGACAAATGGGAAAGCAAAGGCGCGGTACTCGCCGTTGCCGCGACGCAATTGATCGAGAGCTGCGTCCGCGCTGCGCCGGCGGAGCAAATGCTATTCGTGATCGACAAACACGGCGGCCGCAATGCCTACAGCGCGATGTTGCAGCACGCATTCGCCGACGGCATGGTGCTCGCCGAAGAAGAGGGGGCGTCGCGCAGCGTCTATCGCGTCGAAGGCATGGATCGACCGGTGCGAATCCTGGTGATGCCGAAAGCCGACGTCAAGCACTTCACCGTCGCGCTGGCCTCAATGGTTAGCAAATATGTGCGCGAGTTGTTGATGCGCGAGTTCAATCGCTTCTGGGCGACGCACGTGCCCGATTTGAAGCCGACGGCGGGCTATCCGGGCGATTCGCAGCGATACTTCGACGCGATTCGGCCCGCGCTGTTGAAACTCGGCATCGCGGACCGGGCCGTGTGGCGGCAGCGGTGATGATTAATCGACTCATTCATTTTCCAGCGCGGCGCGGAAATCCGAAAGCCCTCCGCACGTCGCTGCCAGTCGAAGCAGTTCATCGAGTTTTCGAACGTTCTCCACGCTTCGGAGTCGGCTGGCAAGTTCCTTTGGAACATCTTCAAAACGCGTCTCCAACAAGCTGATGATGCACTTGCGTATCGACCGCCGTTCGGCCGCGCGTTCCTTCTTTGCCAGATATCGCTTTCCCGCCGGCAATTCCCACAGGGCTTTTTCCAGCGACATGATCGACCCTCCCAACAGGCTCAGCAATTTCGCGTCATTATACCGCGCCTCGGCCATCACGTGCGTCATGGCGAGCAAGTTTCCCTGTTCGTCCGGGTCGGCCAGGTCTTCAATTCGTTCGCGGCATTCCGCGAGCATCGCTTCCGGCGAATCGTCGAAATGGGTCAATGGAATCCACGGAATCAATCCAACGTCCCCGGCCGCAAGGAGTTCTTGTGCGTCAAGCGTCCATAAATTCACCACATGCACTTTCAAACGCATTTCGGTCAAGCCATGGGCGCTTGCGACAATTTGCGTCGGCTCCAGCCTCAAGTTGCCTTTCGGCTGCAGCACGACCACGATTCGGCTGCAGCACGACCACGATGATGTCCGCAATGACACCGCGCGCTAGCATGACCATTGCCAGATCGCGACGAATCTGGCGAACCGTATCTTGATTTGGATAAGCCTCGATCTCAATCAAGAAAGGATCCGCCGTGTCTTTTCCCACGAAAGTAACGTCAAGCAAGCCATCGGGTATTTGTTTAGGATACGCCAGGACGTTTTGTGCAGCCTCCCATCGGGCCACACCGCCCACCGGCGCCAAGCGCAAAAGCGAACCGCCGTGATGGGCCATGAACCAACTTTCACTTCGGTCCTTGCGATCCCGCGCCACGATCGAATTCCTCGTTCATGGACGTTTCCGATGGACTCAAAGCGTACCGTTGTTTTCCTGCAATGCCAGTAAGTCCCGGACAATTCCAAGTTTGAAGCAGCCCTCGCTCGTCCGCACTGGCATTTCTCCCAACATTCCGCGACAATGATCATCACCCGCCTGCCGGATTCAATCCATCCACCGGAGTTCGTCATGTCCTGGTATCGCACGCTGCTCGTCGCCGTTGTCGTCATTTCGTCGCTGACACCCACGCTTGTTCACGGCCAGGGCAAGAAGGCGAACAAATCCGTCGAAAAACTCGCCGAGGACGCGAAGGAATCGATCGCCGTCCTTTTCTACACGGGCCGCGATGGCAAACAGCAAGGCCTCGGCACCGGCTTCGTTGTCTCCGAGGATGGCTTGATCGCGACCAATCTCCACGTCATCGGCGAAGCTCGGCCCATCAGCGTCCAACTGGCCGACGGCTCCAAGCACGACGCGACCATCGTGCAAGCGTCGGATCGCAAGCTCGATCTTGCCATCGTCAAGATCGACGTCAAGCAGAAGTTGAAGCCGTTGCCGCTGGGTGATTCGAACAGTCTCAAGCAAGGGCAGGCCATCGTCGCGCTGGGCCATCCGCGCGGCTTGGAGTACAGCGTCGTCACGGGCGTCTTGTCGGGCAAGCGCGAGTTTGACGGCGTCTCCATGCTGCAACTTGCGATTCCGATTGAGCAAGGCAACTCCGGCGGTCCCGTGCTCGATACGCAAGGCCGCGTCGTCGGCATCGTCACCATGAAATCACTCGTCACCAATAACCTCGGCTTCGCGGTGCCGGTCAACGCGCTCAAGAAGATTCACGAACGGCCGAACCCGATTGCGATGGAGCAATGGCTCACCATCGGCGCCCTCGACAAGAGCGAATGGAAGACGCTGCTCGGCGGCCGCTGGCGTCAACGTGCGGGCCGCATTCTCGCCGACGGGGCGGGGTCCGGATTCGGCGGTCGCACGCTGTGCCTGTCCGAACGCAAACCGCCGGCGTTCCCCTACGAACTCACCGTGACCGTCAAGCTCGACGACGAAGCGGGCGCCGCCGGCCTCATCTTCGGCGGCGACGACGACGGCAAGCACTACGGCTTTTACCCTACCAGCGGCAAGCTTCGTCTCACGCGCTTCGATGGGCCGAACGTCTTCTCCTGGAAGATCGTTTCCGATCAAAAATCGAATGCCTATCGCCCCGGCGACTGGAACACATTCCGCGTACGCATCGAGAAAGACAAGTTCACCTGTTATTGCAACGAGGAAAAGATCACCGACCTGGAAAAGCCGGACTATTATGGCACGATCGTCGGCCTCGCCAAATTCCGCGACACGGTGGCCGAGTTCAAGAAATTCCAGGCGGCGCCGAAAGTCGCGACGGCCGGCATCGACCCGGCTTTACGTTTAGCGATCGAGAAATCCCTCGCGGCGATTTCGCTCGACAAGGAAATGACGCCGAAGGACCTCGCCCCACTGTTGAAATCTCCCGCCGACAGCGCCGTTCTCTTGCGCGTCAAAGCGAAGGAGCTGGAGAAGCAAGCCGAGCAACTTCGCAAACTCGCTCTGACCGTGCACCACGAACGCACCGTCGCCGAGCTGGCGGAAATGTTCAAGCTGCCGGACGCCAAGGTCGATCTTGCCTCGGCGGCGTTGTTGGTGGCGCGGATTGACAATGAGGAGCTGGAAGTTGATGTCTATCGCGGGGAGATCGATCGCCTGGCGCGGCTTGTGGCCGAACGTTGCGCGAAGGACGCGAAACCGCAAGCGAAGCTCGAGGCGTTGAATCAGTTTCTCTTCAAGGAACGCGGCTTCCACGGCAGTCATGGCGAATATTATTCGAAATCGAACAGCTACCTCAACGAAGTGATCGACGACCGCGAAGGCTTGCCGATCACGCTGTCGGTCTTGTACATGGAAATCGCCCGCCGGCTCAAATTGAACGTCGTCGGCGTCGCGTTGCCGGGCCATTTTGTCGTGCGCCATGAGCCGAAGGACGAGAAACCTCAGATCATTGACGTGTACGAAGGCAAGTTGATGTCGCGCGAAGACGCGGAGGCGAAAGTCAAGAAGGTCACCGGGGAGCCGGCGACCGAAAAGCACTTCGAGGCGGTGACGAAGAAGACGATCGTCGTGCGCATGCTGCACAACTTGATTCGCGTCGCCGAGTCGGAGAAAGACGCGCCGGCGATGTTGCGTTACCTCGACGGCATCGTGGCGGTCGATGCGGATGCCCACGAAGAGCGCTGGATTCGCGCCGTCTTCCGCTTCCAGGCCGGGCAGCGAACCGGAGCGATTGCCGATTGCGATCATTTGCTCAAGCACGCGCCGGCGGAGCTGGATCTGGACCGCGTGCGCGAGTTGCGGCGCGTCCTGGAGATGAAGAATTGAAATGCGTTTGCGTTCGGCATGCTCGCAGTATTCTTGCTTCTAACGGACTTTCGAGAAATGTGAATGGACTTCTGGCAAGTCGCCCTGTTGGGTGTCATCCAAGGCCTTACTGAATTTCTGCCGATCAGCAGCACGGCCCATCTTCTCGTCGCTCAAGAATTGCTCGGCCGACCGCGCGAGGAATTGAAGAACGATCCGTTCACCGTCGTCATCCAGCTCGGCACGCTGGTCGCCGTCTATTGGTACTTTCGCCGCGACATCGTGCAATTGCTCAAGGGCTTTTTTCGCGACCTGGCGGAATGGCGTTTGATAACGAGCGCAACGCCGGAAGGCCGGCTGGCGAAGCAAATCATCGTAGGCACAATTCCCGTCGTGATCATTGGCCTGCTTTTTTCGAAATGGCTGAAGGAGAATTTCTACAATCCGTTCGCGATCGCCTGGGCAGCAATCGGGTTTGCGATTCTGATGGCGGCGTCTGAATGGTGGTCCGCACGGCGAAAGCGACTGGGGCTGCCAGAACGCGGCGAGCCGGAATTGACGTATTTCGACGCATTCTGGATCGGCATCTTACAGTCGCTCGCTTTGATGCCGGGCGGGTCGCGTTCGGGCACCACGATCACGGCCGGCCTTTTCGCGGGCTTGAGCCGGCCGACCGCGGCGCGATTCTCGTTCTTGTTGTCGCTGCCAAGCGTCCTCGCGGCCGGCGTCAAGGAGATCTACGACTGGATCATGGCGGCGCGCGACAATCCCGCTTTGCAAGAGAAACTGCCGGATCAGGCCGTCAACATGCTGATTGGCGGCGTCATCTCGGCGGTAGTAGGGTACGTCGCCATCGCCTGGCTGTTGCGTTACTTGAACTCGCATTCGACGATTGCATTCGTCGTCTATCGAATCGTGCTGGCTGTGGTGATTCTCGGCTTGGTCGCCGGCGGAATCTTGCCATCATAACGGGATGCGGCGCGAACCTGCACTTGCCAATTTCACTCGGTGGTGGAGAATAACTTTTACTCGCGCCGTGTGCGGCGCGGCATTTTTTCCAACTCAGAAAGGATCCCTCCCGTGTCAGTCAGCGTTGCGGTCGTGGGCGCCACCGGCGCCGTCGGCGAAATCATGC
>DAIOGM010000064.1:16830-23279 GCA_036745215.1 Gemmataceae bacterium
AGGACGTGTTGGTTTACCCCGTTTTTCGAGAAAGGACCAGTCCCGTGGCTGTCAGCGTTGCAGTGGTCGGAGCGACCGGTGCGGTCGGCGAAATCATGCGGCAAGTGCTCGTCGAGCACAATTTCCCGTTCTCCAGCATCAAATTCCTCGCCTCAGAACGCAGCGCAGGCAAATCCATCGAGTTCAAGGGTAAGCGTTACACCATCGAACCCATTAGGCCCGACGCGTTCGCCGGTGTGCAGATCGTTCTTTCGAGCACTCCCGCGTCGGTGAGCCGTGAAACCAGCCCAATGGCCGCGAAGATGGGCGCCATCGTCGTCGATAACTCCAGCGCCTGGCGCATGGACCCGGACGTGCCGCTCGTCGTGCCGGAAGTGAACGCCGACGCGCTCAAGAAGATTCCCAAGGGCATCGTCGCCAATCCCAATTGCTCGACCATTCAAATGGTCGTCGCCTTGAAGCCGCTGCACGATTTGGCGCGCATCAAGCGTGTCATCGTCTCGACGTATCAAGCATCTTCCGGCAAAGGCGCCAAGGCGCTGTTTGAACTCGACGCCCAGGTGCAAGCGATTGGCCGCGGCGAAAAGGTGCCGCCTGCGACCGCGCACGCCGCCCAGCTCGCGGGCAACTGTTTGCCGCACGACTGGAAGCTCGGCGAGGACGGCTACAGCGAGGAAGAGATCAAGATGGTCAAGGAGACCAGGAAGATCATGGGCGACGACACGATTCAGGTGTCGGCGACGACGGTCCGCGTGCCGGTGCGAACGGGGCACAGCGAATCGATCAATCTGGAATTCGTCAGGCCGATCACGGCGGAGCAGGCGCGCGAGGCGCTGCGGAAGGCGCCGGGCGTCATTGTGCTCGACGATTATGCGAAGGGCGAGGTGCCGCTGGCGCTGTCGTGCGAGGGCCGCGACGAGACGTTCGTGGGTCGCATTCGCAAAGATCCGACGATTGCCAATGGGCTCAACATCTGGGTGGTGGCCGACAACCTTCGCAAAGGGGCGGCGACGAACGCGGTGCAAATCGCGGAGACGCTGGTGGCGCGCGGCTGGTTGCCGAAGAAGTAATCGTACTCGTCGCTTGCGGTTTCGCGCACACGGCGCTATCCAACCGCGAAACCGCAAGCGGCTAATCCAACTCCCGCTGTATCATCTCTTCCTGACAAAGCACAAAACCCGCCTTCAAATAATTCGGCAACGCCACGGGATGATCCAGCGTGCACGTGTGCAACCAGAATCGCTCGGGCTGACGCGCCCAAACATGGTCGATCGTCCATTGCAAGAAATACTTGCCCAAACCCTGCCCGATGAACTCCGGCATCAATCCAAATTGCACCAGCTCAATGTCGTCCGTCCGGCAATCGAGCTCCGCCATGCCCGCCGGCGTGCCATCGACATGAAGCACATGAAGCTCGTGCCGCGGATGGCTCAAGCTTTCGCGCAGTTCCTCGTCCGGCATTCGGCCGCGCGTGTACCAGTGATAGGCCTCGCCGACGCCGTGGTAGAGGAAGCGATAGTACGCGAGAGTCGGATTCTTGGCGTGAATGACCGACAACCCAGCGCGCGGCGCCGGCACGGATTTGCGATAGGCAGACAGCATTTGCAAAAAGTAGACCTTCACATCGACGGTCGGCATGACGACGGTGCTCCTTTGTCCCCATTGTAGCTACGATCAAATGGACTTAGAACGCATTTTCGATTCGCTGGCGTGCCGCGATTCAAGGAAATAGAATCTCCTCATGCACGACGACCTTCAGCGCCTATTGCAGAAAGCCCGCCTCGATCCCGACGCGTTTTGGCCCCTGGTGGACGCGCTGCGCCTGGCCGTTGCCGCCGATCCGGCCTTGTTGATCACGCTCGCGCGCTCAGCCGCGAAGATCGAACGCAAGGCAGCCGCGGCGGCGTGCGGCGGACAGACGGAGCCGAGCATCGTCGAAACGCTGCGCACGCTCGCCGACGATCCGGAAATCGAGGTGCGCCAGGAACTCGGGTACAACCTCAAAAGCTGGCCTGCGTGGACGGCGATGGACGGCGCGATTGAACGACTCTTGGCGGATTTCGACGTCAACATCCGTCAAAATGCCGTCTGGACGGCCCAGAATCGTCCCGGACTCTTGCCGACGCTGCTAAGGCGGCTGCGCGAAGAGCATGACCTGTGGGTGCGCAGCGAGATCGGCCATGCGCTCGGCGGCTGCCCGGCCAACACGGTGTTGCCCGATCTCATGCAACAGCTGGCGCGGGACGCGGACGTCGGCGTGCAGCAAGCCTGCGCCGGCGCCATCGAAAAACACCTCGCGAACCTCGGCACATATCCGCGCGACTTGCCGCGCCTCCCTACCAAAGCGTTGAGCGACATTCGCGCTCGCGTAAAAACGTTTACCTTCGGTACGTTCGCCTATCTGCCGAATTGGCTCAACGAACAGCTCGCCGGCTATGTCGATCTCGATTCGCTCGTCGAGTACGGCGCGATCATGACGCTCGAAGCCGAAGCCGGCAAGTTGCCGCGCGCTTACGGGCTGGACGATCAGATCGACGCCGTCCTGCAGGCGCTTGATCCGGATGCGCCGGGGCCGCGCGCGGTCGTCGTCATCGGCGAATCGGGCACCGGCAAGACGGCCTTGATCCAGGAAATCACGCATCGCTTGCGCGACGACTCGGAGCGGCCCGGCTACGTCTTGCGCATGACGCCGCAGGACTTCCTCGTCAACACGCGCTACATCGGCGAATGGGAGACGCGCGTCCGCAACCTCGTCAACGCCGTCAAGCCGCCCAGGCGCATCGTCATCTACATTCCGAACATCGAAGAGCTGGCGTGGATGGGCACCTGGTCGAAGTCCGACGCCAACGTTGCGACGGCCATGGCGCCGTTCATCGAGCGCGGCGACCTGACCATCCTCGGCGAAAGCACGGTCGAGGGCTTTCGCAAGGGCCTCGGCGCCAATCGCTCGCTGCGGCGTTTGTTTCATTCGGTCGAACTGCAGCCTGCCGACGAGAAGAAGACGCTCGAAGTCTTGCGCTTCGTCGCCAAGGAAGCCGACAGGAACGTGCCCGACGAGGTGCTCGGCCGCGTCAATGAGCTGGCGATGTACTTCGGCGCGGGCACCGTGCAGCCCGGCCGCTCGGTTGGCCTCTTGCGCAAAGTGCTCGGCTTGAATGAAGAAAACCCGGGGCCGATTTCCGAGAAGGACATTCTCGAAACGCTTTCCACGTCCACAGGCATTCCGGCCGATTTTCTCGATGACAACGTCGCGCTCGACCGCCAGAAGGTGCGCCAGTTTTTCGAAACGCGCGTCATGGGCCAGCCGGAAGCGGTCGAAGCCGTGGTCGATCTCGTCACGCTCGTCAAGGCGGGGCTGAACGATCCGAACAAGCCGTTCGGCGTCTTCCTGTTCGTCGGACCCACCGGCGTCGGCAAGACGGAGTTGGCACGGGCGCTCGCGGAGAATCTGTTCGGCGACGCCAATCGCCTCGTGCGCCTCGACATGAGTGAATACGCGACCTACGAAGCATACGAACGCTTGATCGGCAACACGGCGCGCAACGAAGCCGGCCTGCTCACGGCGACGGTGCGCGAACGGCCGTTCGCGGTGATCCTCTTTGACGAGATCGAGAAGGCGCATCCGAACATTTACAATCTGTGTTTGCAAATGTTCGACGCGGGCCGGCTCACCGATGCGATGGGACGCACCGTCGATTTTCGGCGCACGATCATCATCCTCACGTCGAACATCGGCAGCGTCGTGCAGACGGGGCCCGCGCTCGGCCTGGCGCGTGAAGCGCCGCCGATGCCGACGCGCGACAACATTCTGCGCGATTTGAGCCGCTGGTTTCGCCCGGAGTTTCTCAATCGACTCGATCGCATCGTCACGTTTCGCCCACTGGCGACGGAGACCGCGGAGCGCATCGCCCAGCGTGAGATTGCCCGCGTGCTGGAACGCGCGGGCATCACGCGGCGGCATCTGGCGGTCGATGTCGATCCGGGCGTGTTGCCGCTCTTGTTGCGAGAAGGTTACTCGCAGGCGTTTGGCGCACGGCCGCTCAAGCGAACGGTCGAGCGTCTGGTGCTGTTGCCAATGGCGCGCGCGATCGCGGAGGGGAGCGTGCCGGCGGGCTCGCTCGTGCGGCTCGTCGCGAAACAGGATCGAGTGGATCTGGACATCGAGGCGCCCGAACCCGCGGATACGCCGCCGCCGGTCGCCGCCAAGGCCGGGCGCGTCGAGGAACGCGCGACGCAGCTCTTGCAGCAGGCGATGGAACTGATCGGGCAAGCGACGCCGCTGGTTACGCGCAAGTCGGAACTGCTCGCGCAATCGACCGCGCAGGGCTTCTGGGACAATCAGCTTGAATCTCGCCGCATCATGGATGAAGTCTATCGACTCGACGGCATTCTCACGGCGCTCAACGAGGTCGAAAAGAAACTGCATGGCGAGGTCGAGCGCGTTTCGCGTCATCGCCATACCGATCGCGATCTTGCCCGCATCGCGCAATTCCTTGACACGCATGAAGCGCACATGTTGCACCTCGGCTTTTTGGTAACGTGCCGCGATAGTCAGGCGCTCGGAGACGCCATCGTCACGTTGCGTTTGGCGACCAAGCAAGGCGCGGGCCTGGGAGGCGTCGAATTGCTGGCGAGGATGTATCAGAACCTTGCCCTGCGCCGCGGCCTGGAGGTCGCGGTGTTCGACGATCGACTCGGCGGAGATCCGCCGGAAGACACGATCACGCTGGCCGTCTACGGCCCCGGCGCGTTTGCCCTTCTGGCCAACGAAGCCGGCGTTCATCAACTCACGAAAGGCTCATCGAGTCGGGAACGCAAGAAATCGGAGTCCAGCGACGGCAAGCCGGCGCGTGACGTCGTGCGCGTCGAGGTGCTGCCCGCCCCCGTGGTTGAGCCAAGTTTCGCGAGCGGCGAACTCGACATCGTTGTTCGTCCGTTGAATGCGACGCGCGGTCGGCTCGTGAGCCATGTCAATCACGACGTACGTATCTTTCACTCGAAGACCATGCTCAGTGTGCGCGGCTGGTGCGAAGGTTCGAAGGGCGAGGCGCTCGAACGAATGAAGGTGCTCCTGAGCGCTCGCCTGAAAGCGCAAGCGCAGCAAGCTCCGGAGCGTCCACCGGTGGTGCGCCGCTATCGCCTGGGGCCGACCACGCTGGTGCGCGATCAACGCACGGGACGCAGCACGGGACGTTTGGATCAAGTGCTCGAAGGACAGCTCGATTTGTTTCTCGTTCCGCCCGCGGGTTCTTGACATCGCAATGGAGGGCACCGAATCGTGAAAACCATCCTATTCGATCTCGGCAACGTCATCGCGTTTTTCGATCATCGGCGTGGCCTGGCACGCCTCACGCCGTTTTCGCCGTTGACCGTCGAGGAAATGTACACATCCGTTTACGCCGGCGAAATCGAGGATCGCATCGAACGCGGGCAGGTGACGCCGGCGACGTACCTGCGCGATGTCCACAAGCTTTGGCAATTGCGTTGCGACGTCGATTTCCTGGCGCATGTGATCGGCGATGTGTTCTGGGCCAACCAGGAAACGTGCGAGCTGGCGACACGTTTGAGCGATCGCTATCGCCTCTTGATCGCGAGCAATACCAACGCGGTGCACGCGCGGCGATTTTTGAAACAGTTCGCCGGTGTCTTCAAGCACTTCCACCACCTGGTGCTGTCCTACGAGGTCGGCGTGCGCAAACCCGAGACGGACTTTTATCACACCTGTCTGCGTTATGCCAACGCGAAGCCGTCCGAATGCGTCTTCATCGACGATCTTGAAGCGAACGTCGTTGGCGCCCGCAACTTCGGCTTTCACGCCATCGCATACCAGCCCAATGATGACCTCACGGGCCAACTCGCGGCGCTCGGCGTCGTGCTTTGACCAAAGATGACGCCCAGCGCCGCGCAACCGCGAAGCTCCGACGGCGCTTGGTCGTTTCACGAGGTATGCGCCACCCACACCCGCGCTGCACGTCAGCCGCAACCAACCTGTGCATTCCGATGTGCCGATGTTACGATAGGACTTGTGGTTGCGCTCTTTGGTGCTTGATGCCGCGGCTCCGGTACAGGAGAAACGGACGCCGATTCGGTGAAACGACCCCCTAAAAAGCGTGAAATCTCTGCGTTTTTTTTGAAAAGACCGCACTCAAAAATGTAAAGACCGGGGTCCATTTTGAAACGACCAGGGTCCAAAATGAAACGACCAGCGTTTTTTTTGAAACGACCCATGTCCATTTTGAAATGACGGGGGCGCCATTTGAAACGACCGATGTCGATCTTGAAACGACCACGCTTTTTATTGAAACGACTTTTTCGCCGGCACATTCAGACAACCCATCTGTGCTACTAACGTTCAGAATCTTTGCTTCCCGCGCAAATCCTCAAGCGCCGAAATCTCGGCGCGATTAACGACCAATTCAACAAGGACTTGCGATTCTGTTCTCTGCGTT
>DAIOGM010000065.1:0-23094 GCA_036745215.1 Gemmataceae bacterium
CGACGCGCAAGCTGCTGGAGCGCGTTCCGAGCGACAAGGCCGCGTGGAAGCCGCACGACAAGTCGTTCGCGCTCGGCCATCTCGCACAGCTCGTGTCGTGGATGCCGGGATGGATTGCGACGTCGCTGCGCGAGCCGCACATCGATCTCGCTAAGTCGAGCGGGTATTCGCTCGAATCAACGCCGTCGCTCGTCGCGATGTTCGACACGAACGTGCGCGACGCGCGGGCGGCGCTCGAGACAGTTACGGGCACGGCGCTCGACGAGCCGTGGTCGCTGAAACACGGCGACAATGTGCTCATGACGATGCCGCGTGGAGAAGTGGTGCGTCAGCATCTAACGCATCTGGCGCATCACCGCGAAGAATCGCCCGCTGGTGACGCCGGTGAAAGTCGCCGGCGAACCCATCGCGAAGCTGCTCGACTTGCTCAAGGAACCCGAGGACCGCACGCGCTATCGAGTGCGTGCCGAGCTGCGCGAGCGCGATCGCTTCGAGGTAAAGAAGGCCCTCGATAAATGGGTCATGAATCTGAAGGAAGCAGACGCGGAGTACGAGCACCATCTATTGGAAGCGCTTTGGGTATATCAAGGCATCCAACAAATGGACGACGATTTGTTAGCCCGTTTGCTCCATGCGAAGGATTATCGAGCACGCGGCGCCGCAACGCGCGCCTTGCGATATCACGGCGAGCCGAGTCGCGTCAGCGACCGGTTGATGCAAGAGCGCGCCTACAAATACCTCGCCGGCCAGGTCAACGACGTGCACCCGCGCGTCCGCCTGGAAGCCGTGGTCGCGCTAAGCTTCTTCAAGGACGCCCGCGCCGCCGAGATCGCCCTTGAGGCCGTCGAGCATCCAACCGATTACTACCTCGATTACGGCATCAAGGAAACCATGGCGACGCTGCAACCTTACTGGAAGTCCGCGTTGACATCGGGCAAGCCATTCCGCACCCGGCCGAAGGGGGCGGCGTATCTGTTAGCCAGCGTGACAGCGACCGAACTCGTTCAAATGGCGCGTTCCGAGCCGGTGTATCTGGCGATGCTTTCGCGCGACGGCGTGGCAGCGCAATTCCGTCAAGAAGCACTCGACGGCCTGGCCAAGTTGCATAAGAGCGATTACCTAACGGAGCTTTTCGCCGCGATCGAACGCATCGACGGCGGCCACGGGCATGGTTCGACGAGCGGGCAAGACGGTCACGTCGTGCACGATCTCGCGAACCTCTTGATGACGCGTGATGCCAAGGAAGTCGCCGCCCAGCGCGGCAAGCTCGAAAAGCTCGCGACGGCCGGGAAACGCGCGTTGACACGGCAAGTTGCCTACGCCGCTCTGGTCAATGTTGATCAATCGCTGGATCGTGTTTGGGCCGACGCGTCGAAAAACAAATCGTTGCTGCGCGATGTCGTCGAGTCGATCGCGATCATTGAAAACGCGAAGCAGCGCGCGCAGGCGTATCCGAAGGTGAAGGAACTGCTGCGCGAATCGGATGACGCCCTGCGCCTCGCTGCCATCAACGCGATCGCGTCGATTCCGGGTCAAGAGGCCGAGACCTTCGCGACACTCGCCGGCTTCGTTCGCGCCGGCAAGGATCGTGACGCGTCCATCCGCGCGCTACGCCGTTTGCCGAAAAAGACGTGGCCGGAAAAGGAGTTGCAGCCGCTGGCCGAGAGTTTGCTTGAGCATGTCAAAAAACTCAATGTCAAATCGCGCACCGAGCCGGCCGCGATCGATGCGCTTCAGCTCGGTAACGATCTCGCCGCGCTCCTTGGCAACATGGAATTGCAGGCGCAGTTCTCGAAGCTCGGCGTGCAGGTCATTCTCATTCGCACGATTCCGCACAATATGGTCTTCGACGTCGCCGAGTTCACGCTCGAAGCCGGCAAGCCCGCGGTGATCGTGCTCGAGAACAACGACATCATGCCGCACAACTTGCTCATCATCGAGCCGGGCATGCTCGCGGTCGTCGGGCAGCAAGCGGAGAAAATGGTGAGCGATCCCGACGCGTTCAAGAAGGGCTTCGTGCCGAAGAACAAGTTTGTCTTGCACGCAACGCGTTTGTTGCAGCCGCGCGAGACGGATCGCTTGCAGATCATGGCGCCGTCGAAGCCCGGAAAATACGTGTTCGTCTGCACGTTCCCCGGCCATTGGCCCATCATGAACGGCGTCATGAATGTCGTGCCGAAGCTTGACGACGTCGCGGCGGCGGATCGCATCAAGTACCTCGAAACCAAGAAGTGGTCGTTTACCGAACTCGCCGGCGACGTGGACAAGATCGAAACGGGCCGCAACTTCGCGCGCGGCAAGGAGCTGTTCACGGTGCGCTCGTGCAACCAGTGTCACCAGATCGGCGCGTCCAAGGATGGCGGCACGCTCGGACCCGATTTGAACGAGCTGCCCAAGAAGCTGGCGTCGGGCAAGTTCAGCAAGGCGGACTTGCTGCGCGAATTGATCGAACCGGCCGCGGTGGTGGACAAGAAATATCAACTCGTCGGCTTCGAGTTGATCAGCGGCCAAACGGTGCAAGGCATCATCGTGCACGAGGACGGCAACGTGATTCGCGTCGCCAAGAATCAAGTGGAAAAGCCGATCGACATCAAACGCGGCGACGTTGCCGAACGCACGCCGATGCCGAAGCTGTCGATCATGCCGAACGGCTTGCTCGATCGACTGACGCGCGACGACGTGCTGGATTTGCTGGCGTATATCGCGGCGGGCGGCGACGAACGGGCGCGGGCGTTTCAGAGGAAGGAATAAGCCATGATTATCCCAATACCGATTATCATCCCAGCGGGCTACACCTACAGTTGCACGGTGAGTGGCTGCACGTTCAAGGTCGTGCAATGCGAGAATTGCCGTCACGTTTACGTCTACAAAATGGAGCGCACCTCATCCGGCTCCGTTTCGGAATCGTCTGGCGGCGCCAGCCCCTATTCGCATGCAGAGGCGGCTGCAACGTTTGGACTCAGACAAAAGTTGCGCGAAGACTGCGACGCGATCCCGTGCCTGGAATGCGGCAAGTATCAAAGTGACATGATCGAGACGATGCGGCGAGAATTCATGCTTAGCGTGTGGTACATCAGCCTCATTTGCCTGGGCGCGGCATTGCTGTCGGGAATCTTGAGCTTGATTACGCTTCTCTGGCGCCTGAACGACTACACGATTTCCTGGACACTCCTGGCGGTCGCCGTCGCCTTTGGCGCCTTTGGAGGGTTGTTGTTTTTCTGGCGCCGGCGCCAACTGCAGCGATTTGATCCGAACAGCAATGATTTGGGCGAACGCATGCAAATCGCGGCACGCTATGCGAAAACGGTTGAAGAGTTTCAGGCGTACTTGAAATATCACGGCATCGAGTGGAGCTTGCCGGCCAACCTCGCGGATGAATTGCAATCGCGTGGAGACGAAAATCCGCGTGGCACTTCGGAAGCCATTCAGAGTTGACGCGCGAGGACATACTAGATTTGTTGGCGTCAAACGCGACCGGCGAAGACGAGCGAACGATTCATGCGAAGAAGTGAACATGAACCGGCGTTTCGTTTTCGAACGATGAGTGATAGGATGAAATCATGGCGACGCCTTGGCCGGACAAGCCGTGTCCATTTTGCCTTCAGAACATCCCGGACTTACTGCTTGAAATGACGCCAGACGCAGCCAGCGCAATGCCCGAGTACAAGGCGATCAACGATCGAAAACCCGGCGGGGCGATTACGTGTCCGTATTGCCAGGAGGCGATTGAATACGACCAAAATGGAGAGGATCTTGTTCGCTCGGTGCGCATTCCCCTTCGCTACTCCCGCGCCAAGACGGAATCGCGAGCCGCGAGCTTCGGGCAGATTTTCTTGAACAAACCGAACGCGACGCCAGCGGAATGGGCGGAGCATGACAAAGGCATGGCGGGGGCGTTTCGCGATTACCGTTATGCGGAGGATCCATGAGATGAGATTGCTTCCCAACGAAGTTGAATTCTTATCGGCGTGGGCGCGAGAAGAAAAATCGCCCGACCCCTATGTGCTTCCGGCACATCGGCTTCAGGCGGCGCACCAAATACCAGGCGTGATGCTAATTCGCGCTATCAAGGCGTGGGCTCGTTCGGAAGGCAAGCGCGATGAGGAAATATTCAAACTTGGCGTTGCGGAGAATCCACCATGGCCCTGGGCATCGGCAGACGAAACCCAGAGGAGATTGGAAGAAATCCTGTCGTCGCAAAACAACGCTCGGGCGGTAACCTGAAGTCCGGTGAGCGCCAAACGTAAACGGTCCGGGGTGTGTATAATAAAAAGGCCGCCTTGCGTTTCTCGCGTCTTCCAAGGACCCGGTCCATGCCAACCGATGTTGACTCTCCTCGCTCCGCCGGCGTTCTCTTGCATCCATCCTCCCTGCCTGGGCCGTTCGGCATCGGCGATCTGGGGCCGGCGGCGTACGCGTGGGTCGATGCGCTCGTCAACGCGAAGCAACAGTGGTGGCAAATCCTGCCCCTCGGCCCCACGGGCTACGGTGATTCTCCCTATCAGTGCTTTTCCGCGTTCGCCGGCAATCCGTATCTGGTGAGTCCGCAGCTTTTGTACGAGGACGGGCTGCTCGACGCGCGCGACGTCGCCACGATCTCCTTTCCGCCGGGCCGTGTCGATTATGGCACCGTCATTCAATTCAAGCTGAATCTCTTGGGCATCGCGTGGAACCGCTTTCAACAGGGCCGCGGACAAGGCTTGCGCGACGCCTTCGACGCATTCACGCGTACCGAATCGGCATGGCTCGATGATTACGCCCTGTTCATGGCCCTCAAGGACGCCAATCAGGGGCGAAGCTGGCAGGAATGGCCGGCGGCGGCGCGCATGCGGCAAGCGGACTTCATCAAAAAAGCACGGAGCGAACTGGCCAAGGCGCTCGGGCCGCATCAGTTCAGCCAGTTCCTGTTTTTCCGTCAATGGCAACGCCTGAAGGCGTACGCCAACGAATGCGGCATCCGCGTCATCGGCGATATTCCGATCTTCGTGTCAAGCGATTCGGCCGACGTGTGGGCCAACCCGCAACTCTTCGCGCTCGACTCCGATCGGCGGCCCACGGTCGTCGCCGGCGTGCCGCCCGATTATTTCAGCGCGACCGGCCAGCTCTGGGGCAATCCGCATTACGATTGGCTCAGCATGGAGATGAACGGTTTCAAGTGGTGGATCGATCGCTTTCGCGCCACGTTCAACCTCGTCGATGTTGTGCGGCTCGATCACTTTCGCGGCTTCGAAGCGTACTGGGAGATTCCCACGGGCAGCGTGAACGCCATCAAGGGCCGCTGGGTCAAGGCGCCCGGCTACGCGCTCCTGGAGACGCTCAAGAAAACGTTCGGCAGCTTGCCGATCATCGCAGAGGACTTGGGCGTCATCACGCCGGAGGTGGACGCGATGCGGCGGCGCTTCGAGCTGCCCGGCATGCGCATCTTGCAGTTCGCGTTCGGCGAGCGCGCCGAGAATCGCTTTTTGCCGCACAATTACGATCTCAACACCGTCGTCTACACCGGCACGCACGACAACGACACCACGTGCGGCTGGTATCGCACCGCCAACGAACGCGAGCGCGATCACGTGCGCCGTTATCTCGCGCGCGACGGCAGCGACGCCGCGTGGGACATGATTCGCGCCGCCTGGAGTTCGGTCGCCTATTACGCGATCGCGCCGCTGCAAGACATCTTGAACCTCGGCACGGAAGCGCGTATGAACTTTCCCGGCAAGCCGCAGGGCAACTGGGCGTGGCGTTTTCAAGCGGATCAGCTCAATCCGTGGATATTGGAACGTCTCGCGGAGATGACAGAAATGTACGGACGCGGTAAGATGGAAAAGGATGAATGAATTGTTTTTTCCGCCGCTTGCGGCTTCGCGCTCGCGTTAATGCGCCAAGAAACCGGCGCTTCGACGCGAGCGCGAAGCCGCAAGCGGCTTTCGGAACCATGAACAACAAAACGCTGCAGCCTTATCTTTGGATCCTCATCAGCGGGTTCGCCTTTAGCTGGATGGTCGCCTTCACGAAGCTGGCGGGCTCGGCGGCGAACTGGCAAATGCTCGCGATCGCGCGCTGCGCCATTCCGTTCGTCTTGATCGCGCTATGGGCCAGGTGGGACGGCGTCCCGCTCATTTTCTTCGGCCCCCGCATTCTCTGGATTCGCAGCCTCGCCGGCAGTTGCAGCCTCGTCTGCACCTTCTATGTTCTCAGCACCCAGATGCCGATCTCCGACCTCTACACGATCTCCAATATCTTCCCGATCTGGGTCGCTCTGTTGTCATGGCCGATGCTGGGGCGATTGCCGTCCGGCGCCGTCTGGGTGTCGATCCTGTGCAGCGTCGCCGGCGTCGCGCTCATTCAAGGCGGCCAGATTCAGTCCGGCAGTTACGAGGCGCTGATCGTCGTCGGCGTATCGCTGTTCACCGCGATCGCCATGATCGGACTCAATCAGCTCAAGAATCTCGATCCGCGTGCCGTCGTCGTGCATTTTTCCGGCACCGCGCTCGCGGTGTCGTTGTTGTGCGCCTATTTTCTGCCGTGGGAAACGCCGACGAGCGAACTCGACGCGGCGAATCTTTTGGAACTCCTTGGCGTCGGCGTGACGGCGTCCATCGGGCAATTCTTCTTGACCAAGGCCTTCACGGCCGGCGATCCCGCGAAGATGTCGGTCGCGAGTCTCTCGCAAATCGTTTTCGTGTTCGCGCTGGATTTGTTCATCTTGCAAACGCCGTTCGATTGGAGCAAGATCTGGGGCATCCCGCTCATTCTTGGGCCGACGGTCTGGCTGATGACGCGGCGACTGAAGACGTCGGCGCTCGTGCCGGAACCGCTGGTTGTGCCGAGCGAGCCGATCCCAGCCGTCGAAACCGCGTGGGCGGGGCGTGACGATTCTGTGGTTTCGAGCGAATCGAAGAGTTGATTCGTTTGCGCACGTGTTGGACGAAAGCGACCTCACGCGGAGCGTGAGGAGTACATTGACCAATCGAAATCGCTGATGCACCTCGTCGGCGCTTGCCGAAACAAATTACGTCACTCACGCATCTTAACGCGCTACTCCTTGGAGCCGCGATGTTGACTTCCCTGGTGGCGCTCGCGTCCTTTTTCGGCACGCCCTCCGAAACGAACGAGCGCTCTTCCTTTCTGTTCAAGATGACCGAGACCAACGCGCCGCATCGCGGCGAACGCTATCAACCGCAGCCGGGCGATATTCTGCTCTTCGACGATCACAGCGAGCTGACGGTCAAGATCTATCGCTGGGTCGGGACCGACGGCCCGCTGCACGCCGCCGTCGTCTTTCGCAAGCCGGACGGCACGTTGGCGACGCTCGAGGCCGGCACGAACGCGGTCATGAAGGTATTCAACTTCGACCTGGAACCGCGCCTGCAAGATTTCGACGGCACCATATTAGTGCGGCGCTTGCACAAACCGATGTCGGGCGAGCAAGTTCGCCGCCATGCGGAGTTCGCCCAGGCTCAGGAAGGCAAACGGTACGCGATCGGCCGGCTGGCGCTGCAGGGCACGCCGCTGCGGCCGCGCGGCAGCTGGCTGGCGCCGTACTTTGGCCGCACCGTCGTGGATCGCGAGCGCTGGATTTGCTCGGAGCTGGTGGTGGCGTCGCTCGTCGTCGCCGGCGTTTTTGATGTGGACGATTATCCCGCGAACGTGATGTATCCGCGCGACCTTTGCTATGATGAGCGCTTCGATTTGAGTCCGCACTATGAAGCGCCGGCAATGTGGTATCCGCGGCCGGAGTTGGAGTATGTGGACAAGGGCGTTCGCGTCGGACGGATGGAAAAGTGAACTATATGGCGAGCCACGGGGTTTATCCCCGTGGTATGGACATCCATTCCACGGGGATTAACCCCGTGGCTCGCCAACATGATCAAACATCAAAGTACAAGTAAAACTCATACGGATGCGGCCGCAAACGAATCGCATCCACTTCCTTGGTCCGCTTGAGCCAAAGCCAGGTATCGATCACGTCCTTCGTGAAGACGTCGCCTTGCAACAGGAAGTTGTTGTCCTTCTCAAGGCACACCAGCGCCGCGTCG
This sequence comes from Gemmataceae bacterium, assembly GCA_036745215.1. Classification (GTDB taxonomy): domain Bacteria; phylum Planctomycetota; class Planctomycetia; order Gemmatales; family Gemmataceae; genus SIAQ01. The sequence continues at coordinate 8,034 of DAIOGM010000065.1, forward strand.
AGCGAACCCGGCGCCTGCGGCACCTTCGACAGCTCTTCCGGCTCCATGTCATAAATGTCCTTGTCGAGCGGCTCGCCCGGGTGCATCTTGTTCTTGATGCCGTCGATCACGGCCATCAGCATGACCGAGAACGTCAAGTACGGATTGCTCGACGGATCGGGGCAGCGGAACTCAACGCGCTTGGCTTTCGGATTCGTCGAATACATCGGAATGCGGATCGACGCCGATCGATTGCGCCGGCTGTACGCAAGGTTCACCGGCGCTTCGTAGCCTGGCACCAATCGCTTGTAGCTGTTCGTCGTCGGATTCGCGAACGCGCAGATGGCCGGCGCGTGCTTCAAGAGGCCGCCGATTGCGTGCAGGCCCATGTCGGAAAGGCCCGCGTAGCCGGAGCCGGCGAACAGGTTCGAATTGTTCTTCCACAGCGAGATGTGGCAATGCATGCCGGTGCCGTTGTCCTGAAACAAAGGCTTCGGCATGAACGTCGCGACCTTGCCGTGCGTCCTCGCGGTGTTCTTGACGATGTACTTGTACTTCATGACCTTGTCGGCCATCTCGACGAGCGGCGAAAACCGCATGTCGATTTCGCACTGTCCGCCGGTCGCGACTTCGTGGTGCTGCGCCTCGACGTCGATGCCTGCTTCAATCAGCTTGAGCATCATCTCGGTGCGAATGTCCTGCAGCGTGTCCTGCGGCGGGACGGGGAAGTAGCCTTCCTTGAAGCGAATCTTGTTGCCGAGGTTGCCGCCGCATTCTTCCTTGCCGGAGTTCCACGCGCCTTCGACGCTATCGAGGAAGTAATAGCCGGAGTATTGATTCTGATCGAAGCGAGCGCTGTCGAACACGAAGAACTCCAGCTCCGGTCCGAGAAACGCCGTGTCGGCGATGCCCGATTGCTTCATGTAATTGACCGCCTTCCGCGCGATGAAGCGCGGGTCGCGGCTATAGTCTTGCCGCGTGAGCGGATCTTGAATGGAGCAGATGATGACGAGCGTGGTTTCCTTGAAGAACGGATCGATGAACGCCGTCTCGGCCTGCGGGATGACGAGCATGTCGGATTCGTTAATCGCCTGCCAGCCGCGGATCGAGGAGCCGTCGAAGCCGAGGCCGTCGGAGAAGGTCGATTCTTCCAGGTGGCTCGGCGGGATGGTGAAATGTTGCCAGGTGCCGGGGAAATCGACGAAACGCAGGTCGATGGCCTTGACTTCTTTTTCGCGGATGAGGGTCAGAACTTCTTTCGGGGTCATCTAGGGCTCCTCGGTGTGAAATAGTGGAGTGAAGCTATGTCAACACATTATTTTTTCGGGAAAGTTTTTCAAGCCGCTTGCGGCTTCGCGCACGCATCGCGCGATGAGAACGCGAAACCGCAAGCGGCGTTTCACGGCCCAATCGCCTGCCCGCCGCGTTCGCCGGTGCGAATGCGCACGCAGTCTTCGAGGGGCAATACGAAAATCTTGCCGTCGCCGATCTGCCCCGTGTCGCCGGAGCGCGCCGAATGAACGATCGCTTCGACCGTCGCCTCGACGAACGCGTCGTTGACGGCAATCTCCAGCTTGAGCTTGGGCAGCAGGTTCACGCGGAATTCGGTGCCGCGATAGACTTCGGTGAAGCCGCGTTGCCGGCCGCAGCCGCGCACGTCGGTGACGGTCATCAAATAAACATCGCGCTCGGCGAGCGCGTTCTGGACCGATTCGAGTTTTTCGGGGCGGATGATGGCGACGATCAATTTCATGTATAACTCCACGCCGCTTGCGGCTTCGCGCTCGCGCGGCGCCGTGCGAGCGCGAAGCCGCAAGCGGCAGTTTACGCCTCCACCTTCACCTTGAGCGGCCGCTTCAGCAATTTCTCGAACAATTTTTGCAAATTCACCTTCATCGCATCCTGATCGCCGCCGCGAAACTGAAAGCGATTGCCCTGCACCGTCGTGATGAACGGATAAATTGCTTTAAATTCCGGCGCCGGCTCCGGCGTCGGTTGGCACATCTCCGACCACGCATGAATCAGATCGCCGTTGTTCGCGCCTTCAACCACAATTTGAAATCGCCCGATGCCATTGGGCGGCACAATCGCGGCGCGCGGCTTCGCGGGCGTCGTCAGCGGCGCGACCTCGTAGCCATAACCGAAATCGAAACCGGTTTCGCCGTGCTCGGTGCGGTCGAGGCCTTCAATTTCGTCGGACTCTTCCACGATGAAGCCGAATGCGAGGTCAATCGCCTTGACCATGACAAAACTGAGAACAAACGCGAAGACCGCCGACACCACGGCGGCAAAAAGCTGGATGCCGACTTGCTTGAAGCTGCCCGATGCGATTAGCCCCGGCTGTCCGACGTTGTCGATGTAGTTCCATTCGAAACAAAAGACGCCCGTCAGCACCGCGCCGAGGAAGCCACCGACGCCGTGGATGCCAAATGCATCCAGGGAATCGTCATACTTGAGCCACGGCTTCATAGTGACGGCGACGTAGCAAACGACGCCGGAAATGAAGCCAATCGCGAACCCGCCCCACGGATAAACGAAGCCCGAAGCCGGCGTGACCGCGACGAGCCCGGCGATCACGCCTGACGCCAGACCGAGCGCCGTCGGTTTGCCGCGATGCCACCACTCGGCGAGCATCCACGAGAGCCCCGCTGCCGCGCCGGCGCATTGCGTCGCGGCGAAGGCGGAGGTCGCGAGAGCGCCGCTTTGCAATCCGCTGCCGCCGTTGAAGCCGAACCAGCCGAACCACAAGATGCCGGCGCCGGTGAGCGTGAGCACCATGCTGTTGGGATGCATCGCATGCTCAGGATAGCCGAGCCGACTGCGCAAGACCACGATCGCCGCCAGGCCGGACAAACCCGCGGCAATATGCACGACGGTGCCGCCGGCAAAATCGAGCGCGTTCATGGCGCCGAGCAAGCCGATCGCGTGGGTGCCGGCGTCCGCCGCGCCGGTCCACCAATCCATCGCCCACACGCAATGCGCCATCGGGCAGTACACGAGGGTCGTCCACAGGATAAGGAAAATACAGTAGGGCTTGAATCGCACCCGCTCGGCAATCGCGCCGCTGATGAGCGCCGGCGTGATGATCGCGAACATGCCCTGATAGAGCATGTGCAGATAAATCGGAATGCTGGTCCCCGGCAACGTTTCATAAGCACTCACGCCCGCGAGAAACACGAGCTTCGAACTGAAGCCGATGAAGCTGCCGTACGGCGTCGTCACCACGGGTTCGCCGAACGCCAGCGAGTAGCCGATCGCGACCCAGAACACGCCGACGACCGCGAGAGCCACCATGCTGTGCATCATCGTCGCGAGGATATTTTTGCGCCGCACCATGCCGCCATAGAACAAAGCCAGACCGGGGACCATCAGAAGAACGAGTCCGGTGGACACCATCATCCATGCGGAGTCGCCCTTGTCGATCTTCTCGGCAAGTTTTTTCGGATCATCCTGTGCGAAGCCAACTGAAGCAGTCACCAGGACCAGAGCGCAGCACACAAAAAAAAGCAACGAGCGCTTGAGCAAGACAAGCCCTCCAGTAGGTCAAGCTTTCCAGCCTGACATTTGAGAATCACGGCCGACGACGGAGCACAAGCGGAAACCGCCTCACGTCCCAGAAACCGCTCCAGCCGTCCAACGGAGGGAGAATCAAAATGATCCAACAAACCGCAGGTGTGTCATCAAAACGGCACAGCAGCTCCATGGAGAGAAAATGGAACCTCTTGTTGAAAATGGTAAAAGCAACATGAATGCCAATATTACAGCGGAAATCAGGCCGCCTACGTAACTATTTTCGGCATAACTAATTATGATTTGATTATCAATTGTTAACGGAAATGGAGGCCTGCACCTTGGCCTAATTAACTGGCAAAACGTGCCGACAGATTCAGCACCGAATTGATACGCATTAACGCTTTGTGCAGCGAAGTAGCCGCAATTGCTCCAATATTCGTCGCGCAAAACCGGGGGGGGTGTCTATGTGTGTGCGCGACGAATCCGTGCTCATTGCAACAAAACGAAGTGCGAACTTCGGCAGTGGGTCATTTTGGAGTGCGGCGGTTTGACGCCGCTTTCTTTCCTTCCTTCTTTCTTTTGTGTCATGGAGATTCCAAAGAAAAAAAGAAGGAAAGCGGCGTCAAACCGCCGCACTCCAAAGATTGTGGAAATAGACCCACTACCCGAACTTTGGCAGGGCAGACGGTTGGTCTCCGCGATGGTTGGTTGGATGCATACAACATCAAAGTTCATCCACCGTGAGGGCCGAGCCATGTGGTACCGATCGATCGCCGGGTTGCAGTTACTTGTGTGGTTCACGCCATTCGTTTTCGCCGACGCCAACGTCCGCGTCGAGGAACGCAAAGAAGGCGGCATCGCCATCTTTCGCCCGACCGTGAAAGAGCCGATCTTCGTCTTCAACGCCCCCGAAGACGGCCGGCCGTACTTGCATCCAATGGTGGCGCCCGACGGCATCGGCACGATCACCGAATACAGTCCCGGTCATCACAAACATCAGACCGGCATCTACGTCGGCTTCCTGAAAGTCAATGGCCGCGATTATTTCCACATTCGAGGCGGCGATCATTTTCGCCGCACCGGCTTCAAGCACAGCATGAGTTCCGAGGGTGTCCAGTTCACGAGCACCTATGAGCTTCTCGATAAGGACAGGAAGCCACAACTCGTCGAAACGCAAAGCTGGCACTTCCGCGATTTCACGAAAACGTACTCGATCGATTTCACCTGGTCTGCGAAGGCGAACGCCGATGTCACTTTCGACAAGCACGAGTACGGCGGTCTGTTCGTCCGTATGCCATGGAAGAATCAACCCGGCGCCAAGGCGATCAACAGCGAAGGCCAGGTGAATGCCAAAGCGGAAGGGCAAAAAGCGTCGTGGGTCGATATCGGCATCACGGTCGATGGCCGCAAAGATGACGCTCACCTCGCGGTGATTTCGCGCGAGCCGGTGCTCTGGCGCGTGGACGGCCAGCTCGGCGTCGGCCCGGCGCCGAGCCGCGCGGCCGCCTGGAAGATCAAGGCCGGCGACAGTGTGACGTATCGATATCGCTTCCTCGTTTACACCGGCGATTTTCAAAAGGCTCAGGTGGAAGCCGAATCCAAAGCATTTTCAAAATGACTATCCAAGCCCCGCGATGAGCGCAGCGATTCGCGGGGGTATTCGCAAATGGAGATTCCATGCGCAACTTGTTCCTCCTCCCCGCGCTATTAATCCTCGCTCTCCCCGCCGACGCGGGCGACAAGAAATTCGAGCTCACCTACCGCAAACGCGTCGCTGAAAAATCCACAACCGGCGAGGTTTTCAGAGCTGTCGAGGAAGCGCACCAATGGTCGCCCAAGCAATCCGCCGTCATCGTCTGCGACATGTGGGACACGCACCACTGCTACAACGCCGTCGTCCGCGTCGAGGAGATCGCCCCGCGCATGAATGATGTCCTCGAAAAATGCCGCGCCATGGGCATGACCATCATCCACGCCCCATCCAGTTGCATGGACGCTTACAAGGACCATCCGGGCCGCAAACGCGCGATCGATGCTCCGAAAGCGCCGAATCTGCCGAAGGACATCGGCATCTGGTGCCACATGATTCCGTCGGAGGAAAAGGGCAAATATCCGATCGATCAAAAAGACGGCGGCTGCGATTCCGATCCCGTTGAACAGGAAAAACACAAGCAAGCGCTGATCAAGCTGGGCCGCAAGCCGGGTTCGCCCTGGCTATCGCAAATCGCGGTGCTCAAGATGAACGACCTCGACGTCATCAGCGACTCCGGCGTCGAAATCTGGAACGTGCTCGAGGATCGCAAGATCAACAACGTCATCGTCCTCGGCGTCCACACCAACATGTGCGTCCTTGGCCGTCCGTTCGGCTTGCGGCAAATGGCGAAGAACGGCAAGAACGTCGTCCTGATGCGCGACATGACCGATACGATGTACAATCCCAAGCAATGGCCCTACGTCAATCACTACAAGGGCACGGAGCTGATCATCGAGCACATCGAAAAGTTCGTGTGCCCGACCATATCGAGCAATCAAATCATCGGCGGCAATGCGTTCAAGTTCAAGGCGGACCCGAATTAGTGAGTGGTGAGTGGTGAGTGGTGAGAGTAATTGAAGCCCAGGGGCGAGCGGAGCGAGCCCCTGGGATCGTACTCCGTAGACTCGATGTCCAACATTCGCATTGCATTTGACGCCGGCACAATCACCTTGACGGATGCCGACGAGTCCATCCTTCCGTCCCTCCCCGGCGTCCAGTTCGATCCGCGCACCAACGTTCATCGCGCCGAAGCGCGACATTATCGCGTCATCATCGAATCGCTACGACAACGGCAAATTCCATTCACCGACGACGCCCGCCAGTATCAGCCGCTCGTCTGCAACTTGCACAACACGCGCACGCCGTTCCCTCATCAGCAGGAAGCGCTCACGACCTGGTGGAATGCCGGCGGCCGCGGCGTCGTCGCGTTGCCGACCGGCACCGGCAAAACGCTGGTCGCGCTGTTGGCGATTGCGCATGTCGGCCGGCCGACGATCGTGTTGACGCCGACGATCCCGCTCATGAATCAATGGTATGGCGAATTGCTTCGCGCGTTCGGCCCCCTCACCCCCGGCCCCTCTCCCCCGGAGGGGAGAGGGGAGAATAATGCGATTGGTTTGATCGGCGGCGGCTCCTATGATTTACAACCACTCACCGTCACCACGTACGATTCCGCGTACATCCATCTGGAACGCTGGGGCAATCGCTATGGCCTCATCGTTTTCGATGAGTGCCATCACCTGCCGAGCGCCAGTTACCAATTCGCCGCGGTCGGTTCAATTGCACCGTATCGCCTTGGATTGACTGCGACGCCGGAGCGTGCCGACGGGCGCGATGCGCTTTATCCCGAATTGATCGGGCCAATCGTCTATCGCCGCGAGATCAAGCAACTTGCCGGCGATTTTCTGGCCGAGTATCGTGTCGTGCGCATTGACGTCGATTTGACGCCGGAAGAAAAGGAGCGTTACGAACAAGCCCGTGGGACGTATCGCCAGTTCGTTCGCGACCGCGGCATTTCCATGGGCTCGATGCAGGGCTGGCAACGGTTCATTCAGGAGACATGCCGGCATCCGGACGGCCGCGCCGCGTTCCAGGCGTATCGCGAACAGAAACGCATCGCTCTGGCAGCCCCCGCGAAGATCAACCTGCTCGACGATTTGCTGCACCGCCACGCGCTCGACCGGATGATCATTTTTACCTATGACAACGCCAGCGTCTACGAGATCGCGCGACGATTCCTCGTTCCCGCGATAACGCATCAAACCAAGACAAAGGAACGCCAGCAAATCCTCGAACGCTTCCACTCCGGCGAGTATAACGTGGTGGTCACGAGTCAGGTCTTGAATGAAGGGGTTGACGTGCCCGCGGCCAACGTCGGCGTCATCCTCTCCGGCACGGGCAGCGTCCGCGAACACGTGCAGCGGCTGGGCCGCTTGTTGCGCAAGCTCGGCGACAAGCAGGCGCTGTTGTACGAAGTCGTGACGCGCGACACCGCCGAGGAATTCACGAGCGAACGCCGGCGGCAGCATGGGGCGTATCAATGACCTACGCGACCGTCACTTCCTTGCATAGGTACACATCCTGAATCGCATTCAATAGCGCGATGCCTTCCTTGAGCGGCTTTTGAAATGCCTTGCGGCCGGAGATCAGGCCCATGCCGCCGGCGCGTTTGTTGATGACGGCGGTCGTGACGGCTTCGGCCAGATCGCCCGAGCCTTTGGATTCGCCGCCGGAGTTGATCAGGCCGCAGCGGCCCATGTAGCAGTTGGCCACTTGATAACGCGTCAAGTCGATCGGGTTATCGCTGGTGAGTTTCTTGTACACGTCCGGATGCGTCTTGCCGAACTTGAGCGCTTCGTAGCCGCCGTTGTTCGTCGGCTGCTTCTGCTTGATGATGTCGGCGCCGATGGTGACGCCGAGGTGGTTGCCTTGTCCCGTCAGGTCGGCGGAGAAGTGGAAGTCCTTCTCCTTGGTCTTGAAGGCGTTGTTGCGGAGGTAACACCAGAGGATCGTGAACATGCCCATCTCGTGGGCGATCTGGAAGGCGTGCGTGATCTCCTGAATCTGGCGCTTCGATTCCGCGGAGCCGAAGTAAACGGTGGCGCCGACGCCGACGCAGCCCATGTCGAACGCCTGCTTGACGCTGGCGAACAGGATTTGATCGTGCGTGTTGGGGTACGACAGGAACTCGTTGTGGTTAATCTTGAGCACATAGGGAATTTTATGTGCATACTTGCGAGCGACCGTGCCCATGACGCCGAGCGTGGACGCGACGGCGTTGCAGCCGCCTTCGATGGCGAGCTTGCAGATGTTGTCCGGATCGAAGTAATCGGGGTTCGGCGCGAAGCTCGCGCCGGCGGAATGCTCGATGCCCTGATCGACGGGCAGAATCGACAGGTATCCGGTATTCGCGAGCCGGCCGGCGCCGAACATCGTTTGCAGATTGCGCAGAACGTTCGGCGTGCGATCCGACTGGACCCAGACGCGATCGACGAAGTCGGGCCCCGGCAAATGCAGCCGGCTCTTGGGAATCTTGGCTTCGCACTTGAGCAGCGTGTCCGCGTCGCCGCCGAGCTGTTGGGTGATTTCGGTGAAGTTCATGAGATTGTCCTCCATTTCGAATTATAGATAGGCGCCATCGTTCGCCAAATGCATTTAACGCAGAGGACGCGGAGAGACGCAGAGAAGACCCATCCGAGGCACTCTTCTTCTCTCCGCGGCCTTTGCGATCTCTGCGTTTCGACTAAGACTGAATACCTAGTTCGCCGATCCGCCGATACAAGGAACTGAGGCCCACGCCCAGTCGCCGGGCCACTTCCTTCTTATCGGGAAAGCGGCGCAGCAGACGCTCGATGTGCAACTTCTCAAATCGCTTGACGGCCTCGCTCAAGTCCTCGACGAGATGCGGATCGTCCATTTGCGGCGTCAGATCCGGCGGCAAGTCGCCCGGCAGCAGGAGCGGGCCTTCGCCGAGGATGACGGCACGCTGCAGCGCATTATCCAGCTCGCGCACGTTGCCCTTCCACGGGCACGCCAGCAAAAGCTGCATCGCCTCGTGACTGACGGCGCGCACGGGTTTGCCCAGGGTTCGCGCGTGGCGGGCGAGCAGATATTCAACCAGATCGGGAATATCTTCGCGTCGCTCCCGCAATGGCGGCATGTCAATGGCAATGACGTTGAGCCGATAGTACAAATCCTCGCGAAACTTGCCGGTTTCGACTTCCTTTGCCAAAACCTTGTTCGTCGCCGCCAGAATGCGCGCTTCGACCGCGATCGGCTCGTTGGCGCCGACCGGCAGAATCTCCTTCATCTCGATCGCCCGCAACATCTTCGCCTGCGTGCCGAGCGGTAGTTCGGCGATTTCGTCGAGAAATACCGTGCCCTTGCCCGCATGAACGAATACGCCCGGCTGATCGCGGTCCGCGCCGGTGAAGGCGCCTTTGCGATGGCCGAAGAGTTGATTTTCCAGAAGATCGTGCGGAATGGCGGCGCAGTTGACGGGAATGAAGCGGTCGTCCGCGTGCTGCGATTGAACATGAATGGCGCGGGCGATGACTTCCTTGCCGGTGCCGCTCTCGCCCGTCAAGAGGACCGTGCTCGGCGTCGGCGCGACCTTGCGGGCGACGTCGAGCACGCGCTGCATCGCCGGGCTTTTGCCGATGATCGCGGAATGTTCGACATCGCGATTCAACTCGCGCCGCAACCATTGGTTGTCGAGATGAAGCTGGCGATATTCGAGCAACCGGCGAATCTTGGCGAGCACCTCATCGAGCAGGATCGGCTTCATCAGGTAATCATGGGCGCCGCGCTGAAAGGCGGCGACGGCGCTTTCAACGGTGCCGTACGCGGTGATCAAGAGGACGAACGTCTCCGGGCTGATCTTGAGCAGCCGATCTAAAAGTTCGAGTCCGTCGATGCCGGGGAGTTGGATGTCGCAAAGCGCGAGTTCGAAGCGCGTGTTTTGCGCCTTGGCGAGCGCTTCCTCGGCAGAGCCGCACAGCGTCACGGCGAATCCCTCTTGCGTGAGGAATTCGCCAAGGCTGTCGCGAATGATCGGTTCGTCGTCCACGATCAGGAGGTTGGGCATGGGTCCCCTTTTGCCGATTGCGGCGTAGCGCTTGCGGGCGCCGGTGCTACGCCGCAAGCGGCGGGCAAAAGCACGCAAAAACGTGTTCCCTGACCCGGCGTCGAGGTCATATCGATTTCGCCGCCGTGATCGACGATGAGCTTCTTCGACACGAACAGCCCCAGGCCCGTGCCGTGCCTCTTGGTCGTGAAGTATGGCTGAAACAGGCGTGGTTGTTGTTCGATCGCAATGCCAGGGCCGTCATCCTCGACGTGGATGACGATGCGGCCGTCAACAACTTCGGCGCGCACGATAATGTGCCCGCCGGTGTCGGTCGCGTCGATGGCGTTGAGCACGAGATTGAGCAGCACCTGCACGAGCTGATCGCGCACGCCGAGAACTGCCGGCAGATCAGGCGGAACCTGCGTTTCGATTTGCCGGCCCTTGATGCGCTTGTAATACTTGGCGATGTTAAGCGCTTCTTGCACGACCTCAGAAATGCTGACGCGGGTTCTGACCGTGCTGGCTGGGCGTGAGAAATTCACGAGCTCGCGCAGCGTCGTCTGGATGCGCTCGAGCTGCCCGCTGATGAGGGCGAGCTTTTCCTTCGTGTATGCGTCCTGATCGCGGCGCTGCAGCATCTGAATAAGCGAGCTGATCGACGTGAGCGGGTTGCCGACCTCATGGGCGATGCCGGCGGCCAACAAGCCGAACGCGGCCATCTTCTCTTGATGAAGCACATGAGCTTGCGCCTCTTGCAGTTCGCGCGTGCGCTCGGCGATGCGCGCTTCCAACAACGCGCGATGCTCTTCCAGTTCCCGATTGAGCTTGCTCAGATGCTCGCCGACGCGTTTGAGCAGCGACGCGAGCGCCGTGCTCGCCCACGTTACCCAGCCGATGATAATAAGAGCGAGCATCAGCACCGCCGGATTCTGCTTGTCCGGCGGCAACAAGAAATAAAGAACCACGAAACTCAGGCTATGCAGCGCCCAAGTGATGTACGTGACGCCCGCGGTATGCCGGATCGCCGCGCAGATGAGCGATAACAGGTAGTAGTAACGAAACGCGCTGTCGAGGCCCTGGTGGTAGAAGCAGAGCATCGCGATGAACAAGGCTTCCATCAACGAAATGAGCAGCGGCCAGCGATGCAAGAATACTCGGCCGCGCAGGCTGTGTGCCGTGTCGATGAGGGCATAACAGACGCCGAGGGCGAGGATGGCGTTGAGGATGAGCCGATATTCGCCGGCGTCGCCGACGTTTACCAGAAGGTAACCGAAGAGCAAGCCGAACCAGCGAATCTTGACGGCGATGTTTTCCGCCGCGAGTTCCCAGCGCGAAAGTTCGGCATTCATGTCGGTCATTATATCGGAGAGGGAACCACGGGGAACACGGGGGACACGGGGAAAGGCATTGAGTGATACAAGGCGACGTAATTGGATCGATTAGGCAATCCCCCCGTGTTCCCCGTGCTCCCCGTGGTTCATTGATTTTCGGCAAGAACCACTCGGGCCGCGTTGTATCCGCACGCTCCGTGGACGCCGGCCCCCGGATGGGCGGACGCGGAGCATAGGTATACTCCCTGGACCGGCGTGCCATAACGGAAATACGGGAACACCGGCCGCCAGAAGAGTTGATGCGAGAAATGGGCACTGCCGCCGCCGAGATCGCCGCCGACGAGGTTCTCGTTCATTCGCTCCAGATCGTCCGGCGCGAAGATCGCTCGGCCGCGAATCAGTTGACGAAAGCCTGGCGCTAATCCTTCAATGCGCTCCTCAATTCGATCAGCAAACGCTTCCTTGTGCGCCATCCAGCCCTCCGGCAACTGCGACGGCACGCGCGAATATGCCCATAACGTGTGGCCACCTTCTGGTGCACGCGTTGGATCGAGCAGCGATTGTTGGCCGATCACCAAATACGGATTGCTCGGCAATTGTCCCGCCCGTGCTTCGTTCGTGAAGCGAATCAGATCGTCAATCGAATCGCCGGCGTGCACGACGGCAGCTTGCCGCGCTTGCTCCGCGGACCACGGCGTCGGCCCGGCGAGCGCCCAGTCCATTTTGAAGGTGCCCCAACCGTAGCGGAATCGGCCCATCGACCGCCGCACCCAGCCGGTCACGTATTCTTCCGGGAGCATTCGCAAGTACAGGGCAGGGGCGCCGACGTCGGCGAGGATTGCCTTGGCGGCGGGAATCTCGTCGCCTTGCTCGGTGCGGACGGCGACGGCTTTTCGATCGCGCACGACAATCGACTGAACGCGCGTGTTGAGCTGCAAAACGCCGCCGTGTTGTTCGAAGCGATTCAAGATGGCGAGCGTGATCGAACGCGCGCCGCCGACGGGGACCTGGAAGCCGTGGCCCGCAGCCAGAAGCGCGAGCACGAGGCCGAGTGGTGCGCTGGAGAAGTCCTCGGGGCCAAGATCGACGTGCAACGACAGGCCTGGAATGACGCGTCGCGCCGCTTCGGTTGTGAAATGCCGGCGCGAGTAGCCGGCGGCGGTGGACATGCCCGCCAGGCCGAAGCGAACCAGATTCATGATGCCAAGTCTTAGAGCCGGGCCGAGCGCGGGCAACGGCGCCAACAGCGCGTCGGCGAGGCGTTGGCCCATGTTCGCTTGCCAGCGCGCGATGGAGCGCCACGCGTCGCCGTCTTGTCCGAACGATTGGGCTGCGCGATCGATGTCGCGAGCGATCGAGGCGCACGTGCCATCCGGCGCGGGATGGGCGCTTTCATAGACGCCGCCGCGCCACTCAAGGCCGACTTCGTCCAATCGAAGTTGCTGGAACGCAGGGCTGACGTGCGCGAAAGGGAAGAAGGCGGCGCCGACGTCGTGAATGTAAGAGGGCAGAGTGGTTTCGAGAGAGTAGAGCGCTCCGCCGGGCCGCGGCTGAGACTCCAGGACGCGAACGCGCCAGCCCGCCCGCGCCAACGTCGCCGCCGCCACGAGACCGTTGGGGCCGGAGCCGATCACCAGCGCGTCATCCAAGCGTGGCCCTTTCGTAGGTCAGGCTTTCTAGCCTGACGCTGTTTAGCAGTCAGGCTAGGAAGCCTGACCTACGGTCAATCGAGCGGAATCGCCGACGTCTTGATGGTCTTGAAGGTGTAACCGTCCTTGGGCCGCAACTGCCCGACCACGCGATTGAGGTCCTCGATAAATTCCGCGTCGGTTTGCTGGTAGTCGTTGACGATGCGGTCGAGCAGGCGTTTCGCCTTCGCCTGCAGCTCCTTGGCCGATTTTTCCGCGGCGGGGTTCTCCTTGGCGTTGGCGGCCAACTGGCCCAGGCCATCGCGGAGCCGCTTGCCATCCGCCTTCCAGCCGACGTAGGGAACGCGTTTTTCTTTGCCGAAGACGCCGAAATTGATGTAGTCCTTGTTGTACTGGTTGACGAATTCGATAACGGTTTGACCGACGAGATAGATGCCGAGTTCGGCATGATATTCGGGCATATAGCGGTATTCCATCGCGCACAGGCCCGCGGCGGCTTCGATTTTCTCCGCCAGGCTCGCGGGGGGCTGCATGGCGCCTTTGGCCAAGACTTTCATGAGCGTCGGCGCGACGAGTCCCTCTTCGATCTTGGGCTTGGCGCGGGCGTGGACCGCCGGCGCGCCCGCCGCTGCCAGCGAGACGATCGCCTCGCGGCGCAGAAACTTCATCGTCGCGATGGCATCCGCGTCCATGTTCTGCACGTTGATGGGCCGATTGATGTACTTGGTCAGCGTGTCCACGTTCTTCGAATCATGCTTTCGCTTGGCGTTTTGATCATTACTTTTGAGATCGTCCTCGCCGAGCGGAATGACATCTTTTTGAATGCGGACCGGCATCGTTTCCTTGAGCGCCTTCAGGGCGTGCAGCCGAACCACGTCGTGGGTCTTGGGGTCTTCGATCAATGAAACCAGTAAGTTGCTGACATTTTCCTGTTTCAGCTTCGCCATGGTCGGCATCATCTGGGCGGCGTAAATGACGGTGGAGGGTTCGATTTTGAGGTCGGCTTGCTCGAGCACGTCTTTCATCTTGGCGGCGCACGCGGCGCCCAGGAGATCGATGTAAGCGCGCTTCGTCGTCGCGTTTTTTTTGTCCATGACGCTGGCGATTTCATTGTTGAATTCGATTTGCACCAGGTCGATTTTCTCGAATTTGATCATGGCGCGATAGATGTGCCATTCGGCGACTGCGTCCGCGACGGCCTTGTCCGCCTTCTTCGCTTCGACGTTGCCGTTGTTCAACTCCCGGCGGCGCGCGTCGATTTCGTTGTACGCCTTCTTCAAGTTTTCCTTGATCGGCGGCTGCGCCGCGGCGCCGGCGATCAAGATCAAAGAAAGACCCGCAAACAACAAAAATGACGCCCATCGAATCGAAAACGCAAAACGCATCAGAACTCTCCTTCCCGTCGATTCCGCGGCCATCCAACACGACGAGGAATCGAAAGGACAAACCATCGGGCATTGTCGCCCAACATCTCGTTTCCGCGTTCCTCATCCTATATAACGGCGCAAGGTGAGGATGCTTTCACGCGAACGCAAAAAAGTGGACTCCACCATGATATCGTAGACGCGGCGAACTGTGAACCGATTTCTCCTGGCGGAAACCAAAGTAGTCATCACGCTCCGCGTGATGGTCCTCACGCGGAGAGCGTGTGATTTCTTCGTAGGACGGTTTTTCAAACCGTCCGTGAACGTTGAGTTCTTCGGGTTCGGACGGTTTGAAAAACCGTCCTACGGAAAAAAATCACATCCTCGGAGCGTGAGGAGTACATTGGAAATCACGAGGCAGCATCATGTTCGACCTCTCTCGAATCCAGGCGGCCCTTCGCGAAGACGGCGTCGATGGCTGGCTGCTTTACGATTTCCGCGGGCTCAACGTGCTGGCGCGGCGCATCCTCGACATGTCGCCGGACCACATGCTGTCGCGGCGCTGGTTCTACTTCATTCCCGCGCAGGGCGAGCCGCGCCGGCTGGTGCATCGGATCGAATCG
>DAIOGM010000066.1:0-15166 GCA_036745215.1 Gemmataceae bacterium
GGCTCGATCGTGACGGGTGATCTAGTCGTTCCTGGCGATCAACCGATTCCGAAGAAGATCGTCGGCCAGCTCGACGGCAAACCGATTCCGATCACACTGCAGCCGCAAGCCATGATGTCGCGCGCCACGTCGCCGGGAGGCGGCGGTTTCGGTGGCGGGCCCAAGGGCGGCGGGAAAGGCGTGAGCGCGGACCGGTTCTATCGGTTTGCCACGCCGCCGCTCCCAGCCGCCCCGCCGACTGCCAATGCGATGAAGTTAACCGTGCCGCTCCCTGATGTTGACAAAAAGAAACAGGCGGTTGATGCACTCATCCCGCTGACGCCGACGGACTTTGCGATCGACTTCTTCCCCGAGGGCGGCGATCTCGTCGCGGGCATCCAGAATCGCGTCTTCTATCGCGTGCGTTCCAAGTCCGGCGGCCCCTACAACGGCGACGGCAAGGTCATCCTCATGACCGACACCAACGACGTCGTCGATACGCAGTACCACCTCGGCATGGGCTATTTCGACTTCACGCCCAGCCTCAAGGAGAACTACTCGGTGCGCATCACGACGCCGGCGAAGGTCGAAAACGTGCCCGCGCCGTTCGCGTCGCTTGGCATTCGCACGTCCGGCGTCGTTTTGCAAGTTTCGGATCCGTGCGAGGAACACGCGCCCAAGGCCGTCGGCAAGCAGGGCGATCCGATTCACGTGACCGTTCGGCACAAGGGCCCGCCCACGAAGCTGCTGCTGGTCGCGCATTGCCGCGGACAGATCGTCGATCAACGCTGGATCGAAGTTCGCAAGAACGACGTCGATGTTACGCTAGAGCCGACGCCTGAAACGCAGGGCATGATTCGCGTGACCGCCTACGAGGTGATCGGCGACGCGCTGGAGCCGATCGCGGA
The DNA here is from genome assembly GCA_036745215.1 of Gemmataceae bacterium. GTDB lineage: Bacteria > Planctomycetota > Planctomycetia > Gemmatales > Gemmataceae > SIAQ01. Next base: position 888 of record DAIOGM010000066.1, read on the forward strand.
ACGCCTGGTGTATCGCGCGGCGACGCACCGGCTCAATCTTGGTTTCACGCCTGATCGCGACCGCTTCTTGCCGATGCAGATGACGACGGCGAAGGTCCACTCCAAGGATGAGGCCGAAAAGTCGGCCGCCGCCTGGATTTTGGCGAGCGTCGTCGATGAGCGTTTCCAGACGAAGCCGCGCAGTCTGTCGTCTCATTTCCTCTTGCTCAACGAAATCCGCACGGGGCCGGAATTCGAGAACGCCCAGATCGTCCTGGCCGATTCGCCGGAATCGGTGCAGGTGCTCGAGCGCTTTCTCGGCACCAACGGCTGGCGCCGCTACGTCGCCGCCGAGGCGCCGGGCATCGTCCCCGCGGCCAACGTCAACGAGGCTCTGGTGTTCAGCAAGGAGAACATGCCGCTGGAGATGATGCAAAAGATCTATCAGGAGAAGATCGATCAGACCTTGAAGCCGATCCGGGCGGAAGAGATCGCGGCCAAGCTGCAACTGGAAGGCGACGGCGAACGCGCAACGGCCGCACTCAATATCTTGACCGGCCAGTTGCACACGTTCGAAACGCAGGTGCAATTGTGGATTCGCCTCGGCCTGGGCGGCGCGCTGGCGGCGTTGCTCGTTGCCGGGATTGTGCTGATGGGCGTCGGCGCCTATCGTTCGCTTCGCGCCCGCAAGTCGGCGACGCCGATGTTCGGCTCGGCGACCGCGTGTTTGGCGGCGTGCATGGGCATCGTCTTGATCGGCTCCTACCTGGGCCAGCTTGACAACGAACTGGCCCGCGACGCCACGCCGCAAGCCGTCGCCAAGGCCAACCTGGGCAACCACGAGGCGCTCGCCAAGGCGGGCAACATGGAGCTGGTTGCGCCGCAGGCGGTCAAAGCGCCGTGGGCGCAAATCCCCGCCGGCGAATTTGCCGTTCGCGCCAACAAGAAAATGGCCGACCAGGAGATCATGGCCGACCATACCAACAAATCCGACGACAGCATGAAACGTGAGATGACCAAGGCATTGCAGGCGGACCTGGTCATGAACGTGACGCGAGGCCGCGAGGATTCGCCCGCCGTCAGCATGCGCCGCGTGGAAACGCCGGAGAATGAAAGCCTGCGCGACTGGTTCAATCGTTCGCGCGGCGGAGCGGCCTATCAAGATACGAAGCCCACACCGCAGCAAGCGAAGAAGGCGGACAAGCTCGAGAGCAAGAAACCCGCACACCTGCTCGAATATCCGTATCAGCAAGCGCCAAACTTGACGGGCGACACGCTTCTTTGGCATCCGACGCTGTACCTGGCGAACGGCGCCGGCGAGGTGCGCTTCGCGATGCCGGCGGGCGAAGGGACCACGTACCGCGTTCTTCTTTTGGGCCACGACGCGACCGGCCGCTTCGGATTCTTCGAGACGCGCCTCGACGTCCCGGCCTTCAACGGTCGCTAAACGCATCGCTTGCGGTTTCGCGCCCGTCGTCGCGCGAAGTCGTTAACTTCGCGCCCTTACCTCAAGCCCACCGCCGTCGCACTTGCCTTTGTCGTCATCCCACACCGCCTTCACGACCAACCCCGCCCGCGGCCATTCCAGCCCAGCCCGCGTCCGGTAACCCCCGCTCACATCAACGACCAACTCAAGCCGCCGCCGCAACTCCACGTCGAAAATCGCCAGCACCGCCTGTTTCGCTTCGTCCAGCGCCTGCACGCACAGCCGAACGCGACGCTCCGCCAAAAACGAAAGACGAAAGCGATTCAAGAGAGGCTGCCAGTCCCAAAGATCGAGAAACGCGTTCAACCCGCGCCGCAACGTGCGAAGCACGACGAAATCCGCGGCGACCTTTCGCACGTCCGTCAATGCGGCCACCGGACGCGGGCACTCGGCCAGTTCCGCGTGCGGCAACCCCGCCGGCCAGGGACCGTTTTCAAAAAGCTCGTCAAGATGGTTCGCGTCGCACGCAATCTCCAATTCCTTGCACAGCTTTTTCAACTCCAGCCAGCGCCGCCGCGCCAGCGACGGGCTAAACGCTTCATGAGCGAGCATCGGCGTCAGATCGGGCTCGCCGATTTGCTTGGCGTAACCAAGCGGCCGATCGATGAAAAGACCGAGTCCCATCTCGACGCGTTCGTCGAGAATCGCCAGATCAGCGACGCTCCGCGCAAGCACGTCGCGCGCCGACGGAATCAGCACGTTCGCGAGCGGTTCATCCGCAAAGAGCTTCCGTTGCCGCTTCACCGTTTGCAAGAGTTGTTCCTCCGGCACGCGCGGATGCGACACGGGCAAGACACGCGCGTTCTCGCCCGGCGACGTCGGCGCGTCCGGCACGAGATGGCCTTTGTAATGGCGGCGGATCAGACACGCGTGGCGTAATGCGCGGCGACGCCTGCGCGATCTTGCATCCTCGCCGTGGAAAAACTCCGGGAATTCCATCAATTGCGTGTCGGCGCGCAAAACGCGATCCAGCAATAACGCATCGGGATAGTTGGCTCCGCGATGATGAAATGTCACCAGATCGTACGCCGTCAGATGCAGATGAAGTTGATTCAATAGATGAGCATAGAAATCTGCTTGCTCTTCACGTGGTGCCGACGACGCAATTGCCCTCAAGGCGTTGTCAACAAAACACGTGTATGGCGACAGCGAAACGCGGTTGAACATCTCTCGCCACAGCGCCATCGATGCTTCACCTTTTTGGCCGCGGTCCGTTCCTCGCCGAAGTCCGAATTCCATGAGCTTGACTTGCTCCTCCGGCGCCAATCCTGGCGTCGCGCCGCAGGCGATCAACTCTTCCGGTAAGGCCATTGGCGCATCTTGTGCGCCGCGCCGATAAACGTAATGCATTTGCCCAAAACTGAACGCGGGCAACGGCGCCTCCACCGACATCAGCGGCAATCGGCTCGTGCCGACGACGGCTTGCCAGATCAGGCAGATCAACTCGTCGCGCAAAGATTCGACCTCGCTGAAGTCTGCCAGTTCGATCGTGCCGACGAGTTCGCGCGTCCATTTCGCGGCCTCGCGCGACTCGATGACGCCGGCCCCCGCATCGAATGGCTCCCATACATACGCCAGCAATCCGCGCGTGACGAAGATGCGCCGCATCTCGACGTCGAGCTTCACCGAAATCGTCGGCTCCGCGTCCGGTTCAGAAAGCATGTGCCAGGAGAGAAAGGATCTTTGTTCGCGCGTCTGCGTCCGATCGAGTAATCGGCCGCGGAAAACCTCCCACGGAATCGTTTCCGCACGCGCGGCGATCCACGTGAAATGCAAGCTCGGATCAACGAAGAAATGGCCCGGCCGCATCGCGTCGTCGATAAGCTGGCCGACGGCGAATAAGTCAGCCGGATTACCTGCCGGCGCGGTTCCATCAATAGCTCGAAATTGACGCATAAGAATGAAAAAAATCCCGCAGGCGCATTTATCGCCTGCGGGCTGGTTCGACCCACCACTCACCACTCTCCACTCACCACTCACCACTACTCAATGCCCCCGGCGCCTTTGCGGCGGCCGCGGCGGAGCTTCCTCGACCATGGTGAACTTCACTTCGTTGCCGTTTTTGTCCAGGCACAAGAACTCAAGAAACTCCAGCGACACCGCGGCGCCGGCGCTCGTGATCGTCACTTGTTTTTGGCCCTGATCCTCGAGCGTGACGATTTCCTTGCGCTTCTTGTTGAGCAGGTATTGCGCCGCCTCGTCGTGGACGCGAATGTCAATGCGCTGGATGTGCTCGCGATTGACGGCGAGTTGAAGCATGCGCATCACCTCAATCGAAACGCTCTCGCACGTCTTGACGTGGCCGGTGCCCTTGCAATGCGTGCAATCCTGGAAGGCGCTGCGCTTGAGCGACGGGCGGATGCGTTGCCGCGTCATCTCGATCAGGCCGAATTGCGATATGCGGAGGATTTTCGTGCGAGCCCGGTCGCGGCGAACGGCGTCGCGCAAGGCCTTCTCGACGCCGCGGCGATGGCGATCCTCGCGCATGTCGATGAAGTCGTTGACGATAACGCCCCCCAGATCGCGCAGTCGTAGCTGGCGAGCGATTTCCTTCGCGGCTTGCAGGTTCATCTGGTAGGCGGTTTCTTCCGCGTTGTTGTTGTCGGCGCGGAAGCTGCCGGAGTTGACGTCGATGGCGACAAGCGCTTCGGTCTGATCGATGACGATCGAGCCGCCGTAGGGGAGCGAAATCTTGCGTTCCTGAATCCGCGCGATCTCGTTTTCGATGCCGTACTTGTGGAACATCGGCACGGTGCCGTCGTAGAACTTGATGCGTTCGGCGTAACGCGGCATGACGGCTTCCATGAACTCCTTGGCGGCTTCGTAAGCGCCGCGCTCATCGACCCAGATGGTGCCGATGTCCTCGGTGAAGATGTCGCGGATGGTGCGCGTCACCATGTCGCTCTCGCGATAAATCTCCGTCGGCGACTTCTGCTTCTTGATGCGCCGCGCCACGACTTGCCACAGCCGAGATAAGTATGCCAGATCGCTTTGCAGTTCGTTCTTGTTGCGGTCCTGGCCGGCCGTGCGGATGATGAAGCCGATGCCGTGCGGCGGCCGGAGTTCGTTCATGATCTCGCGCAGGCGGCGGCGGACGTCGTCGTCGTCGATCTTGCGCGACACGCCGATGCGATTGAGGCCTGGCATCAGCACCAGATAACGCCCAGCGATACTGATGTAGGTGGACAGCGTGGGGCCCTTGGTGCCGATGCCTTCCTTGATCACTTGCACGAGGACTTCCTGGCCGCGCTTGAAGATGTCTTCGATATTCGGCTTGGGCCTGCCCATACCCGGTCGGCCCCCGCCCATGCGTCGGCCGGCATCGCGTCCGCCGCGGCCCCGATCGCGTCCGCCGCCGCGCCGATCACCGCGGCCACGACCGCCGCGATCACCGCGATCGCCGCGGTCGCCACGTCCAGTACGGCCTCCTCGGCCTCGGTCGCGCGGCACATACTCTTCGACTTCAGAGAATTCGTCGTCGCGATCCATCGGCGGACCTTCATCCGGGCCGATCTCCGACACCGCGCCGTCGTCTTCTTCCTCCATCGCTTTTTCTTCTTCGACCAGATCCTCCAGGCTTTCGACCGGCTCGATCTTGGCAATCGCCGGCTCCATCGGCTCGGAGGTGATGTCTTCGACTTCCTCGACTTGCCGCATTGGCGGCAACGACACTTCCTCGAACTCTTCTTCTTGAATAATGTCTTCTTCATCCTCAATGATCGGCTCCGGCTTCGGCGCGGGCCGATGCGAGGGCGAAGCCGAGGTCGGCGGCGTCATCGAGAAGCTCAAATCCTCGTCGCGCAAGTCGCGCGGCGACGCGGGGCGCGGCTCGATGCGTTCCAGGTCCGCGTCGTCCGTGCCGGTGCGGCGTTCGCTCGCGTCCATTGGCCGAGGCTTCGGCTCGTCCGAGGCGGGCGCTTCCGGCGCCGGCTTTTCGGCGACGTCCTCGGCATCCGCGCGTTTGCGCGGCTTGCGGCCGCGCGGCGACTTGCCGCGACCTCGGCGCGGGCCTTTGCGTTTGGTTTTGTCTTCGTCGCTTTCTTCGCCGGCGTTTTCGGATTCGATAAATTCCTCGATGGGCGTGTCCGCGGCGGCCGCATCGTCGTCGTCCGTGGACGGCGCGGCCGGTTCATCGACCGGCGCATCTTGCGGCTCAGCCGACGACGGCCAAACCTCCGTGGCGGCCTCCGAATCGTTCCCGGCCCCAGGCGGCGGTGCACTTTCGACCTGCAAGTCTTCCTCGTAGATTTCCTCGACGATGATGTCCGGTGCGTTTTCGTCGCGAATGGGCGGGCTCGACTCCGGCGCCGGAAACGTTGACGCCGCGGGGGGCTCGTCGCGGGTTTCATCCTCTTTTTGCTGCGGACGCGGATCGCGGCGCGAATCGTAATCGTCGTACTGGCGGCGCGGTTTGCCGCGCCCGCCGCGATCACCACGATCGTCCCGGCCGCCGCGCCGGCCGCGATGGCGGTCCTCCAGGTCCTGGTAGTACGCCGGCTCGACATCGGACACGTGCAAGAAGCCGTTGCGGCCGACGCCGAAATCGACGAACGCCGCCTGGATGCTCGGCTCGATGTTGACGACTCGGCCCTTGTAGATGTTGCCGACGTAGCTTTCATGGCTCGCCCGTTCGACATACAGCTCTTCGAGAACTCCGTTCTCCAGGATTGCGATGCGAATCTCCTCTTGCTGGAGGCAGTTGATCAACATTTCTTTTTTCATTGGGTTCCTTTCAAGCGACGCGCCGTTTTCGGTGCGTCAAGCAATTCATGTATCGAACGACATCGGACTATCGACGATCGCGGTCATGCGCGATGGCGCCGGGGTTTCCTTGTCGTTCACGGTGGTGTTTTCGATCGCCGTCGCCAACGCTGGCGGCGGAGCTTCGGCGCCGGGAGGCGCCTCATCGTAAAGGTCCAGATCGGCGCGTTCGATGACGCCGCCGTTTTCCAGCAATTGACTCAAGCCGAGCGCGTGGATCACTTCTTCGGGCCGGGCGGCGCCGGTGGGCGTGATCCACAACATGATTTCAAGGGTGTCGTCGATGACGCGCATTTCGCTGACGAAGGGACGCAGATTGACGCGGCGCGGATTGGGGCGCGTGCGGTCGAACCAGCAATCGGTTTGGCGAAGGAAAGTGTCGCAGCGTTGGATCAAATCGCCGATGCCCGCGACGGAAAGCTGATAGCGCGCGCGACGAACCTGCGCGGACGTGCGAAATTCAATGGTGCGAATGCTCAAGATGACCAGGCCGGGCGGACATTGAGATTGAAGTCTTTGTTTGAGCGCGTCGGCGTCGTGGGCTTCGACGGTTTCAATCTCAAGGACTTCATTCAAACCCGGAACGCCGAGCGCCAGCGACAACGCGAACGCCATCTTCGGCCGCGGGTTGAAGCCTTGCGTCACACACAGGCGAAGATCGGCCCGGCGAAACATGCGTTCGACGACGTGCATCAAATCGTGGTGGCTGACGAAGCGAAGCTCGCCGGCTTTGCGAAAACGAATGCGATATTTGAAGCGCGGCGATTCTCCCTTCGCCAGCTGGGGCGCTGGTGTCGGGAGCGGTGCGGGGAAAGGAATCCCTTCCATCCTTGAAGTTGACGAATCAGGCGCCATGCCGATTTACTCGGGTCGAACCGCACCGACGATTGCGGCAAGTTCGACCAGGCTCCGTGGTTGCGGAGTCCTCGCCTGGAAAAAGTGAGGCTGGCGCTCGCAAGCGCCGACTGGGGGATGATGTTCGGTTGTCAGTTCGCGCTGGATGAGGTCGGAATTTTGCACGGACTCAGCGAGCGCTAAACGTAAACGACGGTCCCTCAATTCACTACGGCTTCCGGGAGGACTCGGCGGGTTTGATCCCGCAGGTAATTGTTCACATCGCGTGCGGTCTCAAACCGCATCGCCTCTTGACTTATTTGCTTGGCTTCCTCGATGGTAATAGACCGGATGATCTTTTTGATCTCCGGTATGCTCTGGGGCGTCATGCTCAATTGCCTGAGCCCCAGGCCGAGCAGCAGGATCGTGTAAATCGGATCGCCGCTCATCTCGCCGCACACGCAAACGTCGATGCCTTGTTTGCCGGCCGCTCGGATGACCTGGTCGATCAGTCTCAGCACTGCGGGGTCGCCGGCGCTATACAGCGAGGCGACGTGCTCGTTGGTGCGATCCGCTGCTAGTGTATACTGTATCAGATCGTTGGTGCCGATGGAAAAGAAATTCACCTCTTTGGCCAATTCCTCCGCCATCAGCGCGGCCGACGGGACCTCGATCATGGTGCCGATCGGCAACTTCCGGTTGAAGTCGATGCGTTCCTCTTCGAGTTCTTCCTTGACGTCGGCGAGGATCATCTTGCATTGCCGCAACTCCATGACGGTACCGATCATTGGGAACATGATGCGGACATCGCCATGCGGGCTTGCTCTCAAGATTGCACGTAGTTGCGTTTTGAACAAGGGCAAATTGCGTAAACACAAACGCACACTACGCAAACCAAGACACGGGTTCTTCTCATCGAGCTGCATATCGGTGCGATGAAACAGCTTGTCGGCGCCGAGATCCATGGTGCGAATGACGACGGGCCGATTGGGACCGATCGCGCGCAGGACGCTCATGTACGCTTCGTATTGTTCGCTCTCGTTCGGATCCTCGGTCTTGTTGAGATAAAGGAACTCGGTGCGATACAGGCCCACGCCGTCGGCGCCGCGGTCGTTGCAGTGCGATGATTCTTGCGGGAATTCGATGTTGCCGAAGAGCATGGCGCGAACGCCGTCGCGCGTTTCCGCGGGCAAATCCTTCAATTCATCCAGACGTTTCGCGAACGAGCCGAACTGGCGTTGCAGCACCAGATAACGTTCACGCGTCTCCTCGTCGGGATTGAGGATGACGACGCCGCGATTGCCGTCCACGATGACTTCATCGCCGCCGGAGACGTCGATGAGCAGCCGGCCCAGGCCGACGACCGCGGGGATTTCGAGCACGCCGGCCATGATCGCGGTGTGACTCGCCTTGCCGCCGGCTTCGGTGGCGAATGCGTACACCATTTTCGGATTGAGATTCGCCGTCTGGCTCGGCGTCAAATCATGAGCCAAGAGAACGATGGGTTCCGTCATGTCTTGCAACGGATCGCTTTGCTCGCCGACGAGGTGGCTGAGGATCGATTTTTCGATGTCGAACAAATCCGACGCCCGGGCGCTGAAGATCGGCTGATTGAGCGCTTGCAGCGTCTTCGCGTGCCGCCGCATGGCCTTGCTGACCGCGTATTCGGCGCTGTGGTTTTTCTGCGAAATGAGCTGCTCGATCTCGCGCATCAGTTCGGGATCTTCCATGAGCATCGCATGCGCCGCGAAGATGGCGCCATACTGTTTGCCGACTTTCTCGTTGATTGCATCGCGGTTGGCGTGGGCGTCGGCGACCGCCATCTGAACGGCGGCGTGAAGGCGTGCAACCTCGTCGGCACTTTTCTCTTTATCGATGAAGCGGCGCGGAATGCGGATGCCTTCGATCTCGACGACATACGCCGGGCCGATGGCGACGCCGGGAGAAACGGGGATACCGCGTTTGATTTCCATGAAGGGAGTCCGCGTTGCTCAAGGGGAAATTAGCAATTGACAGTTATCAATTTACAATCGCCATTTGAGGTGAGTGATTACCTGCGTCCCAGGCTCCGCCTGGGACGCAACTGCCGCGAGGCTCTGCCTCGCCGAACCCGGATTTGGCCTCATCCTCACGCGTTTCGCCGAGGCAGAGCCTCGAGGCAGTGCGGTCCCAGGCGGAGCCTGGGACCGAGGTTCTATCAACGTGCCGATTATTGTTCCTCATCGAAATTACGTTCGAGCACCTCGATCAACGCACGCATCGCCTCGGCCGCGCATTGCCCGTCCACCTCGATCACGAGTTCCGTTCCTTGATCCGCGACGAGGCCCATGAGCGCCAGCATGCTTCGGCCATTCGCCGGCGGCTTGCCTTCGCGCGCCACCGTCACCGCGCAGGGGAACTGGTTCGCTGCTTCCACGAACGCCGCCATCGGACGCATGTGGAACCCTTGCGGATTGCTGATGACCACGGTCTGGCGCAGGGTGTCGCCCATAATTTCGACGCCGCAATCGGCTCACGCACCTCGATCGTGATTGCAAATCAACTCCCAGATCTGCTGCGGCGACGTCGCCTGCCGCAGCGCGAGTACGAAGGCCTTGTCCTTCAAGCAGCGCGACACCCCCTCCAGCGCTCGCAAATGTTCGCTGGGTCGCTCCTGCGGCGAGATCAACATCACCAGCACAAACACGGGATCGTTGTCCACACTGTCAAACGGCACCCCCTTCGGCGCCAGCGCCACCGTGCCGACCAGGCGATCGACGCTGGGATGCTTGGCATGCGGAATCGCGACGCCGTCGCCGATGCCGGTCGAGCTGAGCGACTCCCGTTTCAGGATGGCCTTGATGACATCGTCGCCTTCATTGCCCTTGAAGCAGCCTGCTGCCTTGAGATTCTCGACCATTTCCCGAATGATGGCTTCTTTTTGATTGGCGGCGAGATTGGCGGTGATGGACTCGCGAATGACGAATTCGGACATACGCATGGGAGTGATCCTCAAAAACAGCGGACGCAAAACGGGCCGCGCGGCGAATCGACGCGCGGCCCATCGGTCATTCCACGGGGGGGCCGCCCTTGCCGGCGCCGCGGTGATGGTTTTGCACTTTTTCTTTGTACTTGCGGATTTGGCCTTCAAGCTTGGCCATGACCAGATCGACCGCGGTCAACAAATCCTTGTTGCGTTCGCTGGCGACGAAATCGTGCTTGTGCTCGGCCGACACGAGAAACTCGACGGTTTTGGCGTCTTCTTGCAGATCGACGACGACTTCAATCATCATGAGACGCGGAAAGAGATGATCGAGCTTGCCGGCCTTGTCGCGAATGTGGGTTTGAATTTCCTCGCTCAAATGTCCATGACGGGCGGAGATTTTGATTTGCACGAATCAACTCCTTGCTTGTTGATGACGCCGCTGGATGGGCGATTCCGCAGTGGGAATATGTGATTTTAGTCCGCGGAGGGGGTTTGTTCAATGGCTTGCGCCGGGTCGAAGCGACGAATGACCGCGGCAAAATGACGAATGACGAAGCACGAATGACGAAAGAATGACGAATTCCCAATGTCGAAAGGCCTACGATGCATACGATTTTTGAGTTTGTTACCCTTAACATACTTTCGTCATTCGAACTTCGGCATTCGTCATTCTTTCGTCATTCGTGCTTCGTCATTCGTCATTCCGGCCAGGTTCAATACCGCAGCTCAAGCCCCATATTCACGCCATGTGCCCACAAATCGGTGCGATTGAACAACGGTGCCGGGTTCGCCGGGCCGATCAGGACGCCACCGGCGAACACCGGGCTCTGCGTTTGATTGATGTTGCGATCCATCTGGTTGCCGGGGCGAACGACCTGGTTCCAGTAGATGAAATCGTAACCCACGCTGAGTCGCAAACGCGGCGTCAACTGGCACGCGACCTTCGCTTCCAACGACGGCAGCACGCCGAACTGGCTTTCGGTGCGTCGGCCGATGTTCGACGTTTGCGTGTAAATGCCGCTGTTGAACGTGCCCGGCGTCGGCGCGAGGCCGCCCGGTAACGCAACCTGCGTGAAGTCGCCGGAGATGTTGACGACCTGATGCGTCGAGCCGATCGCGAGTTTGCCGGTGACGTCGAACGTCCAGAATTCGTCGTGCCAGGAGACGCGTGTGCCGACTTGGCCGCCGTAAAACTGGTTGCGCGTGTCGAAATAGTCGTTGGCGGAATCGACGCTGAGCAACATCAGGTCCGTCGTGTTGTTGGCGATGTGCAAGTTTTCCTTCAAGTCCGCATAACGAAAGCCGCCCAGCGCGACGACTTCAAAACCGGGCCGGCGGTACAGCGCGAGCAGGCCGCTGAATTCCGCGCCCCAGAATTCCAGCGTCGAGCCGACGAACACCTCGCCGGCGAAGCCACGCAATGGATCGGCGATCGGCAACGCGCGTTCCTGGCCGGCGGTGACGTTGAAGGCGGGGAAGTAGAGCGGCGGATTGCCGAACTCATCCGAGGCGGCGGTGAAGACGTTGGTGCGGCGTTCGAGCAAGAAGCCGCCGGCCTCCCAGCCGATCTGTTGCTCGACGGTCGCCCAGCCGCCGAAGACGAAACGAAAGCCGGAGAAGGCGCCGAAGCCGGCGCTGTTGCCGCCGTGGAGCACCGTGGTGCCCGGTGAACCGATCGCGCCGGCCGTATTGACCGGCACGTTCAGGCCGACCGTCGGATCACCGGTCGTGACAATCGGCACCGGTAGCTGTGCGTCCTTCACCCACCACAACAGATACTCCGTGCGAAACCAGAATCGGCTCACGTCCTGGTTCGGCTGCAGTTCAACAATGTGCGGCCGGTCCGGATCGAGAGTCGGCTGCTCCCATTCCATGTTCGGCCTGGAATTGGTCGTCGCCTGTCTTGGTCCCACCGGCATTGGCTGAGCCGAGCCAGCGTAAAACGGACCTGGCGGCGTTTGCGCGAAAAGCGTCGTCGCGCCGAACAAGCCTGCACCGATCAAGCCGAGCAATCCGCTGCGCATGATGCCCCCCTCACTGCGAGACGATTCGCCGCATCGTGAGACGAGTGATGAATATCAGCAATTACCGACAGCGCCGCTGCATACCAATTGCATTCCGCGCATGCAAGTCCAGGTACATTGCGATTGGTCGCATTTTCGTGGGCACGAGAAATGAATTAACTTGTTTATTGTCAATTATTTAGGTTAAATTATGAGATGTTTTCTCGTTTCGTTGCACCTATCGGGGGGTGCTGGAAACGAAAAAACGAAACGCAGCCCTTTTCCGCGCGGAAATTCCAACCTTGACATTAAATTGGCGAGCCTCCTTGCGTTTGGTAACTTAACGGTTCGCCGAAGCTGTTTGATGGTTGTTCATGCCGCTTTCCGACCTTGCTTTTGAAGTTGATGACCGTCCCATTCCGGGCGACGTGCGGCGTTTTCTGCGCGAAGCGGAGCGGCGCATCGAGGAATTGCAGCGCGAGAGCCGAGTGCCGGGATTCGTGTCGAGCAACCTCGAACAAGCGTATCGCGTGCTGCGCGTCGTGGCTGAGGCTCATGCCAAACCAGGCGCTCTTTTTTGCGAATGGGGCAGCGGGCTGGGCGTCGTCGCGTGCATGGCGGCGATGCTCGATTTCGATTCCGTCGGCATCGAAATTGAGGAGGAGCTTGTTGACGCGGCCCGCAAGTTGGCGGACGATTTCGAACTGCCGGTCGAGTTCTTGCGCGGCAGCTTCATCCCGCACGGCGCCGAGATTCATATTGACGTCGGCCGCGGCTTCGCCTGGCTCAAGGGGGAGGAAGCCGGCCGCGATGAACTCGCTTTCGATGCGGACGATTTCGACGTCATCTTCGCATACCCCTGGCCGGATGAGGAAGACGTGACCGGCGTGCTCTTCGAACGCTACGGCGCCGCCGGCGCGTTGATGATCAGCCATCACGGCGGCGACATCTATCGTCTTCGCCGCAAGCTCGGCAAAAAGTCGCGCCATTAGCGAGCCACGGGTTTGATCCGGTTTATCCCCGTGGTGCGGGCATCCATTCCACAGGGGTATACCCTTGGCTCGCCAAATTAGTTGCCGCGCAAGTTGGTACGAATGATCTCCACAGAGAACTGTGCACTGTGCCGCACATCGCGATCGTTGTCTGCTTGAGCCGCGTAAATCAACGCATTCAGACTGCGTGACGAGCCGATCAGGCCGAGCGCCCGCGCCGCCGCGTCGCGCACCTCGGGGCTCGAGTCTTTCGCGAGCAGATTCATGAGCGGCTCGATCGCCTTTTGCGCCTTGGCGCGGCCAAGGTCCATGGCGGTGTCGCGGCGCACGCTTTCTTTCGCGTCGTTCAACTGTGGAAGCAACGCATCGACGCGCGACGACGTCGGCGCTTCATTCACGGCGCGAACTACGGGCGCCGGCGGCGTCGGAACGACGCTCGGCGCTGGCGAAGCGTATGCCGGCTGCTGCACCACGATCGGCGCTGGCCGCACAATCACCGGCGCGGGTTCGTATATCACGGCCGGCGGCCCATAATAATAGGGTGCCCACCCGTAGCCGCGATATGGATGCGGATAAAACGGCACGCCAAAGTTGAAACCGATCGACCAACGCACGCCAGGATGGGCCTGGGAAGTTTGGGTAAAATGGAATATCGCCAACGTCGCCAGTCCCATCGCGATCAGCTGAATTTGCTTCACGATATCTTCTCCATTTTCAAAGAAATACTCCCTATGCGGGGTCGGGGATTATCCCGATAGTCCTTTCTCGGTCAAGTCCAGAAGGTGCGTTCAATCAAAGACATGAGTCGACGCCCTCTTCTCGGCCGAGCAAACGCCTGCGATAGTGCACATTCATCAACCTAGGCAACGGATCAGGTGCACTCATAGGTTGAACGAGCAGTCGTGCGAAGCTCACCTTGAGCTTTGACGACGAATCGTTCCACAAACGGAAAGGTGGTGCGGTTTTTTCGGTGTCAGGGGAAGCCGCGATTTCGGAAACGTGGGGCATCCGTTGTTTCCGCGAGCCCCTTTTACTCAAGGGTTGGCTTCCAAGAACGGCTCGGCCGCGGGACGAGAAACTTCCGGAATCCCGGAAGCAAGAGACTCGCTCGGAGAACCACGGCCGGCCACCGCGCACGTTTGGGAAACGTGCGCCAAACTTTCCGGCGCCTGCCGATACCTCGCCCCAGGGTTCGGCCGGCGCCGGTAGTTTTTTTCCCCCAAGCCCCACCATGAGCGCAGCGATTGGTGGGGTCGAAG
>DAIOGM010000066.1:15176-22958 GCA_036745215.1 Gemmataceae bacterium
GCTGCACTTTGTCCTGATTCTTGAGCAACCAATCAATCGTCGGCTCCCCATTCATCGCCTTCTTGATCACCTTGGCCGTCGCCTCGCGATGCACCTTGAATAACGCTTCATGATCGATCTTGCCTTGCGGCACCTTCAATATGGAGGGATCGAGCCATACGGAATAAATGATGCCGAGTTCTTCCGCTTTTTTCTTCGGGATATCGCCGGCCCGCACGGCGTCGAGCACGCCGTTGGCGATGGCCGCCTGCACGGTTCCCATGAGGATGTTCGTGTAGCGTGCATCGCGGACGGTGACCTTCGAGACCATCAGCGTCGCGGGCTTGACCTGCACGTCGCTATTGAGGATTGCGAAAACCTTGGTGTGTCCCTTGACCTGATCGCCTAAAAGCGTTGCCATTGCGACGCCGACGGGGCCGTCGAGTTCGCCGAGCACGATTTCCGGCTCGGCACAAAGGTAATCGAGTTCGCCTTCCACGAGCGCTTCCGCGGTGCGAAGGATGATGCGTTTGGCCATGAAATCTCCTTGATGGAACATAAATGCGAGCCACGGGGTTTATCCCCGTGGAATGGATATCCTTCCCACGGGGATAAACCCCGTGGCTCGCCAGGCAACTTATTTCTTCGTCGCGAATGTATACACCGGATTGAGCCCCACCTCCCATCGTTTCGCCGTCAAGTCGTGCCCGATCGCCTTGAAATGCGCGAACAGCCGCCCCTCCAACTCATCGGCACGCTTGCTTTCCACCGACGCGAGGTTCTTCAACTCGTCTGGATCATCCGGAAGATGATACAACTCCCGGCTCTTGTTCTCGAGCGTAACGATCAACTTCCAGCCATCCGGCGCGACGATCGCGCGCTTATAGGTATATTCCCGGTAATCCGTCTCGGCAAAGACATCACGCCGGCTCGACTCGCCGCGCAGCGCCGCCGCGAGACTGACGCCGCGAAGCTGGTTCCGCGCTTTTTCCGGGACATCGGCATCCAGCAAATCGAGGATGGTTGGCATCACATCGATGCTGCTGACGCGATCCTCGATCATCTTGCCCGACCTCTGTCCCGGCAGCTTGACGATCAACGGCACGTGCAGTTGCTCATCGTAAAGCGTGAAGCCGTGATCTAAGCGGCGATGCTCGTAGAACTCGGTGCCATGATCGGAGGTCAGTACGAACAGCGTCTTGTCCGTGATGCCGAGCTTGTCGAAGTCGTGCATAAACTTCGCGAACATTTCGTCGGCGCGGTTGATTTTTTCATCGTAGATGGCTCGCCAGAAGCGCACGTCCTCGTCACGCAGCGTCAATTGACCTTTATCAAGCCCTTCCTCGCGCAGGAGTTCCTGCTCTTGCTCCGAACCGGTGAATCGGCGATCGTAATTCTTGTCCACGAAGCGATAGTCGTACCCGCCCGCGGGACTGTGTTGACCGTGGCAATCGTAGCCGTGCAGGAACAGGAAGAACTTCTGCTGGCGATTTTTCTTCAGCCATTCGATCGCCCGCGGCACGCTGTCGTGGAAGCCGCCGAATTTTTCTTGCTCGTGGTAATAGACGTCAAAGCCTTGCTCGTAGCCGAACAGGCCGCTGACGCCCGCGTTGCCCGTGAAGCCGGCGGTAGCGTAGCCGTTGTGCTTCATAATTTCGGCGAGCGTCAGCAGATGCGGCGCGAGTTCCTTGAGGTTGGCGAGCTTTTGCAGCGGCGGCTTGTAGACGGCGAACTTGTTCGTCATGCCGTGCTCGGACGGATAAACGCCGGTGAACCACGTCATCGACGCGGGCACCGTCCACGACGCGACCGAGTAACAATGGCGAAAGTTGAACGCCTGGTTGGCGATCTTGTCGAGCGTCGGAGTTGCGTTGCGTGGATTGCCGAGCGAACCAACGTGAGCGGCTTGCAGCGCGTCGAAGCTGACGAGGATGATGTTGTGGTCCTTGTACTTCATCGCCAAGGTGGACGGATCGGGCGTCTCGTGCGGCCACCATTTCCAGGCGGCAAGGGCGATCAAAAGAAATGCGCCGGTGGCGATGAGCCAGGGCGTTCGGTGCCGCACGGAATTTGTCCCCTTTTCGTTTAGCGCTCGCATGGCGCCACGCGAACGCTAAGCCGCAAGCGGCTGCAATCATGGATTCCGCGCCACGCGAAAGCCCACGGTATAGGTGACTTCGCTGGGTAGCTGCATGAATCGGCTCGCCGATCGGCAGCTCACCTCGGTGACAAGCCACGATCCGCCGCGATTGACGCGATGCGTGCCATTCGCCGGCCCGGACGGATCGACGCGCGGCGAGTTGTCGTAGTAATCCTTGTCGTAGTAATCCCAGCACCATTCGCCGACGTTGCCATGCATGTCGTGAAGCTTGAAGTGGTTCGCCGGATAGCTGCCGACCGGGGCCGTCACGTCCAATGCGCGCCAGGCCGGACCGCCACCGTAACCGCCGGGGATAATGGACGACTTGCAATTGACGAGCTTGCCCGTCGCCGATTTGCCGAAATGATACGGCTCTTCCGTGACGGCCCGGCACGCGAATTCCCATTCCGCTTCGGTGGGCAGCCGATAGCCGTTGCCGCCCATGACCGTGACCTTGGCGCTTCCGATGGCGCCGCCTTGGCGCTTGATGTCGTCGATCTTGTAATAGGGGGGCAAATCGTCGAGCTTGCTGAGCTGGTTGCAGAATTCGATCGCATCAAACCAGGTCACGTTTTCCACGGGGAATCGGCTCGTGTCCTGAGCGCCGACGCTATTGCGGCCGCCGCCGGTGGTAGAAAAGGTACTTGGATTAACCTTCATGACCTTTTGATACTCGCCCTGCGTCACCTCGAAAATGCCGAGGTAGAACGGCGACTTGATCGTCACGCCATGGCGTTTCTCATCGGGCCGGCGGTTTTTTTCACCTTCGGACGAACCCATCAGAAAGGCGCCGCCGTCGATGCGAGCCATGTCCAGGCCGATCGATTTGCTTTTTCGCGTCGGCGGCAGGATGACGAGCAGGAGTTCATCAGCGCGGCGGCGGATTTCAACGTCAGCGTCGCTCGTCGCCGCCTTGCGCAGCGCCGGCACGGCTTTCTCGCCCAGGGCAATCAGCTTCTTACCAGCATCTTGCCGAACGGCGAATGCGTCGGCGCCGAGTTGTTTGACGAGGAGCGCGGCTGGATCGTCCGGCGTGCTTTGGTGCTCGCCGCGCAAGAGGCCCACGAGCGCGGGAACGAGAAAGACGACGAGCCATAGACCGCGCGAAAGGTGCGCACGCATCGCAATCTCCTCGAACGATTTGCAACGTGGAGCCGATTGTCGCTCGAATCGGCGCTAGCGTCAATAGGCTAATCCATCGCTGGCAGGATTTGCAATGCGAACCATGCCACGAATAGAAAGATGGCCGCAGTCCCGGCCAGGAACAGCCAGGCGAGCCACAAGCGACGTTCCCATTTCTCCGATGGCCGCAACGCGCCGAGCAGGCCGCCGCCAAACAAATAACCGCCGCCGATCAACACCGCGGCAACATACCAGTATTTGACGCACCCCCGCGAGACGGCAATCACCAATTCCGTGAGGTAAGGCAGCCGCACTCGTTGCTCGAGGAATGCTCGTTCGTATTGCGGCACGACCAGAATCATGAAAGCAAGGATGCCGAAATAGGCCACGCCGAGCGTGCCGGTCCAAAACAGGAGGAGCAAGATAGATACGCGCCCTGGCCGCGAATCGAATAAGGACATTGCGCGTTCCTTAGACGAGCTCTCGCAATTGCGCGACGAGTTTCGACAAGCAAAGTTGATCCAGGCTGACGCCCTCGGCCGCGGCTTCCTTTGTCAAGGCGGTGTGGACGCTTTTCGGTAGGCGCAAGGTCAGAGCGAAGTCTCCATTCAATGCCAGTTGATTGCTTGTCGGCAGATTCTCGATCAACTTCTGAAGTTCCTTGTTTTCGTCGCTACGTTCGAATGCCAGCCATTCTTTTTTGGTCGGAAACAACATCCGCGCTTTTCCGCGCGATCCGAACAAAGCAAGAAACAGGTCGAATCCCGAGCTTCCGTGGTCTAGCTGTTTGCGTGCAAACGCCAACAACTGGCATCCCCTCTCTTTGATGCTGCGTGACCTTGATTGCGTGTTCGCCGACATTATCGCTCTCCAGTTTCAATCCGCTTGAATGACGCGCAATTTCTGGACGCCGTCGTAGCCGCTCACTTCAAAATACATCGCGATTTGGCCAAGGCGTTTCCCGACCTTCTTCACAGCTCGCATAGCCTCGAACAATCGCCCTCGATCGCAATCGATCGAGATTTTGATGGAGACGTCGTGGTAGACCATGCCGTCATCGTCAGTCCATCTTCCATGCACTTCGCGTTCTTCAGACATCGCGCCGAATGGCTTCCATAAGCGGTCGATCAGTCGCCGCAAGAACTTTTCCTCAAATGGAGTGCCGTCGTTTGCAACGGTTGGGATCAACGTGGTGAATTTCACGGGCAAACCTCACTCCAAATCATATCATCGCTAGCCCGAAGCCATCAACACGAACTTCATTCACCACCCAATGCAACACGGACACCCGCGGCCGAGCCAGGGCTCGTAAGCCGTCGCGAGCGGGTAGCGATCGTCCCAGCTCGCGCTCGTCTTCGTCGGCGGCGCCACGCCGTAGTCGATCTCCATCGCCGGCATCGCGCCGCCGGGGCCCTTCAGGTAATGCTCCATCCATTGCAATAAACGCAAGTTGTAATCGAGCTTCGACGCGGCGCGGCGATTGCCGTGGCCTTCGCCGGGGTAGAGGACGAGCCGCACCGGCGCCTGATTGCGAACCTTCAGATGGCGATAGAACTCCAGCGATTGCCCCGGATTGACGCGCGGGTCGGCCTTGCCATGCATGATGAGCAGCGGCGTCTTGTGCTTGTCGATGTGCTTGATCGGGCTCGCCTTCGCGAAGTAATCCCAGTCGTCCCAGAGCCATTTGCGATGATGCACCAGGAACATCTCTTGCGGAATATCGGTGGTGCCGCTGCACGAAATCCAATCGGAGATGCCGACGAACATGACACCTGCCGCAAAGCGATGCGAGTAAACGGTCGCGCCCCACGCCGTCGCGTAGCCGCCGTAGGAGCCGCCGGTGATGCCGACTTTCTTGTCATCGACGAGGCCCATCTTCACCAAATGATCGACGCCGTCGATGAGATCGTCGAACTCCTTGCCGCCGGCTTCCTTTTGGCCCTTCATGGAGAACTCGACGCCGTAGCCGGTGGAGCCGCGATAGTTGGGATAGAAGACAGCCATGCCCCTGGCGGCGGCGACCTGGCCGAGCGAGTGATACATCGTCAGCCAGCCGTTGGAGTAATGCGCTTCGGGTCCGCCGTGCACGGTGAGGACGAGCGGGTAGCGTTTGCCTTTTTCTTCGTTGAGCGGGCGGATGAGAATGCCTTCGAGTTCGAGGCCGTCTTTGGCTTTGTACTTGATGACCTCCTGTTTGGCGAACTTCATCTCTTTGAGCCAGGGATTGCTGTTGGTGAGGCGGCGCGGATAAAAGGCTCGTTCGGCAGGCCCGAGCACAAACACTTCTGGCGGATGGTGTTTGGAATTTCCGATCATCCCAAGCACTTCGCCGCTCCTCGAGGCGCTAATGTTTAGGAATATCGGGTTTGTCTCGATTGAAACTAGGCTTGAAGTTCGGCTCGTTGCGCCCCCATATACAGAGGAAACTCCGCGAGAGCCAAGCCATTCGACGTTTTCTTGTGTAATCCAAGCGATTGACTCGACGGGATCTTCTTGCAATTTTGACCAGTCGCTCCAGTTATTCCCATCATGGACCCATAGCCGACCTTCCTTCGGATCATGTTTATCCGCCCCCGTGATCATCGCGAGCTTCTTGCCATCCGGCGACCAGCCGAGCTGGCCGAGCTTGCCGGGGTTGTTGAGGTTGGTCGCTTTGCCGGTCGCGAGATCGACGATGTGCACCTTGCGAAACATGATGTGATCGTCGATGCCCGGCGTCGGCGCCAGCGCGACGGCGATCTTGTTTTCCTTCGGATTGAAGTGCAGCTCCGACGCGCTGCCTTTCAGTTTCAGCATCGTCCCCAAGTCGCCCCCCTGGGGGGCGGCTTGGACGGCGGCAATCCACACGCGAACGAACGGGGTGTCCTCTTCGTAAATCTCCTGGCTAAAACCCTGATCGAGGGCCTTCTTCTTGGCCGCGGGCGTCGGCTCCGTCGCCAGGAACGCGACCGTGCTGCCGTCGCCGGAAAAGCTGT
This sequence comes from Gemmataceae bacterium, assembly GCA_036745215.1. Classification (GTDB taxonomy): domain Bacteria; phylum Planctomycetota; class Planctomycetia; order Gemmatales; family Gemmataceae; genus SIAQ01. Next base: position 21,393 of record DAIOGM010000066.1, read on the forward strand.
AGCCCTGGATGTCCGTGCCATGGACGACGAGCTTGCGCGCCTCGCCGCCCTTGGAGCCGATGGCGTAAAGGGATTTGTGTTCATCCTTGTCGCGCTTCGCCAGGAAGGCGATTTGCTTGCCGTCCGGCGTCCAGGTGATCGAGCCGACGTTGACCGGCCCGGTGATGAACGGGGTCGAGTTGCCCTTGGTATCGACGACGTGCAGCTCGGTCCACGAGCCGCCGTCCTTTTCCTTCGAAAGATCGCGCGGCACGCTCAAGACATACGCGACCTGCGTGCCGTCCGGCGCGATCACGGCTTCCGTGACGACGCGCAGCTTCGCGACGTGCTGCGGCGTCCAGAGGGTGTCCTGGGCGAACGCGGCCGTGGTGAGGATTAGGGTGAAACACCAGGCCGATACCAATCGTCGAACCATTGAAGACCTCGAATCTTGCGAGCCACGGGGTTTATCCCCGTGGAATGGATGTCCTTACCACGGGGATAAACCCCGTGGCTCGCCAAACAGGTTACCACATCGCAATCACAAATCCAGCACCACCTGCGCGACGCCCGCTTCGCCCGATTTCCCTTCGCGAAACCCCAACTCTTTCGCGAGCGCCAGCATCCGATGATTCTCGCGCAAAACCGAACCGGTAAGCTGTTTGACGCCGCGTTCGCGCGCCACCACGATCAAGCGCCGCATCAAATGATCGCCCAGGCCCTGTCCTTGACAGGCATCGCTGACGACGATCGCGAATTCCGCGCTCTGCGTCTGCGGATTCATGTAATAGCGCGACACGCCCAGCAACGCACCGTTGCGCTCGGCGACCAGCGCCATCTCGCGGCTGTAATCGAGGTGGCAGAGCCGAATCAGGCTTTCGCGCGACAGCGTCTTGACCATGCTGAAGAAGCGAAAGCGAATCGATTGTTCTGAAAGCGTGCTGTGCAAGCGTGTGATGAGCGGCTCGTCCTCCGGTCGAATGGCGCGAACGATGATCGGCGTGGCGTCTTTCAACGTCCATGAAGTGGTAAGCTGATTCGGATACGGCTCAATCGTCAACTGCGGCTTCGGCTGATCCGGCGCTGCGAGCACGACACGCGCGTCCAGGGCGATCAAACCGTCCGGACTCGCTAGCAGGGGATTGATGTCGATCTCCTGGATCTCAAGAAAATCGCACAACAAATAACTGAATCGTACTAAAAGTGTTTCGAGGTCCGCGAGCGGGATCGGCTTTTGCCCGCGCACGCCCTCCTCACCCTCGGTTTCACTTGCTTCCTCGTGGGTTACGGTTGGTTCTTCCGGAGGACGTTGCCTTCGCCCCTCGGACGGTTCGCTCCGAGACACGTTCTGGTCTACCTCGTGCCGGCGGCGTTGGGCGCGATCGGACTGAGCTTAGGTACGTTACAGAACGAAGGCATGCTGAATAATCAGGGCATCTCGCCAGCGCTTTCGATCCTGCAGCAGTTCAGCAATCTGTTCTTTTTCGCGTGGTTTCTGGTGTGGTACATGTTCTGGGCGAAGCGGCTCCGTCCGTCGATCGCCCGGCCCCTGCTGCTGATCCTGTGTGCCATGGGGGCCATGGTTCT
>DAIOGM010000067.1:0-6025 GCA_036745215.1 Gemmataceae bacterium
CCGATTCGAACGCCCCCAGCTGATTCGTCGAGCTGATGAAGATCGAATTGACCGCCGCGACCCGGCCACGCATATCATCCGGCGTCAACATTTGCATGAGCGTGCCGCGAATGACAACGCTGACGTTGTCGAGCGCTCCCATCAACGCCAGCATGACGAACGACAGCGCGAAGTATTTGGATAGGCCAAACACGATGATCGTGATGCCGAACCCCGCGACGGACCACAACAGCGCACGCCCCGGCCGTTGCATCGGCGCCCGGTGCGCGAGGACCCCATGATGCCACGAGGCGGCCCCAGTGAGCGACGGACACCATCGTCGGATCGCTTCGCTCTTCGGCCGCGCGCTCATCGATATAGCGATGACGGTGCAGCCAGCGCACTGCGCGGCCCCGAACGCGCCGATCGCCTCCGCCGCGCGCAGCCAGCCGAACTCGGTCGGGCCGACGTGGAGAATCTCCTTCGCATAAAGCGGCAACAATGCCGACGCCCCGCCGAGGAGCACCGCGAACAGATCGAGCGTGATCGCCGCCAGGAGCAGGTCCGTCCGCCAGACGAAGCGAATGCCCGCGAGCAACGTCGCCAGCGATCGCGGCTCGCTCATTCGCTCGACGACGCGTGGCCGCATGAACGCGACGGCGCCGGCGCACACCAGCAAGCCGACCGCGGTGATCTGATAAACGTCGGCCGGCCGCTCGGTCAAGGCAATGACGAGCCCGCCGAGCGCCGAGCCGGATACGCGCGCCACCTGCCAGCCGGTCGAGGTCCACGTCACCGCATTGCCGACCAAGTCGAGCGGCACCACCAGCGGAATGAGCGACGATCGCGCCGGCATGCCCAGCGCCCGGCTGCACCCCGCGAGCGCCATGAACACGAAGATGACCTCCGCCGGCCAATCGTTGAGCGACACAAGCGTCAAGCCGACCGACGCCAACAGCATCAGGACATGAGCGATCATCAAGAGGTATTTGCGATTGAACACATCCGCCGCTTGCCCCGCGAGCAAGCCGAAGAGCAGCACCGGCAGAAACTGCGCCAGTCCGCCGTAGCCGAGGTACTCCGGCAACCCCGTGCGTTCATAAAGTTCCCACTCCGCCGCCGCGAACTGCATCTCCGCGGCCGTGGCCGCGAGGACGTTGCTGGAAAGGAGCAAGCAATAGCTGGGATGCCTGAGGGCGGCATAGGGATCGTGGGCGTCCTGCATGGCGGTCTCCGCAACGAGAACGAGGCGTTCGATTTACATTACGGCCAACACAACCGTTCGCCCAAAAGCACATGCTCGGCGCATGCTCGGCGAACGCAAATCAAAAACAGTGTCGCCATCCGAAACGTGTCCGTCCGATATTGGCCCTGAAGGGGCCGAATAACATAGCCCAGGGCAACGCCCTGGGTAAACGCGCATTCGAATTGAAAGCCCTGAAAGGGCGCAATAACCCGCGTCCACGTTTTGTTTTGCCCTTTCAGGGCGTTGTCTGTTATGGGTCACGTACCCCAGGGCGTTGCCCTGGGCTGTAATATCCCAGCCTTTCAGGCTGGAGAGTCAAACGCTCGCATTTCCTTTGGGCCTCCCCGCCAAACTTGCTAAGATTCCCCTCGTCTCGCCCTCCCGCTTCCACGGTGAAACATGAAAAAACTCATTGCCCTTTGCGGCTTCTTCGGCGTTGTCGTCGCTTCCTGGAGCCTCGCACAAGGGTCGGCGCAAACCGGCTGGGGCGACGCGGCCTGGATCTGGGATGAAGCGAACGCCAACTCCGTCGCGCAGAACAATGAGCCGCGCTATTTGCGTTTGACCTTCACACTTAATGCTAAGCCGCAAGCGGCGGAGTTGTGGATCACGGCCGATAACGCCTACACCGCGTACGTCAACGGTGTCAGTGTCGGGTCCGACAAGCAATGGGAAGGCGTCGAGAATTACGACGTCGCCAAGCATCTCGTCGTCGGCAAAAATGTGCTCGCCATCCGGGCAACCAACGCGGGCGGCGTCGCGGGCGCCATCGCCAGGCTACGCGTCACGACAGAGGACAAAAAAGAGCTGATGATCGTCACGGACGAGAAAACCAAGATCACGCGCAACGCCGGCGCGAATTGGATGACGGCGAGTTTCGACGACGCCGCCTGGGCGAACGCCATCGTGCTCGGCGATCCGTCGATCGCGCCGTGGAACCTCTCGACGTTCGCCCAGGGCAAAGGCAAAGGCAAAAAAGGCGGCGGGCAGTTTGGTTATGACACGAACGAAACCGTGCCGGTCAAAGGACGATTGACGCCGGAGGAGCAGATCAAGCATTTCGTGGTGCCGAAGGATTTTGAAATTGAACTCGTCGCGGCCGATCCGCTCGTCATCAATCCGATCACGATGGTGATGGACGAGCGGGGCCGCATCATCGTCAGCGAGAGCCACACGTATCGCTATGGACCGAAGGGCTCGCCGATCAAGCCGTTCGCAAACCCGGTCGTGCGGCTCGATCCGGATGGCAAGGGCGGATTCAAACGCGTGTTGATTGCGGATGGGTTTGACGATCCGGTGATGGGGATCGCGGTGAAGGGATCGTCGCTTTGGTTGACAGCGAACAATTACCTATATCGATACGATTTGCCGGAAGCGAACGGCGAAAAGAAGGTCGGCGAGCGTCGGGGCGTAAGCCCGACGTGGGAGTTTGCGTCGTCGTCACCGTCGTCCCCACGTCGGGCTTACGCCCCGACGCTCGCCTTCCATTTAGATCAACCCAACGATGTGCCCAAACCCAAGCCCCTCGCCACCAACAAAAAAACCATCGTCACCGACCTCAACAAGGCCTGGAACCCCTTCGGCATGTTCGTCCTCGAATGGGGCCCCGACGGCAAACTCTACATGAGCGTCGGCAATCACCCCATCAACCTCCAGGGCCCCGAGAAAGAAAAAACCTCCGGCCGCGGCTCGTCCGGCATCATCGTCCGCATGAATCTCGACGGCACCAAGATGGAGCGTTTAGTGCACGGCCTGCGCGTCCCCTACTCCTTCGAGTACGATCCGTTCGGCCAACTCTGGCTCCTCTCCAACGGCGAAGGCAATCCGAATCGGCTCGTGCGCGTCATCGAAGGCGTCGATTATCATTGCTACAGCCGGCCCGGCGTCGGCAACGATTGGCTCGCGGGCAACAGCCCCCTGGCGCCGCCGTGCGAGGAGCTGCACCGCGGGGCGCACACGCAGCTCATGCGCTATTACGCGGCCGCCTATCCCCAGGAGTATCAGGGCAATCTCTTCCTGTGCAACTGGGGCGCGCACGGCTACGCGGGGCCGAACCGCGGCATCTTCCGCTTCGTCCCGGACGAACGCAACAACATCACGAAACGCGAGCCGCTCGTCTGGTGCAAGGACCCGCACTTTCGGCCCGCGCACATCATTCTCGATCAAGACGGCAGTTTGCTGATCGCCGACTGGTACGGCCGCGACGACGAGAGCGACATGACGGGCCGCATCTGGCGTTTGAAGTACGTGGGCAAGGATCGTCCGGTGGTGAAGCACAAGCTGGATGCGGCGGAGTGGAAGGATGATGATTACGCGATCAGTGCGCTGGGGTCGCCGAGTCATTTGGTGCGCGAGAAGGCCGTTGATGTGCTAGCCCGCCGCGAATTGAATCTGAAAGTCGCAAAACTCGCATCCAAATCCACAGAGCCTTTGGCTGCCGCGAATGCAATTTGGACGTTGGCGCGTATCGGCACCGCGGATTCGAAGCGGTGTATGTTGGCAGGAGTCGATAATCAGGACTGGAAGGTCAAGAGATTGGCGTTAAGTCTTGTACGGCGGCTTGGCACTGATCTAGAATTCCCTGAAATCCAAATTGATGGAAAGGTTGAGCCGGTCGTTCGACTAGAAATCTCACGGTTGCTTTCATCTAGAGAAAGAATCAGTGATGAGTTGATTGTCGCGTTGAAACAAGGCGCGGCAAATGACGCTCACCTTCGCTATGAATCTGCATGGCACTTAGCCAAAGTCGCAGACGAAAAGTCAATCACGAATCTGCTCTCAGCGGCCGACGCAGACGTGCGCCTCGCCGGCCTTATTGCCATCGACATTGCATGCTACGAGAATTTCCCGACCAAAAAAGCGGCCCTCGAAGCACTCGCAAAGGCGCTCGAAAATCCGGGCAAGCTCGATCATCAATTGCTGCTCACGGTCGCGCAGCTCGATGGCGACGCGTCCATTGTGCCGGCGCTCGAGAAGCTGATCGCGCGCGACGATTTGCCGACGGCGACGGTGGCCAGGGCGGTGCTCGTTTTGAAAGCGAAGGCGGGCGGCCTCAATAACAAGCTCGGCGCCGCCGCGGGCAAACGGCTCATCGAAGCCGTCGAGAAGGGCTCGCTCAAAATCGCGTCGCCGGCCGATCAACTGGTGATCTTCGAGTTCCTCGAAAGCGAAGGCCCGACGCCGTTCGCGTTGAAGCAAATCGAAGGACAACTGCGTTCCAATAATCACCAGCTCAAGGAGGCGGCGCACGCGCTGGCGCGGCGTTTTGGGCCGAAGGCGGCATCGCTGGCAGACGGATTGTGGCCGAACGTGCTGAATCCGCAGACGAAGTTTGAGGATACGATCGATTACCTGTCGACTATCGCCCGCGTCGAGGCCAAGCCGGACGGGAAGTCGTGGGAAAAGCTGCTCGACCATGCGGACCCGTTCGTTCGCCTTGAATCCGTGCGCTGGTGGCGAAAGTTCAAGGATGACATCGAACTGGCCGACAAACTGGTTACCAAGATGCCGGACCTCATAAGCAAAGACAAGAACGCGGGCAACGACATCGTGCACGTCTTGCGTGACCTGAAAATCCCGTCGGCCGTCATTGATCCCAAGGACGTCACCATTAGCAAGGAAGACCTCACCAAGCTCGCCCTCAAGGAACTCGACGCCATGCCCGCCGGCGACCGCACCAAACGGGCCGCGATGGGGCTGCAAGTCTTCGAGCGCAACGCGTGCACCAAGTGCCACACGACGGCGACCGCGACGACACTTTTGGCGCCGTCGCTCAAGGGCATCGCGACGCAGAAGGTCGATTACTTGATCGAATCGCTCTTGTATCCATCGAAGATCATCAAGACCGGCTGGGAAGTCGAACAGATTGAGCTCAAGAACGGCAAGATCATCACTGGTTTGGTCAAGGACGACGGCAAGTTGTTGCGCATCATGAATCTCGACAAGGACGAGCGCGTCCCTAAAAGTGATATCGAGAGCCGCAGCGTATCGAAGATATCGGTGATGCCGGAGGGGCAGGAGGCGAGCTTAAGCCGGCGGGAGTTTGTGGATTTGATCGCGTATTTGCAGACGTTGAAATGATATCCACCCAAGCCCCGGGATGAGGTACTCCGAATCCCGGGGGTTTTTGCACAGTAGACCCCCGGGATTCGGAGTACCTCATCCCGGGGCTTGGATGATTGCAATAATATGGCGTTTCCCGAAACCATCCTGCAATTCGGCGCCGGCCGATTCCTGCGCGCGTTCATCGACCGCTTCGTCCATCAAGCGAACGAAGCCGGCCAGGCCGTCGGCCGCATCGTCGTCGTGCAGCGTGCGCCCGATCAACGATCCGAGTTGCTCAACAGCAGCGCCGACGGCTACCAGGTCCTCGTCCGTGGCTACGCCGACGGCGAACTCGTGCAGCGCTACGAACGCGTGCAATCGATCAGCCGCGTCTTGACGAGCGACAAGCAATGGCGCGAGGTATTGACGTTCGCGAAGTCGCCGGACTTGCGTTACATCGTCACCAACGCGACCGAATCGGGCTACGTGCTCGATGCGAAGGACAAGATCACGACGCCGCCGGAGACGCTGCCGGCGAAGTTGACGCAGGTGCTGTGGGCACGTTTTCAAGCGAAAGGCTCACCGCCGATCATGTTGCCGTGCGAATTGATCGAACGCAACGCCGACAAGCTGACGGCGCTCATTTGCGAACAGAGCCAGACGTGGGGCTTGCCGGACGCGTTTCGCGCGTGGGTGAAGGACGATTGCACCTGGCTCAATAGCCTCGTCGATTGCATCGTAACCATGCCGGAGCCT
>DAIOGM010000067.1:6035-6526 GCA_036745215.1 Gemmataceae bacterium
GAAAGATCCGCTGTTGATCTGCGCGGAGCCGTATTATCTGTGGGCGCTCGAACGGCCCAAGCACAAAACGGCGGCGCTCTTCGATCATCCGGCGCTGCGCGTCGCCGATGACATCGCGCCGTATTTCTTGCGCAAGGTGCGCATCCTCAACGGCACGCACACGGCGATGGTCGGCAAGTTTTTTGGCCAGTTCGACACGGTGCAGAATCTTCTTGCGAACAAGGCGGCCGCGCGCTGGATTCGCGATTTGATGTACGAGGAGACGGTGCCGACGCTCGCGTATCGCCTCGACCTGGTGGCGTCGTTCGCGGATGAGACGTTTGATCGCTTTCGCAATCCGTTCACGAATCATCAATTGAGCGACATCGCGAAGGGGCACGCCGACAAGGTGCAGGTGCGCCTGGCGCCGACGTGCAAGGAATACGAAAAGTTGTTCGCGAAGGCGCCGGCTCGCATTGTGGCAGCGATGAAGCCGTTGTCGTAGAGTTGGC